>JBIJDM010000128.1:0-8143 GCA_044344145.1 Phycisphaerae bacterium
TCCCGGCGACCAGCAACTGGTCGTTGGTCATGATCACATTCCCCGGCTGGCCGGGTTGTTGGTTGTCACCCTTGGGCCAGGCTACCAGACCCCGGGCTTTATCCGTGGCCAGATCATAAGTAAACAGCCCCTTCTCCATCGGCAGGACCAGAATTTGATCGCTGATGAAGGGCCGTCCTGCCAGCTTGCCCGCGGCGGGCAGTTCCACCGGTTCTGCGGCCAGCTTGAGCGTTTGTGCATCAATGATGCGGATACGCGTGCCGATCAGGTACATTTTGTCATTGACGATGCCCGCCAGAATCCCGGCGTTGTCCTGACTCTTGGGCACAATGCGGCCCGCCAATTTACCGCTGGTCCGTTCGTAAACCCGCAGATTGGAATCGCCTTCGAAAGTGATCACTTTGTCCTGATATATCACCGGCGCATTGGTTTGCCAGATGGGCCGGGAACTGCCGCCATATTCCATGGCGGTGGGTTTGAGTTTGGCCTTTTCCGTGGTCTGCAGCCACAGGGTACGTCCGGTCGAGGCATCCACGGCCAGATCGGCGCCCACACCGGTGGAGAGATAAATTGTATCGTCCGCCATTGCCGTCATGGGGGTATAGCTGTCACGCGGGCCACCGTAATAGCCGTTGCTGCTGCGCGAGCACAGATAGGTGCTCCATTCCTTGGCCCCGGTTTGCAGATTCAGCCGGGTGAGATGCACTTCGGTCATGCCATCGGGCGTTTGCACGCGTACGGGCATAATGACCGACTGATCGGAAATCAGCGGCGCCCCGGCAAAGACCGCATTACCGTCCATCCCGCTGCTGTACTGAATGCGCCCGCGGTTGATTTCATTGGGGTCTTTATCTTTTAGTTCCTGATTGCCTTTGATCACAGTGCCCGCATCCGCCGACCACACTTCTTTGCCGGTGTCCCGGTCCAGACAGAGCAATTTAGCCACCGGCTGCACATTGCTGCCTTTGGGGTTCGGGGCGGCGGTGATGACAAATTTACCCGCCACGCAGATGGTGTTGTGTTCGGAACCAACCATTCCGTAGGGGTTGTAGTCTTCATTGGGGTTCTGTTTGGGGATGGCGGATTTGCCCCCTTTGGGATATTGCCAGACCAACTCGCCGTTGGTGCTGTTCAGGCATTGGATCACTTCGCCGGAATTCACATAGATGCGTCCGGCCCCCAGAGCCGGGAAATTCGCTGGCTGTTCCGCGCCGGTGAGGTCTACGCCCTGATTACGCAGCATTTGTTTACGCAGGTTTTCTTTGTCGCGCCGGGCCCGGATTTGCTCGGGATTCAGCGGGCCATTCTGGCCATCGTAATTGTAATTCCACAGCCGTGCGCCCAGTTCCACATTGGCTTTGGGCACATCGTTGCGGCCCGCGCCGCCCAGAAAGCCCGGCCATTCGCCGGGGCTGATGGTGTCGTTGCGCACAATCACGGGCGCGGCCACTTTGAGCAGTTGTTCCAGTTCGTCCAGTAAACGCACGCTGCGGCCATTGATCACCGCATCGGTCTGGGCAAAGTCCGCCGCCAACTGGGCGCGATATTTTTCCGCTTTGCTTGAGTTGCCGGCCAAGGCTTCGGCCAGACCGCAGCGGAACAGCAACTCCGCCTTGCGCGCCGCCATGCGCGGATGGGCCAGCAAATTACGCCAGACCTTGGCCGCGGCGCTGAAATCACCGCGTTCGAAGAACAGTTGCGCGGCATACTCCATACCCTCGCCGGCCACTTGGGCGGGGAAATAGCGGTCGCACTCGCGGATGATTGTCACCACATCCATCGCGGCGATAGCGGGTTTGATGTTGCGTTCGGCCATGGGGCCGAAGAGTTGGTCGTAATCGCCGCGCTGCACGGCGGGCATTTCCAACAGACGCTGGCGCACATATTCGCCCATGGACTGGTAATAATCATCGCCGACGAAAAATACTTTGGTGCTGTATTCGTCGAGCACTTCCTGATATTTCTGCAGGGCAAGTTGGGTTTGGTTCTGGGCTTCAAAGCGTTGCGCGGTGCGCAGCTTTTCCGCCGCCGCGAACGAATCGCTGACATAGAGCGTGCCGCCGGTCTCGACGGCTTTGTCCATCATATTGCCGGGGGCCTTGGCTTCGTCGGCAGGGGCGGCCGCGGCGGGGGCTTCCTGAGCGCGCGAAGCGGGCAGGGATAAAAATACCGCACCGGCCACGGCCAGCATAAGTAACTGACTGGCGGTGGGAAACCAACGTCGGGAAGAAGAATTATTCACGTTGCCTAACTCCTGCACTGGACATAACTTCAAGCGCGCACAAACGCACATGATACCCCGTTGCCGTCGGGTGGTTTCCGTTACGGGAATTTGCGGGGGAATTTTTAGGACCTTGCGAAGGGCTAAAGCGGGAGGGTTCGTGTTGTGTGTAACCTGCTGTAAATGCACGAGTTAAAGATGGCCAGATGATACTCAATAATAGTTCGTCCGGTATTTCCGGGCAGCTTCGGGTATTTTGCCCCAACGGGGCAATATTTATATAGCCCAGGGCAACGCCCTGGGCTTGATAAATACCGCCCCTTTGGGGCGAAGATCATCCGATACCTTAGATATATCGGATGATCCTCAATAATCAGATACCACAAGGGGCCTCCCCCTTACCCGTCCACCTGCCACCGTGCGGCGCGGCGGGCGGCCCAACTTTCCAGAACCAGCAGCGTGGCCACGATCAGGACCAGCCAGGGCCAGAGCGGGGTGCCGTAATCGGCTTTGCCCAGCGCCTGGGGCAGGCCGTCGCTGTCTAAAACCTCGGTCAGGGCGTAACGCTGTTTCAGCCATTCCAGATCACCGGCGGTCAGTACCGCCGGGTCGAATTCGCGCGGGTCGGGTTGCACAGCGAGATAGGCTTGTGGTTCGCGGGCATCGCCGGGAGTCAGGGCATAGAGCCCCGGGGTGGTCAATTCGGGTGTCACCACCAGTCGTGATTTACCCTGACCGCGCACCGGCAGGGCGGTGCGGTTGCCTTCGGGATTGGTCAAGATTACTTCGCCCGCAGCGCCCGATACTTCTGGCAACGTGAAGATGGTCGCCAACGGCACATCGCGCGGCTGGTCCATGGGCCGGGCCGCCAAACCCAGCAGGCACGCATGCACCAACGGCAGGAAGTTCCGCATCACCGCGAGATTGTTTTCCTGCGCCTCGGGGGCACAGGCCCAGATCATGCTGCGGCCATAACGCAGCGTCCCGGCGGCATACACCCCCAGCGGAGTGTCGTCGGCGCTGGTCATAATCCACTGCGCCCCGGCCCGGGGGGAATCCAGCTTCGCGGCCTGCCGCAGCCAGGCACCGGCCATGGTGTTGGCATCCAACTCCGCAAAGGTCCGCTGCCACAAGGGATGCTGACTGAGCAGCAGATGCTGGGGCGTATCGGCAGGCCATTGTTGGCGCGGGCCGATCTCAACGGGCAGCCATTCCAGCCCGCGCAGGCTCTGCTGGATTTGCGCCAGATTCGCCTGTGTGCCCAGCAGCAGCCACGTGCCATGCCCGGCCAGCGCATTGTTATTCAGCGCCGCCCGCAGGTCGGCATTGATTTGCGCGGGATCGTCGAGAATCACCAGACCGGGACGTTCGACGATGGCCGTGGGGGCATCGGCCAGATTCACGCGCTGCAGGTCCAGCGGGGTGCGCTGGGAGAGTATTTGCAGCGCGGAGGCTAGAAAATCACTGGGCAGGGCGCGCTGGGTGACCAGCGTGACCGGCAGTTTGTCCCACACGGCCAGTGCGGTCAGTGTGCTGTTGTCATAGCCCAATTCATCGGCGCGGGTGACTTTGGCGCGGAACCAGTAGGGGCCCGCCTGCGCCACCTGGGCGCGCAGGGGCACGCTCTGGCTTTGACCCGCCGCGAGGCTTTCGAGCGTGCTCTGTCCGCCGGGCTGGCCGTTGATTTCCAGACCTATGCGCAGGTCGGTGACGGCCCGTTGGCCCTGATTCTGCACGGTTAATTCAAACTCGATGGGCCCGCCGGCCAGGGGTAGTTCAGTCAATACCCGCAAGGCGTCCAGACGGATATTGTCGCCATAACTTTCGCGCCGCACAGGCAGGCTGTAAATTTGCACCTCACCGGCGGTTTGGGCTGTCAGCGGTAGCGCCGTCTGCCACGCGGCCTCGTTACCGATCAGCCAGTTGCCGCGCTGATGGTCCGAGATGACGACGATATTTTTATGGGGTTGTTTTCCGGCGCGGACTTCCTGATACGCCTGACCCACGGCGTTGGCCAGAGCGACAAATTGCGCCTGCGGGGGGCGCTGGCGCAGGCTTGCCAGATTGTCTTTGGCCACGGTGGGACTGGCCTGCCGCAGCAGCACTTCCGGTTTGGGATCGGACAGAATCACACTCACGCGGTCGCTCGAACGCAGCGTAGCCAACAGTTGTGTTGCTTGATCGAGCGCGTGCTCCCAGCGGGTGGTGCCGTTGGCTTTGGCCTGCATGGTCAGGGAATGATCCAGCACGATAGCGAGGTCCGCCGAGGATACGACGTTGCCCACGCCGGGCCCCTGGGCCACCGGCCAGGCGAATAACACCGCCGCCAGAGCGCACAAGAGCATGCGCAAAAGCAGTAACAGCCAATGTTGCAGATTACGCCAGCCCCGCCAACTGGACTCGCTGGCCAGCAGGAACTCCATCGCCCCCCACGCCATTTCCGGCGCCCGGCGGCTGCGCCACAAATGCAGCGCCAGCGGCACTCCGGCCGCCACCGCGCCCCATAAAACTAAGGGTAGCAGAAACATCCGCACCCTCCCCGGGTGGTCTGTGGCTTAAGCCAGATTCTCGTTGAGCAGACCCAGTTGTAACAGCACATTACGCATGGCCAGACGGTTGTTGGCGCTGACCGGCACCAACGGCAGACGCAGTTCGCCTGTGTCGCGCCCGAGCATTTCCAGACCGCATTTCACGCCGCCGGGATTGTTTTCCAGGAACAACGCTTTGAACATGCCGAACAGCCGCTGGTGGATGGCCTGGGCCACGGGCAGGTTGCCCGCGCGCGCGGCGTCGGTCAATTGGCGGATGTCGCCGGGGACGATATTGCTGGCCACGGAAATCACGCCCGCACCGCCCACGGCGATAATCGGCAGCGTCAGCGAATCATCGCCCGACAGCACGGTCAAGCCGGTCTCGCGCACCATTTCGCTGGCCATGTCCAGACTGCCGGTGGCTTCTTTGATTGCCACGATATTTTTGAAATCGTTGGCCAGGCGCTGGGCCGTGGCCACGGTCATGGTGATGCCCGTGCGGCCGGGGATGTTGTAGAGCACCACGGGGATATCCACCTGGCTGCAGATGGCTTTGAAGTGCTGGTAGAGGCCTTCGGCGTTGGGTTTGTTGTAATAGGGATTGACGATCAGCGCGCCGTCGGCGCCGACGCCTTTGGCAAAGCGGGTCAGGCTGATGGCTTCGTCGGTGGCGTTGCTGCCGGTGCCGGCGATGACTTTGACGCCGGTGCCCTGGGCGCAGTGGACGGCAATTTCGATGGCGCGGCGGTGTTCCTCGTGGCTGAGGGTGGGCGATTCGCCCGTGGTGCCTACCGGCACGATGGCCTGGGTGCCGTGGCTGATTTGAAACGCAATCTGTTCCTCGTACCGGGCCTGATCAAACATGCCGTTACGGAAGGGGGTGACCAAAGCGGTCATCGAACCGGTAAACATGGCCTTATACCTCGCTGCTAATAAGTCGTTCTGGGTCGTTAGGGTTAAACAATCAATGCCTTCATCTGCCGCACCGCTTCACGCAGGCCGGCGAACATCGCCCGGCTGACAATCGCGTGGCCGATGTGCAGTTCGCTGATGCCCGGCAGGCGGGCAATCGCCTGCACATTCCAATAATTCAGCCCGTGCCCGGCGTTGCACTGCAGGCCCATTTCCAGAATCAGACTGCCGGCCTGACGGACCTTTTCCAGTTCCGCCGCGCGTTGGTCGGCGTTGGCATTGGCATACGGGCCAGTATGGATTTCGCAGACCTGGAACCCGGCCTTCTGGGCGGCTTCCACCTGTTTGGGGTCGGCATCAATAAACGCTGAGACTTTCATCCCGCCGTCGCGGAGCCGGGCGACGACCGACTTGATCTGGGCGAAATTACCCGCCACATCCAGCCCGCCCTCGGTGGTGACTTCGGTGCGTTTTTCGGGCACCAGCATCGCCATAAAGGGTTTGACCCGCAGGGCGACCTGCACCACATCGTCCACAGCGGCCATTTCCAGATTCAACGGCACCTGCACCATCTGGCGAATCAGTTCCACATCGCGGTCCTGAATATGCCGGCGATCCTCGCGCAGATGCACGGTGATGCCATCGGCCCCGCCAAGCTGGGCTTCGACCGCGGCCCAAACCGGGTCGGGCTCCTGCCCGCGCCGGGCCTGCCGAACGGTGGCCACGTGATCAATATTGCAACCTAATAAAGCCATACCCTATACCTTTATACAAGCCCTCTAGTTTACCCCAACGCGGGGGGGAAGTGAAACAATAACTGCCGTTAGAATAGCTGTATGGGGATATTCCTGCCGACCATCTGGGCGGAATTATACTTGACACTATCTCGTGCCTCTGATAGCCTTCAGGTCGTTAACTGTCGGCGTGATCTGTCATTGGGGTATTTATGCAAAGTTGGCCGAATGAAATGCCTGCCTTAATCAAGGGTGTAATTACCTGCGTGTTTTTGTTTTTGCTCCAAATCGCCGCCGACTTTATTCCGGGGGCTGACTTGGTGGGGGTGTGGGTTAAGTTTGTGTTGGCCGTCATCATCCTCGTTGTGCTGGTGTGTTTGATCAAGCCACTGGCAGGCACAGTCCACCATGTTACGGATAAGATCACGTCGGATGATCTGGACTTCAAAAAGCAGCTTTCAAAAATCATCGTGTACACGGTTATGATTGTCTATCTTGGCTTCGTTTACCAGAGCGTACTGACGCCCGTATTGCTGTCTTCCACGGGCATGTTTCATGTTAATCCCATGACGATCCGCCAGATCAAGTGGATATGTGCCCTTGTTGGCGTGGTGTTGATTGTGATGTTGGCCGTCACGGCGTATCCGTTCATTGACAAACTCACCAGCTTGATTACTGGAAAAATCACTAAAAATGTTGAAAAATAAGGGGTATTAAAGTGAAAAAAGTAGCAATCTTACTGCTCGTTCTGACCTGTTTTATGATGGCTGTACGTGCGGACACAGTAACGATGAAAGATGGCACCGTGTTAAAAGGTAGGGTGCTTATGGCTACATCATCGTCAGTCCTGTTTGAAACCGAAGATGGAAAGCAGCAGCGGATCAAAGCCACAGATTTTTCAGCTTATTCTGTTGGGTCAAAGACAGACTTAACGGCCTTAACGTCTCAATCTACTACACAGCAATCTACTACACAGAGCTTTTCTGCAAATTCGACAACACAGCAAGGTGTTGTAAAGCCAAAGACTATTTCTGATGCTTATCAAGAGTTAAAAGAACGCGTAGAAAATGAAATCCAAGCGTATAACAAGGAAGTGGAAGATCTGACGCAAGTGCAAAAAAAGAAAGTTAAAAGCTATTTTTCAAAAAATAGTAGAGATAAAAAAAGCTGGCATATACAATGTTTCGGATTGTATTAGAGTAGGTAGTGTTGAGTCTAAAATAGAACGTTTTGGTAGCGATGCTAGTGTTTATGTTGTGAATGGTCGCGTTAGTGGCTATGATCGCGATGTTGCAATAAGTGTTGGCAAGATTGCTGAAAAACTTAACAAAAACACGAGATATAAATTCACAGGCGTGGTCTCTTTTGATGTTGGTGTTTGCACTAGTGTTTCATTCTATCGATACTACTATACGTATTTGAAAATGACGGCCAGTGATAATGAATCTTTGGTTGACGAATTGTCCGCTAAAGGGGCATTGAGGATTGAATTGTTTCACACTGTTAAATCTTGTCTGGTGTCTATTATTCCGGTTGACGAGGAGATAAAAGAGTCGAACGACAAAAGTGAAGTTGATTTGGATTTGGTAAAAGAAGAATATTCGCAATTACTCAAGGAATATCATAATGGGAAGAATGCAGTTGAACTAGATGCGATAAAAGGTGAAATTTTGACAAAATGCAAAGCATATATCGGACGAAGCGTTAAATGTAATATAAAAATTGCAGATATTCTTGGTGGCGAT
>JBIJDM010000129.1:0-8100 GCA_044344145.1 Phycisphaerae bacterium
GGACTCATCTGGGTGGAACAGCCAACGCCAGATGACCTGCCCGTGATCGGTACAGTGAATGTGTTATCCGGACAGGCTGGCAGTACCTTGATTACCGTGGATCAGCCGGAAAAGCTGGTCAATGCGTCGGGCCGATTGGTAACTTTAACCTGGCCCCTGACGCGCGCGGTGGCCCGCGAAATCTATAGCCCGCAATATGCCGAGGGCATGAACTGGGACGCGTGGAGCAGTATGAAACCCGGGGAATTGGATACGTGGTACAGCAATAACTTGGTGGTGTCCATTCAGGGCAATCAGGTCCGCCTGAAGAAACCCTTGCGGCTGGATGTGCGGGCGGATTCCAAGGTATATCTGACCCAGCGCCTCGGTGATATTGAACGCGTGGGGATTGAAGCCATGACGGTGGCGATGCCGGAGCATCCCGTACAGAAACATCTGGAAGACAAGGGTTTTAATGGCGTATTCTTCAAGCGGGTCCAACATGGCTGGGTCAAGAACGTCAAATTTGTGAATTGCGACAATGGTCTGATCACGGAACAAAGCAATAATTGCACCTTTCAAAACCTGACCTTTAGCGGCCAAAGAGCCCATCATTGCGCCTATTTCCGTAGCTGTTCGCACGATAATCTCATGGATGGCTTTACCATCGAAAATCCCGTGCATCATGGCGTCAGCAGTCAGGATGTATCCAGCGGTAATGTCTGGAAAAATGGTTTGATGTATCACGGCACGCTGGATTTGCACCGGGGGATGTCGTTTGATTCAGTACGGACCAATATCCGGATGCTGGAAGTGGACGGCTCCGGAGGCGGGGCAACGGATCAAGGGCCGTATTGTGGTCGGCGGATTGTGACGTGGAATATCGCCGTTGCCGGGGCAAAAAAAGCCCGCTGGACCCAGCCTTTGCAAACCCCGGAGCAATATGTCATGGGGGCGCTGGTGGGCATTCAGGGATTGGATTTGTTGACGCAACAGAAAAAGCTCTGGGCCATGCCCTTGGGCGATAAGGGCACGCGGGTGGAAAATTGGGGCCTGCCAGCGGTTCCTCCCGACTTGCACGCGGCCCAGTTGGCGCTGCGCTTGGGCCGGGCGATCCCCAATCCGGCCCTGCCCACGGCCACCACCATGCCCAAATGAACATAGACCAACCCGGCACCTTCCGGGAACTGGTTCAGGGCCAGGCCCTGCGGCAATAAGTGCGTTCAGGTGCCCGTAATCACCGTGCCATCCGCCAGACTGACATAGGCCTTGGGCGTGTTGCGCAGCCACACCGGGGTGAAGGGGAATGCCAGACCTTCCGGCAGATGCACCGCCAGATTTTCCACCCGCAGACCGCGGATATTTTCCGCCACGAAGGCGGAGCGTTGTTGCCGGGCGGCCTGATTGTAGTTGGAGAACTGCGCGGAGCCTTGTTGGGGCGTTTGCGGGCAGCCGACTTCGGGGTCTTCCACTTCGGGGTAATCCAGCCGGATATCGCGGAGCAGAATATTGTCGAGCATTTTTGGGTTCTGGCAGGTCAGCAGAATCCGGCCGCGGGTTTTGGCGATGAAATTGCTGATCTGAATATTGCGCAGCGTGCCGATGGGAACGTCGCTGCCGACATGTTGTTTGACATCAATATGGATGGGCCGGGCAAAGGTCGTCGGCAGCAGCGTATCACCCACGCAGCCCGTGACGGTGACATCCTCGACGATCCCGCCGTCCCACATGCCGATGGCGAACATCCGATGGCAGCGGGTCATGACACAGTTGCTGATCGCCACCTGACGGATATCGCTGGCAGTTTCGCAGCCCAGACCAATCCCGATGCAATTGCTCTCGGTGACGCAATTGTTGATCATGATCCGTTCGCTGGCGCGGTCGCGTTTGCCGGCCTTGATGATGATGCAGTCGTCCCCGCAGACCAGATGACAGTTGCTGATGAACACATCGCGGCAGCCGTTGATATCAAACCCGTCGGTATTGGGGCCAAATAGATGATTGCGCACCTGGACCGCGTGCATGATGACCGAGTCGCAGTTGTTGAGATGAACCGTCCAGCCGGGGCTGTTGGCGATGGTGATATCATCAAACACCACATGCTGACAGGAGCGCAGTTCCAGCATGGGATGCACGCGCGGATCGCGCTCGCGGTACCACGGGCTGGGCGCCTTGGGGACATCCCAGAACGCCATGCCGTTGCCGTCAATGACACCGCCGCCGGTGATTTTGATATGCGATACCCGTTCGGCCAGCAACAGATGGTGGCGCTGGTCGTCAAAGGAAATGTCCTGATCGCGGCGGATATAGTCGCCCAGAAACGGTGATCCCTGCAACACCGCTCCCGGCGGCAGCAGCAGCGTCACGCCACTACGCAACACCAGCGTACCGCTGATCCAACGCCCCGGCGGAATCAGTACGGTGCCCCCGCCGGCGCTGCCGGCCTGATCTATCGCGGCCTGAATACTGGTGGTGCAGAGGGTATTGGGTATGGCTCCGAAGGTCACGATCGAAAGCGTATCTGTAGACATGTCTGCGGACTCCTTTGTCCACCATCCTACCGCAGTTTCGGTGGCTTGTCACGAGGCGAACTGCTGGCGATACCACTGCACGGTACTGGCCAGTCCGGGCCGCACGAGTACCTGCGGATGGTACCCCAAGTCGGTGACGATTTTGGTGATATCGGCCAGCGAATCGCGCACATCACCCATACGGGCGGGGCCATAAATGGGTTGCACGGTCGCGCCCACACTGGTCTGGATGATGCGAAAGAGTTCGTTCAGAGACAAACGTTCCCCACACGCCACATTATATACTTCGCCTGCGAGCGCTTTGGGACTAAGCCCGGCCAGTAGGTTGGCCTGCACCACGTTGTCCACGTGACAAAAATCCCGGGTTTGCTCGCCGTCGCCGTGGATGGTTGGGGCCCGGCCCTGGCGCAGGGCATCAATAAACGCGGGAATCACTGCCGCATATTGGCTCTTGGGGTTCTGCCGGGGGCCGAAGACATTGAAGTAGCGCAGACTCACGGTGGAGAGCCCGTAAACCTCTGCAAAGGTGCGCAGATAATATTCGCCCATCAGTTTGGTAATGGCATAGGGGCTCTTGGGCGCGGGGGGCATGTCCTCACGCTTGGGTAGACTGGGGCTATCGCCATACGCGGAACTGCTGGCGGAATAAACCACCCGCCGCACCCCGGCGGTCCGCGCGGCCAAAAGTAAATTCAGCGTCCCGGTAGCGTTGACCTCGTGATAACGCAGCGGATCATCCAGCGACCCCGGCACACTACCCAGCGCGGCAAGATGAAAAACGATTTGTTTGCCAGCTACGGCATGGGCGCAGTCCTCAGGTTGGCGCAAATCTCCAACTTGGATGTGAACCTTATCCGCTACCGGCGCTAGATTGCTGCGCTGGCCATGGGATAGGTTGTCCAATACTCCCACCCGGGCCCCGGCGGCCACCAGTGCCATGGTGATATGGCTGCCGATAAACCCGCACCCCCCTGTGACCAAGACCGGTACACCGTGGTATGCGCTGCAGTCCATAGCGGGAGTCCTTTTGGTTTAGCCGGCCGTAACCACGCCCACCGAGCCTTCTTTGCCCTGGCCGGGCTTGAGGGCTTGGCGGCCAATGGCGGTATAGAACAGACCCGCCTTGGTGACTTTGTTGCTGGCCAGACAGTTGCGGCCATCAAAAATATGCCTCCCGCGCATCACCCCGGCGACTTCATTCCAATCCTGAGTGATAAATTCGGGCCACTCGGTCACGATGGCGATGGCATCGGCCGCGCGGGCACACGCCAGGGCATCCTCGGCCCAGATGATCTGGTCGCCAAAGACGCGTTTGCCGTTGGCCATGGCTTGCGGGTCATAGCAGCGAACTTTGATATTGCGTTCCAGCAGGGTCTTGATAATCTCGATGGCGGGTGCTTCGCGGATATCGTCGGTGTCCGGCTTGAAGGCAAAGCCCCAGACCGCCACTTCGGGATTGGTGGTGCCGCGGACACTTTCGTACACCGTCTTGGAAAAATGTTGTTTCTGATATTTATTCGCCGTTTCGATCCCCGACAGCAACGCGGGTTCCAGCCCCAGTTGCTTCATCTGGAAGACCAGCGCCGCGACATCCTTGGGGAAGCACGAACCACCATAACCGGCGCCGGCTTTCAGGAACGACGGGCCGATGCGTTTATCGCTGCCGATGCCGATGCGCACCGATTCGATATCCGCCCCGATCGCCCCGGCCAACTGCGACAGTTCGTTGATGAAGCTGATCCGCATCGCCAGCATGGCATTGGCGGCGAATTTGGTCAGTTCCGCGCTTTCGCGGCTCATCGAAAAAATGGCATAGCCCTTATCAATGAGCGGTTGATAGATTTCCCGCAGCACCGCTGTGCCGGTCGGGCTGTTGGCGCCGAAGACCACCCGGTCGGGTTCCATAAAGTCATTGATCGCGGTACCTTCACGCAGGAATTCGGGGTTGTTGACCACTTCGATGGGGAATTTGGCATTGGCCACGGCCGCGGCCACGCGACTGCCGGTGCCGGGCGGGACGGTGCTCTTGATGACCAGCGTCTTGGGCGCTTCGGCCAGACCTGCAACCTGTTCGGCGGCGGCGAATACCATACTCAGGTCGGCCCCGCCGGTCGTGGCCGGGGGGGTGCCCACGGCGATAAAGATAATGTCCGTCGCCTTGACCATCTGTTTGAAGTCGGTGGTGAAGCGTAAACGCTTGTTGGCCATCTCTTTAACAATCAGTTCGCTCAGTCCCGGCTCGTAGATGGGAGAAATGCCCTGATTGAGTTTGGCGATGCGGTTGTCATCCACATCCACTGCCACCACCTGATGGCCCAATGCCGCCATACACACGCCCGAAACCAGACCAACATAACCGCAGCCAATAATACCGATTTTCATGGTGGGCCTCCTAAAGCCAATATAAAAACACATGCAGATATGCCATGACCTGCCTGGTTGCCCGCCGGGTGTTCAACCGGCGCGGCAACTTGAACGATTGTAGGGCCAAACGACTTTATCGCAAAGTGGATAATATTTGTTTGCCGAAATTTGCTTTATGGCAATAATTGGGGCGAAACAGAGTTAGCCTATGGCCCCTTACCCATGGCGCTGATTTCGTGGATAATGGCACTAGTTTTTACAAGGATTGTGTCTGTTGTATTGGTCGCCCCCTATCCCCTGGTATCGGCGCTGGCTGCGCACGGTATTTAGTCTCAACTATTGGACCGATGCCAGCGCGACGGTATTGCGCGGGCTGGGCTATCTCTATAACCGCTTTTGGCGCTGTGGGTTAGCGTGGTTTTTTGTGCTGCTGATCACGTTGTTGGGCGGTTTTCTGCGTTACTGGCGTTTGGATCAACAGGGCCTGTGGTGTGACGAATCCTTCACCATCAACCGTATTTGCGGCACGTGGTCGGAAGTCATCAGTTCCTTATCGGATCAAGGTTTTCCGCCGTTGTGGTATCTGGGGCTGCGCTGGTGGTTGGATTTGGGCGCCCAATTGGGTTTTAGTGAGGCGCATCTTTTTAGTGCGGAATTCCTGCGCCTTCCCGCCGTAATATTTGGAACGGCGGCGCCGGTGGCCTTTTATCTGCTGGGCCGGGCCTTCTTTGCCCGGCGCTGGGCGGTGTTGCTGGCCTTGTTGGCCGCAGTGAATCCCTTCCTGATCTACTACAGCCGCGATGTCAAAATGTATGCGGCGCTTTATACCCTCGCGGCCTTCAGCATGGCCTTTTTCATGCAGTGGCAGTCGCACCGCAGCGGCTGGTGGTGGGCGTGGCCGCTCTTTACGCTTTGCACCATACTTATGATGGGAGTCAAGTCCGAAGGGTGGCTGTTGATCCCGGTGCAGGCGCTGATTCTGTTGACCCGGCCGCGCCCGCGGGGACTGGATTGGCCGTTGTGGGGTTTGTCCATCGCGCTGGCGGGGGCACTGCCGCTCTGGTGGTACCAGCACAATACCGGCTTTGTCGGCACCATGGTTTCCGGTGGCTATACCGGATTGGAATGGATGTCGGATTACACCAAAATGAGTTGGACCACGGTGCTAAGTTTGCCCACCGTACAGATTTTCGGCTTTTTGTTGCCGCGGACCATTGATGCGGAAATGCTGCGCTGGTTTGGTTTGGGCGAGGGCTTCGAAAAGAAACTCACGGATTGCAGTTGGGATTGGCTGGTGGTCTGGCAATGGCGCGTGGCCTATGGTCTGTTGGTGTTTTTGATCGTGGCGGTAATTCCCTGGCGGCGCTGGCTGGATAAGCCGCGTGTGGCGGTGGGCCGGGTGCGCGGCATGGCCGGCGGGCTGGGCTGGCTCTGGCTGGCGGTGTGGATCGTCCTGCCGATGGCGCTGTTGGCGCTGACCTGGGCCCAGCCGGATTCCTATTGGTACAAGCTGGTTTTTGGCAGCAAAAAAGTGCCTGAAATGTGGGAACCGCGTTATCTGGGCATCATCATCCCAGCGGTGCTGATCGTGGTTACCTGGGCGGTTTCGCGTTTGCCGTTGCTGGGGCTGCGGATTTTGGCCGGCACCGCGCTGGTGGCGCTGGCGCTGGTGGGCAGTCTGCCCAATCATCTGACCTACCGGCAAAATCCCTGGCGGCCCACCACGTCGGCGTTGTCCCGTTATTACCGCCCGGACCTGCAACGTAAGGTGGCGGTGGTTCTGCCTTATACGCGTTTCGCCAATGAAACCAATACCATGGAAATGCTGACGGCTCTTAACCAGCCCATCCGCCGGGGCAATGGGTTGCGCACGCGGACGTGGGACGATTTGAGCACGTTTGTTGATTTTTCGTTCCAGCGGGCCAGTCCCGCCGGATATCGCGAATGGGCCCGCCGGGCCCGCGATTGGGCCGACGGTCGGGTGCTGATCATGACCGATGATCTGGGTGAAAATGACCGGCGCATGCCCGGCAAACCCCAGAGCGAAAAAGACCGTGGCACCATGGCCAACGGTGAAATTCAGAAGATTTTGGGGCCTGATTGGGTGCTGATGGAAGAGCAGCAGTATCGCTGGCATTACGAATGGCGGTATTATTTCTTCACCAACTGGCGCACGCGCGTGTGGGTACGCAAAGCGCTGGTCAAAGATTTTATGGCGCAACGTCAGGAAGATAACGCCCGGCCTATGTTGGACCCGTAGCGGTCTGGCCAGGGCTCAAAGGCAAAGTATGCCCGCATCCGCTGGCTGCCTAATGGTATTCTGTTATAAATTGGCACTTAGGCAGAACCCTACGTAATGAGTCCATACCAGATTTGGTTACTTTTGTGTTTATGAGCGATAGCTCCTGCAATTTTTTCAAACTCTCAAGCTGTGACAAACCTACATCCGTTATTGGTGTCTCGCTTATGTCCAACACCCGCAAATCATTGAGCCCTTTGAGGTGAATTAAGCCCGCGTCAGTGATAGTGGTCCCATTAAGTGTTAGTGACTGGAGCATTGACATTTTTTCAATGTGTGCAATTCCTTTGTCTGTTACCAAGGTGTTGCGTAGGCTTAATATTTGGAGTAGGGGCAGGCATTTAAGACGCTCAAGTCCGCTGTCAGTTGTTTGTGTGCCACTGAGATACAACCAACGCAGTTCTGCTAGGGTGCTTAGATGAACCAGTCCTGAATCCGTGATGGCGGTCTCCGTTAGGTTTAATGATCTAAGCCTGCGGCATTCAGAAATATGGGCTAGCCCTAGGTCCGTTGTAGGCGTGTAACTTAGGTCTAGCTCCTGTAAAGCGGTTAATTTTTGTAAATGAACTAAGTCCGCATCGGGACTACGCACCGCCCAGAATGCCATGGATTGTATCTTAGTTAATTTTGTTAGACAACGCCAATCAGAATACGCGTCAATTTTAAGGGCGATATGGTCTGTTCGTTCGAGCACCCAATCCCAACGTTTTGGTATAAGGCTGGAAATTGTGGGAATTTCGAGGCGCTTCAATCGTACGTGTCCATTGGCCATCTCAATCTGTCGTATTGCATCTTGCTCGTTCTTCCAATCGTACCCCAGCCAAAATACAGGCAATGCCACCAAAGTGGCACATGCTAATACAAGCCAAATAAAACGCCATAACCACCAACGGATTCGCCTATATGGGCGAGTCTTGGCGTAATCCA
>JBIJDM010000130.1:0-8088 GCA_044344145.1 Phycisphaerae bacterium
CGGTGGATGATGGGCTGTTGGTGCAGACTCATGCCCAACGGGTGGAATTGCATCTGCATGGATCTTTGACCATCGCCAATAACCTGAAAGATGCGTGTATCCGTATGGGGGTAGTCTGGAATGACGATAGCGCGGTCTGGTGGCAGGGAACACAGGGTTCACCGCTGGCAGATGATGTGGCCACGGCGCTGAGTCAACCGCATAGTGTCGCGGCGTTACCTTTGTTTACCGGACAATTACAGCATGGTGGTGTGGCCGCGTGGGCACGCGGGCAATTACAGGCTTTGGCGGCGGGACGGCCGTTTTGGAAAATGCAGGGAGATGCCCAATGGTTGCGGTTGCGCAGCGGGGAATTGGCACGTTTGACCACACAACCTGCCCGGCTGGTATTGCTGGGCGCGCCTAATGCGGGTAAGTCCACGCTGGCCAATATGTTGACCGGCCGGCCGATGGCGATTACCAGTCCGCACGCGGGGACCACACGCGACTGGTTGCAGCATCCCGTCCTGCTCATGGCGAAAAATGCTGCCTGGCGGGTGGACGCGGAACTGGTGGATACCGCCGGGGTGCGGGTGACCACCGATGAACTGGAAGCTTCGGCGATTGCCCGTACCCATGAGCAACAAACCCGCGCGGATTGCGTGCTGGTGGTATTGGATGCCGGGGAGGCTTGTCCTGAAGCCTTCACCGAGTTATTCACGCAGCAGGCCAATGAAATATGGACCGCACGGCCCGCGCTGGTGTGTGTGGTGAATAAAATTGATACCCATCCGGTGCCGGCGTGGACGCAGGCGTTCCCGGGGCCGGTCGTGGCGGTGAGTGCCACCTTGGGTACGGGTATGCAGGCTTTGCATGATACGCTTTTAAGTGTGTTGGGCGTCCCGGAAACCGCAGAAACCGTGGTCTGGTCGCTCGGTCCGCGCCAGCAAGCCCTGCTGGAGGGTATCATTATGGCAGCGACACTGGAAACCGCCCGGCCGCTCCTGATAGAATTGGCCGCTTGGGATCAACCATACGAGGCTACGTTATGACCACCATCTCACTGACGCCCCCGGAAGCCACGATCCCGCTGGCGGAGACCTTCTGGCAAATCACGGTGCGGCGGATCCGTTATCTGATTCTGATCGTGCTGTGGTGGGGAGTATTAACCGGGCCGTTGGCGGTACTGTTGCAGGCTCCGCCGGGACATTCCGGGTTGCTGCTCTGGCAGCCGGGCCGGCCGTGGTGGGCTTCGTTGGGGTTGGTGTTATATGGACTCGTGACCGCGATGGTTTCGACGGCGTTACTCCGGGATGATCATCCGCACCGGGGGATATTTTGTGCGCTCCTGGCTTTGGGGGTTGCCGCATGGTCCAAAGGGAATATGCAGGCGTCGTTATTGCTGTTAAGCGAACCGGATAATTTCGTGCTCAAAGGCCCCATTGACGGGGTTTGGCTGGATGCGCTGGTGTGTTTGTTTATGCTGCTGGTGATGTTCTGGGTTTGTGCGCGGGTGTATGCGGGCATGGCCCAGCCGAATGCGTGGATCTTACGCCTGATGCCGTGGCTGCCGCGTTTGCGCGGTTTGGCTGGGGCGCGGCCGGTGACGACCTTGGAACTGGGCTGGGCGTTTCGTGCGGTGGGAACGCGCAGTAAACGCTGGCAGCCCGAGGTATTGGATGCCTTGTTGGTACGGATGGCGCGCGGGCGGGTACGGCGCGGGGCGCTGGATATTATGGGTTGGCTGGGAGCTTGGGCGATTAGTGCGGCCTTGGGGCTGGTGTTGGCGTATGTGTTGCTGCGTTCCGGCCATAAAGGTCAGGCGGCCCTGGGTACGTTCTTTGCGTTTCTATTCGCCACGTATTTTGCCCAGCGTTTGCGGCCCGGATGTCCGCTGGTGATTATGGCGACGGTGCCGGTAATTCTGGGCTCGGTCGCATGGTATATGACCGGCACTTCGGCGAAGTATCCCGGCGTGGTAACCTGGCCGTTGGCCAATGCCCTGCCAGTGGATTATCTGACGTTTGGCGTGGCCGGGGCGATTTGGGGTTATTACACGGCAGTGCATGGTTGGGCTGGACATGTGCTGGAAAAAGGTGTCGGCGAAGACACCCCATCCGAGCCCACCAATTGAGCCTTCAGCAGGCCGGGCGCCAAGGGCGCCGGGCAGGAGCATACGACGATGAGCATGGCCCCAATTCCCGAAGTTCTCGACGCGATCCGTGCGGGCAAGATGGTTGTGTTGGTGGACGATGAGGAGCGCGAGAACGAGGGTGACCTGGTTTGTGCCGCCCAGTTCATTACGCCGGAAACGGTGAATTTTATGCTGCGCGAGGCCCGGGGGGTTTTATGCGTGGCGTTGCGGGCGGAAGATTGTGACCGGCTGCAACTGTATCCGCAGGCGATTCATAATACCGCACCACTGGGGACGGCGTTTACCGTAACGGTTGATGCGCATCCCCGCCATGGTATTTCTACGGGCGTGTCCGCGTGGGAACGGGCGAAAACGATTCAGGTGCTGATTAATCCGCAGTCCACCCCATCGGATTTGTGTCGCCCCGGACACATCAACCCCTTGCGGGCCAAGCCCGGCGGGGTTTTGGAACGCGCCGGCCAGACCGAAGGGTCGGTGGATTTGTGTCTGCTGGCGGGGGTGATCCCGGCGGGGGTGATTATCGAAATTATGAACGAGGACGGCAGCATGGCCCGCCGGCCGGAACTGGAAAAGTTCTGCCAGCGCCACGGCCTGCTGATGTGCAGCAATGCCGATTTGATTGAATACCGTTTGCGGCAGGATACGCTGATCCGTCGGCTACGCAGTATGCCGGTGCAAACCGAGTATGGCCTGTTCGATATGATCGTCTATGAAACGGTGGGGGATAACCTGCTGCATCTGGCGATGTGTTATGGCGGGGTGGGCGTGCAGGATGATCGGCATCATGTCGTGGCCCAGCCTGAACCGGTACTGGTACGGATGCATGCGGAGAATCTGGTGGGCGATGTTTTCGGCGGTCAGGGCTTTACCGGCAGTCGGGAACTACATGAGTCCATGCGCCGGATCACTCAGACGGGTAAAGGGGCGCTGGTCTATTTGCGGCAACCCTCGCGGGGGCTGGCGTTGCTGGACCGGCTACCGTTGGCCAATGGTGATGCGGCCCAGCCGCCGGTCATGGACCGCCGGGACTTTGGGATCGGGGCGCAAATCCTGCGCGATTTGGGCCTGACTAAATTGCGGTTACTGACCAATCGCCCCAAAAAATATCTCGGACTGGAAGGTTTTGGCCTGACGGTGGTGGAGCAGATACCGATTACCGGGACGGAAACCAAGGCTTGAACGAGGGGCCCGTGAATACGTAATTTTAGGCTGTATCCCCGCAGCCATCTCCGTATAATACTGACATGGTGGAGTTTGCCTCCCAACCTCTGATTCACACGCGCCACGCCTTACGGCTGGTGGCGGGCCGCGCTTGGGCGCTGCGCTTGGGGGGGCATCTGCTTTGGTCCGTGTTTGCGGTGGCGGGGGTTTGGCTGGTTGCTGGGTTGGTGTGGATTTATGCGCCCGCATGGGAACCTTTGCGTTGGACGTTGCGCATTGGGGCGTGGCTTAGTTTGGCTTATCCCCTGTGGGTTTTGGTCCGGCAACGCCGGGGGCTGGGGTTATTGGCCATTGCCCGGCAGGTAGATGTCCACCAGCCCGAGACGGCGGAACTCTTTTCCACCGCGTTGCAATGCGCCCGTGAAGATGACAGCACCGCAACGGGGTCGCCGTGGTTGAAGCAACGGGTCTTGGCGCAGGCCGAAGCCGCGTATCAGGAAATCGAACCCGCCCGCGTGGTCTCGCTGCGTCCGGTCGCCTGGGCGCTGTTGGGCATGGCACTGATGGCGCTGGTATGGGTGGGCGCGGGCTGGACGGTGGGGCCGAAATTATTTTCCGGAATCAAACAGGTCTTTTATCCCCAGGCGCTGGGCAGTGTGGAAGTGGTCTTTGTGGCCACAATGGATGGTAAAACCCCCGCGACGGGCTGGGCCGTGGTGGAGGGCAGCGCCCCGCAGATTCTGGTGCGGGTCCGGCGCGCGGGTAAAGACACGTTTCTTGATGCCGACACGCTGGGCACCATGGAAGCACATCTGGAAACCAATACCGGGGAAACCTCCAGTCAGCGGTTGGATATCCTCGAACGCAGCGAGGGGACATATCTGCTGCGGCTGTCCTCGTTAAAGCAGGATGTCTATTTCACGGTGGTGACCGAGGGCCGCGAGGGACGCTATGAGTCCGGGCGTTACAGTCTGGAAATATTGCCCCTGCCGCGGGTGCTGGCCGCCCAGAGCAAGCTGGAATTCCCCGCCTATACCCAATGGCTGGCGCAGGATTTTCAGGCGACCGATGGGTCGGTCAAAGCTTTGGTGGGCAGTGATGTGACGTTGCAGTTTCAAACCAATCAGCCGATATTAAGCCGCAGCCGGATTGTGTTCACGCATGCCGATGGCCATGCCAGTGCGCTGCCGCTCAGTGTGCAGGCGGAGGGGTGGAATAGTGTCCGTTGGACGCTGCGTGATCAGGTACGTTATCAGGTGGAGTTGTACAGTTCCGAGGAACGCCGCAATTTGCAGGCTTGGCAGGGGCGGATCGAGGCCGTGCCCGATCTTGCGCCGGTGGCCACGATTGTGCAACCCGCTGGGACGCTGCGGGTCCGGCCTACAGCGCTGATCCCATTACAACTGGAAGCGCATGACGATATAGGGCTCGTAGGCGCTGAGTTGCGTCTGCAAGCAGAGGCCTGGCAACGGGTCATACCATTGGACCTGCCCGCGGCCACAGCCCAATGGCAAGTGCCCTACGCACTAGATTTAACCTCCCAACAGCTACGCATTCCAACGCAGATTAAGCGCCTCAGTGTGTGCCTGGCGGTGCGCGATAACCTGCCCCCGCAGGGACAATGGGGGGTGTCGGCGCCGTTATGGTTGGACTTGGATCCGGCGGCACCGTTGGTGGCGAATCCGGAAGATGCCGTGGCTTTGCAGGAGCGTCTGGAACCGCTCCAACAAGCCCAGCAGGCATTGGAACAGGCCCAGCAACAACTGCAGGCCACCACCCGCCCCAGTGCCACGATGCCCAATGCGGATACCGCTTGGCAGGAAGCCCGCAAGAATCTTAACCAAGCCGAAACGGCGTTGGCCCAGGCCCAGCGTCCCAGTCTGGACCCCAAGACCGACCCGGTCAATGAGGCCCGGCAACAAACGCAAGCCGCGCAGGAGCAACTCCCACCCCAGCGTCCCGATAAACCACAGGAGGCCGCACAGCGTGCACAGTCGGCCCGGCAGGCGATCGAAGAGGCGCGGCAGGATATTGCCCAGGCCCAGCAGGCATTGCAGCAGGAAGCGCAGGCCAAAGACCTGGCCCAAAAATTGGAGGCGCTGCAACGTCAGGCCGCCAGTACCCAGCCGGGGGCCGATAAAACCGCACCGGCAACTGCACAACAAACGCGCAAAGATATCCAGCAACTGCGCAAGGAACATCCCGAACTTGATGCCGCGATGCAGCAGCAACAACAAAACCGGCGCAACGAGCAGGCCGAAACGCTGGACCGGATTGCCGCCCAGCAGGAAACCCTGCGTCAGCAGGCCAAGCAGGCCGCCCAACGCGAGCAACTCGCCAAGAATCCCGAGACGCTGGCCCGACAGCAAGAGGCGCTGAACAAACAGATACAAGCCGCTCAGGGCAAGCAAGCCCCCACGCCCGGATCGGAAAAGGACGGCGACAAGACCCAGCAAGCATTACCCGAAGCGCTGCGCAAAGGGGAGTTCAAACAGGCGGAAAGTCGCCAGCAAATGACTGCGGAAAAACTGGAGCAACAAGCCCGGGAACAGGAAGGCAAGAGTCAGCAGGAGGCGCCGGCCCAAGCGCGTATGAAACAGGCCCAGCGCGAGCAGGAGTCGGTGGACAAAGCCCAGGATACACTCAAGCAGGCCAAGCAGGCTCCCAATCCCGGACAAAGTTCCAATCTCACCCGGCAGGCTGCCGATGCCACCGAGCGGGCGCTGCGTCAGCAGGAGCAACGCCCCGAGGCGGCCAAGGATGCCACCGCCATGCGGCAGGAACTGCGGGCCGCGCGGCAGGCGTTGGAACAAGGCGCCACCGAGGAGGCCCGTAAAAAGCTGGAGAGTATGAATCAGCGCATGAATCAAAAAGCCCAGCAGGCCCAACAGGCGGCCCAGCAAACTGTCCAACAGGCCCAGCAGGCCCGGGAGCAGGCCAAGGACCTACGGCAATTAGCCCAGCAGCAAGAGGCCCTGCGGGAACTGACCCAGCAGGCGCAGCAAGGCGCCGCAGGTGAAGAGCCTAAAGATCAGGCCCAGCAGCAGGCCCAACAACAGAAAACCGCCGATGCGCTCAAGCAGGTGGCGCAAAAAATGTCCCAATCTGGTGCCAATGATCCCCAGACGCAGGAACTGGCCCGGCGTGCGGCGGAAGCCCAACAGAAATCGGCCACAGAACCCACCGCCACCCAACGACTGGCCCAACAGGAACAAGCCCGCGCATTAACCCGCGAACTCCGGCAAAAGTTGCAACCCCAAAATAAGGGGCCACAACGTGACGACCCGCAACTCGATCAAATTGCCCGTGAGTTAACCCCCGGTTCCGGGGAAACAAAACCTGGTGCGGAAGCTGGCTCCGAACCGGGGGCCGAGTCTTGGGACCAGCGTATGCGTCGCGCCGCCGACTGGGCCAAACAACGGCAACAGTCAATGAGCCCGCAAATGGCCCAACGGCCTGAGACGCCGGCAACGCCCAACAATCGGCAAACCACTGAGGCTCCATCGGGCACGCCGGGACCGATCGATCTGCAAACGGCACCGGCGGCACTGGGGATGCGTCCCGGAGATTGGGCCAAACTGCCGGATGCCACGCGCACCCAAATCCTGCAAACCGCGCCGCAACGTTTGCCCGCAGGTTACGAAGAAATGGTCCGCGCTTATTATTTACGGCTGGCGCAGATGCCGGCAACGCCGGGAGGCAACTAACATGCGCCATACCACATTATGGCTCGGTACGGCAGGGGTTCTGGCTTTAAGTCTAAGCCTTGCCTCATCCGCTCCGGCGACGCCCAATGCTCCACCGGCACCGGCCGGCGTCCATCGCGGGGCGCAGTTGGCCATGGAACGCGGAATTGCCTGGCTGGCCCAGCAACAGGGGGGCAATGGGGCATGGTCGACGGGCCGCGAATCTTCCAGCGCCATTACCGCACTGGCGGTTATGGCATTGCTGGCCAACGGCCATACGCCTACGGATGGCCCCTATGCCAAACAGGTTCAGGCCGGGATTAACTATGTGCTTAAAGGCCAACAACCCAATGGCCTGTTTCGAGCCAACGACAATCAATCCGGCATGTATGACCAGGGTATCTGCACTTTGATGTTATGCGAGGCCCACGGCGTGGCCGCACCGACCCAGCGGACGGCGATTCGTACCGCTCTGGCATTGGCACTCCATGCCATTATGAATGCCCAAGCCCGGCAGGGACGGGCCCAAGGGGGGTGGCGTTACAGCCCACAACCTAGCGATGCCGATATTTCCGTCACTGGCTGGCAACTTATGGCCCTGCGGGCCGCTGCCAACCAAGGCGCTGCAATTCCGCCGGAAGTCCTTACCAAAGCAGTTAGTTACATCAAACGCCTGAGCATTCCTTCGGGGGGATTCGGATATACAGGTCCGACTAATCCATCCACGGGCCGGACCGCCATTGGGATGCTTTCGCTCCAGTTGGCCGGTCAGGCGGATAGCCGGGAGGTGGCGGCGGGGGCGGAATTTCTCCGCCGGAACCCCATAACCTTTAATCAGACCGAATTTTTCTATTATTCCTGCTATTACACCGCCCAGGCAGCCGCCCAGGGGGGTGGTGGGCTGTATAACGAGGTATATGCCCGGGTTCGGGACCAAATTTTGGGCCAGCAGAACACCCAGGGGTATTGGGTCGCCAAAGGGGGTATTGAAGAGATTGGCGGGGACCAGTATGCCACCAGTATGGCCTTGCTGACGCTGGCGGTGGAACTGAAATACCTGCCGATTTACCAACATTAGTTTGGCCTGGTAGCCGTTCTGGTCTATGA
>JBIJDM010000136.1:0-8052 GCA_044344145.1 Phycisphaerae bacterium
GGGAACAGGGGTTGATTCTGGAGCAGTCGTCGGTGCAGATGCCGGGGCGTACGGCGAGTGATACGCTGACGTGAGTGGAGTGAAACCACAGATGCACACAGATGGACACAGATGGGACGGGGGGAGGATTTTAACCACGGAAGACACGGCTGGGCACGGAATTGGGTTTTGGGATTGAGGGAAATGGGGCTGGTGGTCAGAATCCAGCCGGGCTCTTGGTGCTATGAAATATTGCGAGGTTGGATGATGAAGCTACTAGGACGCAAGGTGAACCGCTGGTGGGTGATTGGTGTAGTCGGGCTGTTGGCCGTGGCGGGAATCGTGACGGCAATCAAGATTCAGATCGACGCAACAGAGCGAGAATGGATTCAGAAGCTTGGAATACCTCACCCCGTGGACGCAACTGTGGTGGAGGAAATTACTTATAATCCGGATGGTTGGTTCGATGGAACAGTCTATTACTTGCGCATGGATTCGCGACGGAAAGCACAGGACGCCTGTACCCAATGGGCCGCGTTGTTTGAAAAGGAAGGTTTCGACGTATTCCGCTCAATAACGAAAATTCATGCTGACGATCGGTACGAGTTTGATGGGTTACCGCCGTCAGTAAAGCGACCGAAGCGGCCTCCAGAAAATGATGGCTGGAAAATTATTTTGCGAAGTACAACGCAAACGGCTTGTATTTTTGCCTGGGATTCAGCGGACGGATCAACCTTGGAGCTAATCTATTCCTCTAATTTCGGCCCCTAAAACGATTGCGTTAATAACCCTGTGGTTACTCCGACGTGGGTTACGGGGTTAGTTTTTTAGTTCGGCGGTGGCGCGGGCGGTGGTGTAGGCGGGGGGATTGGTTTTCAGGAAATTTTCCAGGGCGGTGCGGCGGGCGGGGGCGTCTACGAGGCCACCGAGCCAGCCTTTTTTGCCGTCGCGGGTTTTCCAGGTGGCATAGCTGTTGTCGAAGGTGGCATCGGCGCCGAGGATGGGGGCGACGATGACCGGGGCCTGGCTGCCGGGGACGGGGGTGAGTTTATCGGGCGCGGTGAAGCGGGCAACATCGGCGGAGCCGGGGAGGGTGATGGTGCCGCCGGTGATTTTTTTACCCGCAAGCGCGGTGAGGGGATAACGGGCGACGACGAGGCTGCGCTGGCCGGGGGTGCCGTTGGCGATGCCGAAGTAATTCATTTTGCCGACGTTGGCGCGGTAGAGGTCGGGGTCCACGGGGCTGTTGGGTTGGGCTTCATCGAGCATCTGCCAATCGGCATCGAGTTCGATGGTGACCTTGCCGGTGTCGGTTTCGACGGTGAGGGGGGTGCGGTAATTGGGCAAGTTGCGGCGGGCGCCGACGAGGCCGATTTTGCCTTCCGGGGCGCTGAAGGCCACCGCGAGGGTGGGGCCCTGCAGGGCTTCGGCGGGAATAAAGATAGCGTGGTGCAGCGGGGCTGTGGCCCCGGCGAGGATGGGTGCGGGGGCGAAGGCGGGGCCGACGGTGACCGTGCTGGCGCAGGTTGCGGCCAGCAGTTGGTCGAGGGTGTCTTCGGCTTTGACCCAGGCGCGCCAGGTAACCATGGCGGCGGGGTCCTCGGGTTGGGGGTTGACGGTTTTGAGGATGGGTTCAAAATAGCGGGCGACGATGGGGTGGCCCCAATCGCGGATGGCCCAACCGAGCGAACCCAGGAGCGGGCCGGGTTTGCCGGCGTCGTCTTTTTCGGCTTTGGCCCAGGCGTGGAAATCCACGAGGGTAACGGCAGTGGTTTTGGCGACGGTGCGATAGGCGGCGGCGAGGGCGTCGCTGTGGGCTTCGCCGTTGAGGTATTTTTCTTTGGACCACTGATCCAGCCGGGCGTCGAGGACGGGCATGGGCGTGGCGAGGAGGATTAGGCTTTTGGCCCCGGCGGGGGTGGCGCGGATTTGGGCGATGAGGTCGGTCATGTGCTGGGCGAGGGCGGTGGCGTCGGTTTTGGCATAATTGGCAGCGGCGACATCGTCGGTGCCGGTGAAGATGAGCACGACGGCGACGGAGGTGTAGGGCTTCATGAGGCCGGCGATTTCGGCGGGCCACTGGGGCAGCAGACGGTCAGGGGCGACGGTGACGACGTTCCACTCGGGCTGGTTTTTCTGGATCTGGTCGGGCCAGGGGGCGCCGGCGGAGAAGGGGCGGGAGTTGCGGTCGCCGAGGATGAGGACGATGGGCCGGGGGTCGGCGGGGGGTTGAGGAGCGGCGGCGAAGGCCGGGGCGAGTAGGGTGACGAAGAGGGTGAGTAGTAACGCCAGCGGGGACAGGTAGGGGGCGCGCATGAGAAAAACCTCAACGTAGAAAGCGAAACGGAATCAGGACGCGGGCCACGACCCGCACCGGCCGTGGCGTAACTGTAGCTATGATAACGGATGGGGTGGGGATTTCATGCGGCGCGGGTAAATGGGGGCGGGATTTTGCGGGGCATTTACGGGGGGCGGTAAGTTCGCGTAGAATGGGCGTTTTGCCCGGGGTAGCTCAGCGGTTAGAGCAGGGGACTCATAATCCCTTGGTCGTGGGTTCGAATCCCCCCCCCGGGAGGATGGTGGAGGGGGAGGGAGTTAAGAGTTGGGGCCTTTGAAAAACCGGCACGGCATTTGAAGCGTATATAAATGAAACGGCCTTTGGGCCGTTGCTCTGACGCTTTTTCAGGCAGAGCTGTTTTTCGGAGGCCATATGGAACGGATTCTGGCGCAACCCACCTTCACCGATCTGACCCTTGCGGACCTGGGCAGCAAACGCGCCGCACACTTCTTTACCCTCTGCGACCAAATGATCCCCTTCGCGCAGCTCGCCGACTCTCTAGCGGGTCTGTTTGCCAAGGATACGCCCCAAGGCGGCGCCCCCCACTGGCCCGTGGTCATGATGCTCAAAGTCCTCTTTGTGCAGAAGTGTTATGGCCTATCCGACCCCCAGACCGAAGATATGCTCATGGACCGCATCAGCTTCCGCCGCTTCGTGGGCCTGAGCTTTGATGACAAAACCCCCGATCACAGCACCCTCTGGCGGTTCCGCGAACGCCTCCAGGCCGGCGGCCACGAGGCCACCCTGTTTGCCCAGACGCTGGAGATTCTGCGCAGCAAAGGTCTGGTCGTGGAGACCGGTACCCTCCTTGATGCCACCATCATCGAAGCGCCGCTGGGCAGCAAGCGTAAGGATGGTTCGCACACGGCGGACCCCTGCGCCAGCAAGACCGCCAAGGGGAATCGGGCCTACTTTGGCTACCGGGCGCACGTCGCCACCGACCGCCGGGGGCTGGTGAAGCAATACATCTACGATACGGCCCAGACGTCGGAGCATGTACACTTTGACACCTTGGCCAAGGATGAGACGCGGATGGTGTTTGCGGACAGCGGGTGCCGGAGCAAGGAACGGGTGGCACCGTTGCGGGCGCGGGGCGTATTGGCGGGCTTGTGTCATCGCCGGGTCAAGGGGCAGAAGGCCTTGACGGAACTACAGCGGCGCTATAACCGGGTGGTGGCGGGGGTGCGGGGCTTTGTGGCGCATGCCTTTGCGGGGATCAAGAAGATGCTGCCGCGGCGCACGCGTTACCGGGGGTTGCGACGGAACGCGTTGGACTTCGGCTTGTGTGCCATGGTGTACAACTGGAGGAAGAGTATGTCACTGCAGGTGGTAAACACGTGAGTACGACGGGGAAATCGTGGGCCGGGGGTGCCCAGCGGGGCGAAAACGGCCCGCCGCAGTTGGGACGTGGGGGTGAAAAGACGTAAAAACCTGAAAATCCAACGACCGAAGGCAGGGGGAAAATGCTGGCATTGGCCTTCCCCACGAATGGTGGGCGCGCCATGGGGTTAAATACCTCGGGCCTCGAACTGTTCGGGGCTTTGATAACCGAGGGCCGAATGACGCCGTTGGCGATTATACCAACCTTCAATCCACAGGCCTATCGAAGCCCGGGCCGCCGTCCGGGTCACGAACCCGGCCCGCGCTACATGTTCGCGCTTTAAACTGCTCCAGAAGCTTTCCATCTTTGCGGGCAGCTAGGTACCTGCCCCAATCCAGCATCCACAATTTGTCCGGGCTTCGATGGGTGGCCGCAGGGTATGCACCACCAAGAACCGGGCTAGCGCAGCGGGTGTGCGCCCCGAGCCAAGTGCGATGGGGATGGGAAGTATGGAGGAAAGCCAGCTTGAAGTACTCAAGGACCCCGTTCACGATCTCGAGGGCAGGGCCGCGTGGTCGAGTGAAAACCTAGCGGAGAGCAGTTTCCCATCCAACTGAGAAAACAGCCTCAATTGGGAAGCGGAGTATGGGACCGACAAGGGGATCAGGCCAAGTGGTTAACCCCACGTGCGTGGGGAGATGGGCTGCGAGCCAGGGCGAGCCCTCGCGAAGGCTGCCGATCCATGCCAGCCGAACTCGCCGTACCGCTACTTGCCCAACACGATCTTCTGCCCGTCGAAACTCACGGTCTGCTGGCCTACGGTCACCTTCGCCGCCAGACCCTTACCGTCCACCTTCACTTCGGGTGCGGCAGCGCCGGGCCTCTGGATCGTGACGACCACGAAGAACTCGCCGTCCTTGGGGTCGGCGCCGCTGGCGTAGATGCCCGGGGCCGTGAAAGTGCCTACGCCCCGGTTGTAGGTCTTGTTGAACTTCAGCGTCTGGGTCTCGGCCTTCACCTCGGCATTCACCGGGCCGACGAACGTCAGTGTCATCGTCGCGCCGTCGTCCTTGGTTACCGTGACGGTGGTGCCCGCGACCTTGGTGCGCTTGATGTCGCCCGGGTCCAGAACCTTGCCGGACTTGGGATCCCTCTTGACGTCGGCCAGGTACCACGGCCACACCTTGGTCCCGCCGCCGGTCACCTTGTCCACCAGCACGATCAGGCACGGCGCGCCGCTCTTGCCGCTGTAGTCCACCGCATAGGCTCGCAGGCCCTTGACTCCCGAATCCTTGAACGTGGATTCGTTGCGCACGTTGCCGTAGCGCTCGTACTGCACCTTCTGGCAGTACACGTCGGCCAGGTCTGCCGTCACCGTGCCAGAGCCGTCCATGTCCGTGTGGACATAAGTGGCCCGCGCCTGGCCGTCCTGATTGGTTTCGTCCTCCGGCAAGAGGAGTACCGGGTCAAAGTAACGGCGGTTGTCCAGCCGCACCGAGGGAAACCCGGTGACCCACTCGTGACCGAGGCCGGCGATGCGGAACGTGCCGGCGTTGGGCATCGCATAGCCCTTGGGCGTGTTGGACTTGAGCCAGATCTGGAACAGAAAATCGTTCTGGTCCTTCCAGTCGTTGCGGAAGCCGTAGTAGCCGAAATCCGGCGCCTCCCAGGTCAGGGGCAGGATGCCCTTGGGCGCCTGCGACTTCATGTCCAGCGGGTAGTTGATGAAGGCCCGCGCCGGCGTGTCGGCATGGCCGCCGCCCTTCTTGCTCCAACTCCCCTCGCCGCTGCCACCGCCGAAGCGGTCCCAGGCCCACAGCACGGCCGGCTTCCACTCATCGGGCACGATGGGGAAGCTGAACGCGAAGTAGTCCGGACCCAGGGCGCTGGTTCCGTGGATCGACTGCTCGATCTGCGAGCCGTCGGCCGGGTACAGGTGGCTGAAGATGCGCCGGGGCAGAAAGTGGGTGATGTCGTTGAGCGGTGACAGGTCGTAGCCGAAGGCCGTGCGATAGGCGGAGGCGTATAAAGCCGGCTGCAGGCCCTGCGAGTATGACTCGCCGCTGACGGTCGGCTGGGCCCCGCCGGTGCCCATGCCCTCGCGGAACTGCAGGTACATCTGGAACCGCGCGATGTCGAAAGACTCGTGGTACTCCTGGTTGGCCTCGCCGCTGCGCTTCCACAGGGACGTCTTGAGCTCCCATTCCTTCAGGGCTGTCGCGTGTTCTTTCTGCAGCCGCGCTACCAGGGCCTTGGATTTCTCCACGTCCACCTCGGTGGCCTCCAGCAGCGTCGGTTCCATCCAGTCCACGCGCGATGAGCGAACCCGCATGACCACCAGGAGCGGATACAGGCCCTTCTCCAGTTTCACCACCTGCCCGTCAGCCAGCGTGTGGCCGTTGAGGACGAACTGCTGCAGGCCCCAGCGCCAGCTACCGGCCATCACCTTCACCCATTGGGCCTTGGGGTTGTCCAGCACGGTGTACACGCAGTAAGTGACCGGACCGTCCCTGGCCAACTCGGGTCCAGGGCGCATCTTCACGTGGTCGGGCCGGGTGGACTTGCCGCAGTTGATCACGACGCCGCCGGTCTCGGGTACGAACTCCGCCGCGATGGGGGCAAAGGCGTACCTGGCGTTCCCGAAGGTGAAGGCCGTGCCTGACTCCGGCCGGCACTTCTCAACGCCGCCCAACTCAGCCAGGGGATCGCTGTCGATGATCGCCCGCGCAGGCGTGGCCGCCAGCCACTTCCTGGGTGACTTGCCCAGCTCCAGCGGCACCACCGGTACGTCCTTGCCCGGCTTGTAGTCGGCGGCGGGGGCAACTTCGGTGGCCGTATCCGGTGGAAGAGGCTTGGTCGGCGCGGGGCCCTTCTCGCCCCATATGGCCAGCGAAGCCAGAGCGTTGCCGTAGTAGAGCTGCCCTGCCTCGGGGTTGCCGTAGTTGTACTGGCCCTGCGTATTGAACATGAACCGCTGATATACGATCCGCTGGTGCCACAAGACGGTGTACCGCTCGACGCGCTTGCGGAAGGCGTCGTCCCATCCGGGGGCGTCGTAGCACAGGTCGTAGACAACACCGGGATGCTCCCACACCCAGCCGTAGTGCAGGATGCCGTGGTGCGACCCTGCGGTGCGGGCGCTGCTGTAGTCGCCTTCGAGGATATTCTCGACAATGGCGCGGGCTTCGTCGGCGTACTTGCGGTCGCCGGTCAGTTGCCACTTGATCGCCAGGCCGATGTCGTCGTCCATCTTGGCCAGCATGGCCTGTCCGAACGGGGTCTTGGCCTTCTCCTTGAGTGCCGGCAGGTCGGTCTTGCGGAACAGAATCCGCGGGTGCTCGCCCTGGGCGACCGGGTTCACCTCCGGCCGGAATCGCTTGCTGGCCGGCAGCACCCGGCCGTCGGCCTTGCCCTTCACATCAATGCCGCAGTACTTGCCAGCGTAGGTGCCCTCAAACAGCCCGCCGTCTTTGGCCTTCAGATTCACCGTGTACTCGGCGGAACCGCCCGGAACATAGTTGTCGGGGTAGATGGTGATCGGGATCGTCAGGTCGATCGCCTGGTCTGTGATCGACGCCTGCGCCACATACCCGACGTGGATGGAGTTGTTGAGGTTCCCCGCAGTGCCGATGACGCGGTCCCACTGGTCGCCCTGGCGCACCAGGAACAGCAGCAGTGTCGGCCCGCCGGCGGCCGGACCGTCAGCCTTGCCCCAGACGGCTTCGTGAAGCTTCAACTCCATCTGGAGCGGGGATTCGGCGGCGCGGGCCGGGCCAGCCACAAGTGTTGCCAGCGTGGCTAGGAATACCACTGCCAGGCGGAACATGATAGCGGTGCGGCGTGCCATGAAAAGCTCCTTGTCAGTCTGCCGGGATTTACCATATAGACTCCAGCCCCGCGAACGTCGCGAACGACTTGGTGCAGTTTATCACAGGGACACGCTTGCATCAAGCAAAATCTTGCTCCAATGCGCCCCCAAACCGCGCCCCGCAGGGCTGCCGGTGAGTGTTTCCGGGCCTCAGAGCGCGGTTCCCACCCTTGGGCGACAGACCGATCGCGCCCCAGACCGTCCGGTTGCCTGATGTCGCACGGGTCATGGTCATGTCGGGGCGGGGGCCGTGAGGTGAAGGCGTTCGATGCGGCGCAGGATGGCTGCGAATAGAGGGCGCGGGATGGCGACCTCCGCCAACTGGAATACCACCCGGCGGGCGTGATGGACGACCTTAGCTCCGATCTTGATCAGCTTGTCCCGCAGTGTGGTCAGCGTCCAGTGCTTCACGCTGGTCGGCAGCGCCAGCCGCCGCAGGAAGTTGCCGCGGTTGGGCTGCGGGGCGCTAAACGCCCGGGCCAGGTGATTGGCGCACACCGGCTGGCCATGGCCCGCGTCCGTGGTCTGGGGCCGATACGGCCGGGG
>JBIJDM010000137.1:0-8023 GCA_044344145.1 Phycisphaerae bacterium
GTCGCCTGTATGCGCAAACTCCTGATCATCCTCTACGCCCTACTCCGGAAAGGAGAAACATGGCAACCGCTCAACCTAAAAATCACTTGACTTCAAACACAGCCGCTCGTAACTCCATTCAGTCCGCCACATGCACGCTCATCGTAATCACTTCCCCCCACCGCTCCGGCGGTACGATCCGATTATCCGGATCACACACCACAATCTTCGGCACCAGCGCCCGCGCCTCTTCCGGCGTACACATCCCCCACGCCATGATGATCAGCGGATCGCCCAAATTCACCAGCCGTGCCGCCGCTCCGTTGATGCAGATCACCCCCGAACCCGCCTGGCCCTTGATCACATACGTCTCGTGCCGCGTGCCGTTGGCGATGTCCGCCACCAAGACCGCCTCCCCCGGCAGGATGCCCGTGGCCTCCAGCAGGTTGGCGTCAATCGTGATCGAACCAACGTAGTTCACGTTCGCTTCGGTCACAATCGCGCGGTGGATTTTGGCCCGCAACATCTTCAATAACATCGGCACAACCTTATATAAACGCCGGGCGAACCGCCCGACTCAGCTCATGGCTTCTGCTTCGCCCGCCACTGGGCGCGGAAACTGCGCGCCGCCGGCGCGGGGAAATCTTTCGCGTCGGTCCAGCCTTTGCCCGGACCGGGCAGCTTGGTGATCCATCCCTGCTTGTCCGCCCGGGCCCGCAGCATCCATTGCTGCATCTTCTGGCCCAGCACATACCCCGCCGTGGAACTCAGCGACCAACTCCACAGCCGGAACGCCACCTTCTCGTACCACGGCGTGATGCCCTGCTTCTGCATATCAATTTTCAGCTTGATCAGCATGTCCGGAATCGGAATCTTCACCGGACACGCCTCATAGCACGCCCCGCACAGGCTCGACGCCTGCGGCAGATGCTTGTGCAATTCCAACCCATTGAACAGCGGCGTGATCAGCGCCCCAATGGGCCCTGGATACACGCTGCCATAACTGTGCCCGCCCACCGTGCGATAAATCGGACACGCGTTCAAACACGCCCCGCAGCGGATACACCGCAACACGTCGCGATATTCCGACCCCAAAATTTTGCTCCGGCCATTATCAATCAGCACCAGATGAAACTGCTCCGGCCCATCCAGTTCCCCCGCCCGCCGCGGTCCGGTGACCAGATTGGTATACTGCGTCAGCGCCTGCCCCGTGGCACTCCGCGCCAGCAGTTTCAAAAACACCGGCAAATCCGCCAGCTTCGGAATCAGCTTCTCGATCCCCATCAGCGCCACATGGATCCGCGGCCGGCTGGCGCACATGCGGCCATTGCCTTCGTTGGTGCACATCACCACCGTGCCCGTCTCGGCCACGGCAAAGTTCACCCCCGTGATGCCCATATCCGCCTGATCAAATTTGTTCCGCAGATACACCCGCGCCATCTCCGCCAGCGCCTGGGGGTCTTCGGTGAATTCCGTCGTGAAATATTTCGCAAACGACTCGCCCACCTGCTTGGCCCGCTTGTGGATGATCGGCATGACGATGTGCGAGGGATGATCGTGGTCCACCTGGATCACAAATTCCCCCAAATCCGTCTCGATGACCTCGATCCCCGCCGCTTCCAAATCGGTATTGAGCTCCGTCTCCTCGCTGACCATGGACTTGCTCTTCACCGCCAGCTTCACCGCGTTCGCCTGCGCGATTTCCACCACGATCCGGTTCGCCTCTTCCCCCGTCGCGGCCCAATGCACCACCCCGCCCGCCTTTTGGATGTTCGCTTCCAGCTCCAGCAAATACTCCGGCAGGTGATCCAGCGTGTGCCGCTTGATCAGCCCCGCCACCGTCCGCAACCCATCCGCATCCGGCAAATCGCGCAGCGCCTCGCGCCGCCCGTCATCTTTTTTCACGACCGAATTTTCCAGCGCCGCATGCAAATCCGCATCCACGCTGGTCAGCTTGGCATTTTTCATGAAGTCCGGCTGGAACACCGGCAGACTCAGCCGCTTTCCCGCCGGGGCAGTGGCATGGCTCATGGCTTGGCCTCCGCCTTCGGGGTGGCCAGCGCCTGGGCGATCAGCGTCGCCATGTGCGTGACTGTGAATTTTTCGCCATAACGATGACACGCCCCGGCGATATTCATCGCACAGCCGCCGTCATTGACCACCATGGCATCCGCCCCGCTCTGGGCACCGCATTTGATTTTGTCTTTGACCATCGCCCGGGAAATGTCCGGATACTTGGTCGAAAAGGTCCCGCCAAACCCGCAACATTGCTCCGCCTTTTCCAGCGGCACAAACGTCACATTCCCCAACTGCCCCAGCAACTGCGGCACCGCCTGCGGCGTGATGTGCAGCCCCCGCGTATGACAGTTATAGTGATACGCCAACGTCACCGGCACCGGCAAGCGATACCCCGACAGGTCCACCTGCAACACTTTGGTCAAAAATTCGCCAAACTCGTAGGTCTTTTCCGCTAATGCGTTGGCACTGGCCAGCCAGGGAACATCCGCCTCGAATAACTTGGGGTATTGCTCGCGAATCATCGCCGCGCACGACCCCGACGGCGTCACCACATACGGATACGGCTCGAAAACCTCGATCATCCGCTTGGCCAACTGCCGGGCGTCGTGATGGTAACCATTGTTATAGTGCGGCTGGCCGCAACAGGTCTGGGCCTCGGGGAATTCCACCCCACAGCCGAAATGTTCCAACACCTTGACCACATCCATCCCCACGGCAGGGAAGAACGTGTCGGACAAACAGGTTATAAAGAGCGCAACTTTCATAAGCGCATAGTGTAGCGATTTCCGCTCCGGATTTCACTTCCACTCGCTTCGCTTTCACGTACAACGACCCAAAATGTCAATCTTTGGCCGCAGGTTTGGCCTTACCCCGCCCCAACGCCAACCCGCCCGGGCCGGTCGCCACCAGCAGCAACGCCAGACTGAACAAAATTACGTTCTTATCGAAGGCCCCACCCTTGGCCGGCCACCAATCAATCCCCATTGCAATCATAAAGCTAAGCAGCATCAAGGCAATCATCAACGCGCTGAACCGGCCAAACAACCCCAACACCAGCAGCGCACCAAAGAACAACTCCGCCCATGGCAACGCATACCCATACGCCAACCCCAGATTTTCCGGCAACGGCGCTTTACTGGCCGAAAACTTGGCAAATCCCGCCAACATCTCGCCCACCGTCTTACCCTCCGCCGGCAGCATCTTGCGCAAACCCGCCAACAGAAACATCCCGCCCAGCGACAACCGGCACAGCAACAATGACAAATTAAGCAACAATCCGCCGCTCATAACATTTCCTCCAATAAACTACCTCATCTTAGCCCCCACCCGCCCCCACGGCGATAAAACGACCCCTCACCCCACTATTCCCATTGGAGTTCCCCCGCCCACCCGGTGATTTACCCGCCCGATTGGTTATAAAATACAGTTTTGTGTGCACCGCGCCCCGCGCTCAATATTCTGGTCGGCGGGCAGGTTCCTTGAACGTGTTGCTGGGTGGCACCAAAACGGAACTATAGACAGATAATATCAGCCTATCCCGCACTTCCGAAGCTGGTTGCGATGCGAGTTGTTTTAAAACATCATCAAATTGCCCCGCCCAAATTTTCATCCTCATGATCCGGGCCACCTGCGTTTGTTTGTCATTTTCCCCCGCCCTGGCCGGTTCTTGGGGATGATAAAGCTCCGCAATTGTCACGGCTTTTTGGGGGTCCAATACTGCCAAAAGCTCAATCATGGGCCAGATTTCATGCGGTGAAGGTTTGTGTTGCACCAGCCCCGCCTCAATCCCGCGCTCCAGAATTCGGATGGCCCCCGCCGGATCATTCGCCTCGACGCGTACGCCCGCGAGCTTTCGGATCAGCCCCAAGCTCGGACTTTCCAGATATTTCATAACCGTATCCACATCCCCGTCCTTGGCCAACCCCAGCAACAGTTTTGAAAGTTTTGAATCCTCATAAGTTCGCCACGGATTTTTACTCAGCAGCGCCAGGGCTCCAGCGGTATCGCCGCGCTTGAAACGTATGTCGGCCACTGCCTCCAAGACACCGTTGTGCGCCGTCAAATACTCCTCTTGCATCAATTTAATTGCCTGTATGGCTTTGGGCATCTCATCATTCTGGGCATAAGCCTGCGCCACGGATCGGGCAATATCACCGGTGACCCGCAGTTTCGTGCTGGCAATAATATGCATGGCCCCATCCCGATCACCCACATCCAACCGGGCCTGAACCAGCTTCGTCAGGCCGTTCTGCTGCTCCAACAGTTTACACTTGCCCAACATGGCTGTAGCCTGCGTAAATGCTGTTTCTGCCGCCGTTTTGTCGCCTGCCCGCCAATGCGCGCGGAACACCGCCAGCGGAACCACCCAACCCATCGCATAGCCGGAATAACCCTCAGGATTACAAGCGAGTAAAACTTCTTCCTCGGTCAGCAGTTTGTACAGCCTAAGCGCTCCAACCAGATCGTCCACATTCGCCAGCTCATACGTCAAACCGGCCAGCGCTTCGTAGTACCGCACCTTGTTTTTTTTAGCTTCGGCATCCGCCTCCAGCTTGGCTACCGTCGCTTGGTATTCCGCTTTGGCCCCCAGCGTGTAATAAATCCCCGCCAATCTGGCGTAGGCGTGAAAGACCTGCTGTATACCATCCGCACCGCTGGGGGTGAAGGCGTTCAAGTGTTCCGCCGCCTGGCCTAAGCTGCGTTTGGCCCCGGCCGTATCCTTACATAGTTGCTGCAGCAAGGCTATATGTACCCAGGTTTTGTAGTTGGGCAATATTACGATGGTGGCCATATCAGTTTTTGTTGGTTGTGGCATTACCGAGACACATTTGTTTAACAAAGCCACCGCTTGTTCCACCGTGCCATAGGCCAGAATCTCTTTGACCAACGGTTCAAGATTGACGGGCGTACCACTTCCCGTCATGATAGCTGTGGTCATTTTATCCGCACCTGCCACCACCAAATCACTGCGTCCCAACCGCACCAATTTCAGGATCGGGCTGTCTACAAACTCTACCCCATACATGCCAACGTGCAGACGTTGTTCATAGGCGGCGAGGGCATTTGGTTTATCTCCGGCCGCTTCGGCAGCCAGACCCAGCCGCCACATCTTTGAATCCCGGACCGTGGGATCCTTGATTTCGGCCACCATCATCCGCGCCCCCGCAAAGTCCTTGCGCTCCACCGCGCGGGTGTAACGCTGCTCTTGTCCCCACCGCAGCGCAGTATTTACGTCTGTTCCCAATGCATACATCTGCTCGGCTTCCGTAAACATGTCGGCGGTGCTATAGATCTCGGCCAGCTTCATTGCCAGACTGCGTATCGCCGCCTCTTTTGCCCAGCGTTCCCGAGAATCCTTCGGGGGGAGCGCCAAGGGCAACGCCAGAATCTGCTTGTGTGCCTCCGCCAACGTCGCACGGGCGGTTGGTTGTTTGGTTTTGAGCTGGCCTTCCGCCCGGGTACACAGCAACGCGGCTTTTTGGGTCGGGTCCAAACCACGCTCTACCTCAGCGCGGTCCAATTTACCCGCCGAAACCTTGAGCCAGATCACGGACCCTTCAATTTGCTGTTTTATTTCCGGCTTGCCCACCAACGCCGCCAAACTCTCCACTTGTCGCAACTTTTCCTCCCGCTTCGCGCTGAGTTGCCCCGGCGCAGTGGCGGCCTGGGTACTGGCGGCAAGTGTGGTCGGCTGGGCGCGTAACGGCACTCCCGTCAATCCCAAACCCAACGCCATTAACACCGCCCAATAACACCCGTTCGCCCGCTGTTGCCGGGCCACACCACCTGCGGCATTATGTCCCTGTTTACTCAGTCCCACCATGGTTATTCACCTTCATTAGAGTTGCGGTAAAGGCTGTCCACCAGCTATCACTGTCCGGGGCGGGTTGTTGCCGCCGGATTTGTTTGGGCCATTCGGTCTAGCGCCTTGGCGGCATTTTCGCTGCCCCGCTGCAGGGGCAAACGATCCACACAACGCTGCAGGATTCCCCGCGCTTCAGCGCCGCCGGTCTTTTCTAAAAGCAACATCAGACGGTACAACTTGTCCCGATCACGGGTATAGTTGATCCCACCCGTCCCCTGCCCTGGCACCATCCCTTCCAGCAGCATCCGCGCCTGCTGGCGACCGGATTCCGGCCCCGCTGCCCGCAAGATGTAACGGGCGATGGCCAACTCCGTACCCACACGCTGTTTACGCCACTCCGTCAAATTTTGCAGCGCTTTGAACCGGACTACAAAATCGGCATTTCCCAAATCTTTAAGCGCCTGATCCACTTCTGCATCCGCACCGGGCGTGTTAAACAGCGTCTCAACATGCGCACACACCGCCTGGGGGTTTTTCGCCAGCACCGGCAGCGCCTCGTTGGCCGCCTCCTGATCGTCACCTATTACCACCTGCCATAATGCTTCCACATTCCCGGCCAGCGCCGGTTTGGCCAGCCCCGGTGCATCCAAATCCCACACCAGCACCGTGGCATCATGATTGGCCGTGAGCGCATAACGCTTGTGCAGCACCAGCGCGTTGGTCCGACCGCCGTGCCCCTGGAAGGTTTTGGTCTCCACCCACGACTGCGTGTCGAACACCCGTATGGTTTGGGTCACCAACGGCGGGATTGACCTGCTGCCTCCCCGATCGTAAGCCACGGCTTCGCTATCCTGAACCACCACCAGATTTTTACCGTCCGGGGTATAGCCAATTTGCCGGATTCTTTTCCGCGGACGCCGCTCCTCGCTGTCCGCTTTGGGCAGCAGCCGCAAGTGTTCGCTGCCATCCTGCGGACGGTATAAACGCAGCGTATCCGCATAGGCCGCCACAATGGTACTATGATCCGGACTTAATACCATGGTTGACCATAAGGGCAGGTTCTGGTCGGGTTGGGGCGGTGCGTCTACAGGTCTTGTAGGGCGCTCATTGGGTTTGTAAAACGTGGGGAATTTGCGCGGTGTGCTCCTGGGACTCAGCCAATAACTGGGCAGAAAATACGTCAGCCCCGCAGCGTCTGCCGAATAGGTACGCGTCGAGACACATGCCGTCGCTTCCCCGGTACCCACGTTGACGAGCACAGGAACCTGTAATCCTTGGATCGCCACCGCCGTACCATCATCAGTCCAGCGCATGGAGCCAAACACGGGTACTTGCTCCACCGGAAATTGGTTGGCCAAGAGTTCTTTGCGCGCCCCCAAGTCCCACACTTTATACACCCCCCCACGGTCACAAGCGGCCAACCGCTTGTTGTCGGGCGCGAAAGCCAACGCCACCACCGTAAACTCGTGGCCCTCCAACGGTTTGAGTGCTTTGCCCGAAGGGTATTCGTAAAGATATATTTTCCGGTCGGCCCCCGCCGTCGCCAAAGTTTTTCCGTCCGGAGCCATCGCCACCGCAAACAATGGCCCCTGTGGGTTATCCGTGACGCCATTTTCCTTTTTCGTCGCCAGATCCCAAAAAGCCACCCGGCCAGAAACCCCCGTTACCGCCAAAGTCCGGCCATCGGGTGCAAAAGCCAGACCCGCAATTTGCTGCGCCCGGGCATCAAGCACCGTGACTTTTCCCGTGGCCAACTCAAACAAACGCAGTTCCGTGTTCGCCAACCAACCCGATTCGGGATACTCAATGCTGGTATTGGGTATAAATGCCATCGCCGCATATTTGCCATCGCTGGAAAAACTCACACACGAACGGTCCCCCATCTCGTTCCGATTCGCGCCCGGAACCCCCGGCAGGGGTGTTAACGGCTTGGCAAATTCACGCTTCGTAACGGCTCCGGTAGCGTCCCCTACATACAAATATTTCCCATCCGCCGTAAAACTTGCTCCCAGATATAGCGGGATCCCACCTTCTGTGGTTTGGGTCAATACCGCGGCGCCGGCTATATCCCACAGTATTAAACTCCCGTGGAAAATTGAGACGGCCGTCTTCCCATCCGGGGCATAAGCCACGCTCCGATGCTCGCCTACCTGATAATTGCCTTTGCGGGTAAAGGCCGTTTGCAGGTTTCCCGCTGGCCAATCAAACGTTTGCAGCCGT
>JBIJDM010000138.1:0-8006 GCA_044344145.1 Phycisphaerae bacterium
GCCCGGGCCGCCGGGGCGCCGCCCCCCCAAAACCCACCGTCACTCCAGCGTAATCATATTGCCATTCAAATGATGCCGGGTAAGCCAGCGACTCGGTCCCGTTCAGGTAGTCTCTCCATAAGCCATACCTTTGTTCGCGTCAATTGATGTATTGTAACTCCGAATCGCGATTGTGCAATTATGCGAATATGTATTGTGCCCCCCCCCACTTCGAAGCTGTGCTGGCACACCCTGCCGGGGTGCCCCCATTGCGCGAACCATGTCCGGTGGTTTGCGCTACGCTGCAACCACCGGCTACCTGCTGTCATGCCTACGGCATGAATACCGCCCCACCGTTACAACGGTGGGCAAATAGCAAAGCGCCCCGGCGGGACGCAAACGCCAGTTACAGTTCCGCAAATTCCAGAATTTCCACGCTCTTTTCGGGCAAGGGCGGGGGCAGGACGGCGGCGTATTCCGCCAGGCCGGCGGAGGCCATTTGTTGGCGGACGCTGGCGATGTCGTAGCTGCCGGGCTGGGCCAGCAGGTCCCAGTAGACCTGACCCAGCGGGCGTGCTTCGCCCAAGGGGGTCAGAGCCGGGACGAAGGACTGGATGAGGCCATTGCAGTTTTCCCATGAGCCGGGCTTTTCGGCAAAGGTGGTCACAGGCAGCGAGACGGTGGCCTTTTCGTAGAGGGCATGCTTGCGGCTGCCGGTGGCGATGATGGTTCCGGCCAGCAGGGTCTTGGCGTGGTCATCTTCCGCGCCGGGCAACATCATGCCGCTATAGAGCAACGCGGTGACCTTCTTGGCTTTGATATGGGCCGCCAGGGTGGGGATATCGCAGGTATTACCGCCAAAGTGGGCGATGATTTTCTCAGCGCCTTTACGGTTGGGGGCCTTTTCGGCCTTGAGGGTAAAGGTGGTCTGACCGGTGGCGGGATTTTTGAATACTTGATCGGTGCCGTCCACTTTGGGCGGAGCCAGCACCAGCCAGGCCTGGGGATCAATGCTGCGGGCATACTTGACCTGCAGGAAGATTTCTTCCGTGGCGTCAAACGGCGAGATCACCACGGCCAGAGCGCCAGCGCCCTTTTCCTTGACCGCCGCACGCAGCAGTTCGTCGGTTTCCGCGTAGGCCCGGTCCCAACTAGTCTGGGTATTGGCGCCGTACTGGATGCGTTCGGGTGTGGCCAGACGGTCTTCGGCGTGGACAAACTTAAAGCCATAGCGGGTTTCGTCGCTGATCCACCATTGGTTGACCTGCGCATTGCTGCGCGGCTTGAGGCGATAAATCCGTCCGGCGTTGTGGTGGATGAAAATATTTTCGCCCAGACTGTTCAGCGGCGAGACACTCGGCGTGCTCTTGAGGAACCAAACCCGCTGGGTGAAGAGGAAATCTTTGTCCAGCAACGCCCCCACCGGGCAAAGGTCTACCACATTACCCGCGAGGGGATTATTCACCCCCCGGCCGGGGAATACATCAATTTCTTCCTTGCTGCCCCGGCCCATGACGGCCAATTCGTTGGTGCCGGTGACTTCGCGCGTGAAACGCACGCAGCGGGTGCACAGAATGCAGCGGTCGGAATAGAGCAGGATGTTATTGCCGACATCTTTCTTGGGGTTCTTCTGTTTGTCTTCTTCAAAGCGTGACTGGGCCCGGCCATACTGGCGGGAATAATCCTGCAAATAACATTCGCCGGCCTGATCGCAGACCGGACAATCCAGCGGGTGATTGACCAGCAGAAATTCCATCACGGCCTGCTGGTTGGCTTTGGCCTTGGGGCTGGAACTGTAAACCTTCATGCCATTGACCGCGGGGGTCTGGCAACTGGGCAGGAGCTTGGGAATGCGGACCAGCTTGGTAGGGTCTTTGGCGTCGGGCTGTTCAACCTCAACCAGACAGATGCGGCAACTGGCCACCACCGACAGGCCGGGGTGATAGCAGTAATGCGGAATTTCGACCCCGTTTTCCGTGCAGGCCTGCAGAATGGTCTTTTTGCCTTCCCAGGCAATTTGTTTACCGTCTATTTCCAGCGTTGGCATAATTCCAGCCTCTCGTTACACAGTTTCCGTAAGACGTGGCCTCGCGGTTTAAACCCGCGCTCCGGCCACAGTTAAATCCACCCCTTGCACCGCATCGGATTTCACCGCGTTCTTGAAATCCTGGGGGAATTTTTGCAGGATGGTCTTCACCACCCAATTGGTGCCATCGGCCAGACCGCAAATGGTGGTGCCGGGCATGCTGCCCTGCGCGAGGGCTACTTCCATCAGCAGGTCCAGATCACGCGTGCGTCCCCGGCCATCACACATGCGGGTCAGCATCTTATACAGCCAGGCGGAGCCTTCGCGGCAGGGCGTGCACTGGCCGCAGCTTTCATGGCTGTAGAATCGCACGCAATTGCGCGCAACTTTGACCATGTCCACACTATCGTTCATGATCGTGACGCAGGCGGTACCCAGACCCAGGACGCCATATTTCTTGCCGATATCAAAATCCAATTCGGCATCATATTGGTCGGTGCCCAGTACGCCCATGGAAATCCCACCATGGAACGCGGCCTTGTATTTGCCCTTCACACCGCCACAGTATTTTTCCACCAGCGTGGACATCTTGATGCCCAGTTCGTCTTCAAATACGCCGGTGGTCTGCACATGACCCGAAACGCCGAACAGCTTCGGGCCGGCGCTGGAGGCGGTGCCCATGGCCTTGAAGGCGGCGGGGCCTTTTTCCACGATGTAGGGCAGACACGACAGGGTTTCGACGTTATTGATAATCGTTGGCTTGGCGAATGCACCAGCCACCGCCGGGAACGGCGGCTTGATCCGGGGCCAGCCGCGCTTGCCCTCCAAAGCTTCCAGCAATGCTGTTTCCTCACCGCAAATATACGCACCCGCACCGCGATGGACATAGCAATGATGCACAATGTCGGTGCCGGGATGGGCCACGCCAAAAATGCCTGCGGCATAGGCTTCTTTTACCGCAGCTTCCAGAATTTCCGCACCTTCGTGATATTCGCCGCGGATAAAGATGTAGCTGATGGCGATGCGATTGGCATAGGCCGCGATGGCGATGCCTTCCAGCAGCACATGCGGATCCCATTCACACAGATAACGGTCTTTGAAGGTGCAGGGTTCGGATTCGTCAAAGTTGACCGCCAGATATCGGGGGTAAATATCCTTGGGCAGGAAGGTCCACTTGGTCCCGCAGGGGAACCCCGCCCCACCACGCCCACGCAGGCCGGAATCAATGACCAGCTTGATCACATCTTCGGGCGCCAGGCTGCGGGCTTTGTCCAGAGCGGTATAACCGCCGGTGGCGCGATAGGCCGCAAGGTTGATGCGTTTACGCTCCGCGGCGACGCCGGGGATACGCTTTAACAAAACTGGTTCACTGTAAGCCATGTTTACCTCGATGACGATATTGGCAAGCCATTCGTAGTGGCATTAGTGGTGACTGGGGCCATCCTTGGGCAGCGCCTGCAACTTGTGCACAAAGCCTTCGGGGGTCAGATAGCCGTGGATGGTGCCGTTAACCAGCGCGGCGGGCGCCTGTTCACAGCAGCCCACACATTCAACTTCCTGTAGAGTAATCAGACCATCCTCGGTGGTTTCGCCCACTTCCAGGCCAAAGGTATCGCGGATTTTGGCCACGATGGCCTCATGCCCGAGCAATTCACACGCCAGCGACCGACACACCTGCACCACATATTTGCCCGAAGGTTCAAAGCGGAACTCTTCGTAAAACGTGGCGGCGTCCTGCACTTCTGCAGGCGAAACTTCCAAAAACGCGGCGGCTTCGTCAATCGCCTGCGGGGCGATGAAGCCGTATTCATGCATCACCAGATGAAACAACGGCAGCAGGGCCGCACGTTTCGTGGGGTAACGGGGAAAATAGGTATCGCGTATGGTCTGCAGCATGGCCGGCGTCAGATACGGCTCGGTGCGGGTGGGAGCATACGTTTGCAAACGATCTTTAACGATCCAAGGCATATAACCTCGCGAATCCAGAAAATTACCGGAACTTAACGATCCAACTCAGCGGCGATGATATTCAAGCTGCCCAGCACGGCGACCACGTCGCTCATCATGTGGCCCTCGACCATCTTGGGCAGCGTGCTCAAGTGAATGAACGAGGGCGGACGCGTGCGGACGCGATACGGACACTTGTCCCCGGCGGAGACAATGTAATAGCCCAACTCGCCATTGGCGGTTTCGTGCGAGAGGAACACCTCACCCACGGGGGCTTCAAAACCACGGTTGGTCATGATGCCTTCAAAGTGGTGGATGAGACCCTCGATGGAGCCGTAGGTTTCGGACTTGGGCGGGAGCAGGGTTTTGCCCTCGGGCGAGGCGTTGATCGGCCCGCCGGGAATGTTATCAATGAGCTGACTGATGATGCTGCGGCTCTGCTTAACCTCTTCGAGACGCACGCGGTACCGGGCGTAGCAATCGCCGGTATGCATGATGGGTACCTTGAATTGCACAGCCGGGGCGCCCTGACCGTCCCAGTTATCGGCGTAGCAGAGATAGGGCGTATCCTTGCGGACATCGCGGGTGACGCCCGAGGCGCGGGCCAGCGGGCCGGTGACAGACCAGTTAACGGCTTCGGCCTTGGTGAAAGTACCCACATTTTTAGTGCGGTCAATGAAGATGCGGTTGCGGTTGAGCAGGATTTCAATGTCATCAATGGCGGGTGGGAGTTGTTCATTGATGAAGGTCTTGACCATCTGTTTGAAGATGGTGTCCTCGACATCCCGCATGGCCCCGCCGAGGCGGGTCCAGGAACAGTGATACCGAGCCCCGCTGACGTATTCGATAATATCGTAGATGCGTTCGCGTTCGTTGAAGCCGAACAGGAAGGCGGTAAAAGCACCCAAATCCAGCCCGGCGGCACCAATGCACAGCAAATGATTCTGGATGCGGCCCAATTCCGCCAGAATGGTGCGGAGCACGGTACAGCGCGGGGTGAGTTGGATGCCGAAAAGTTTTTCCGCCGCACCATGAAAGGCGATTTCGTTGGAAATCGGGGAGGCATAGTCCATGCGGTCCACGATGGTGACATATTGGTTATAGTCGAGCACTTCGGCGTTCTTTTCAAAACCGGAATGCAGATAGCCGATAATGGGTACACAGCGTGCGACCCGTTCGCCATCCAATTCGAGCAGTAGCCGGATGGTGGTATGGGTGGCGGGATGCTGAGGGCCGAAATTGAGCGTCCACAGCTTATCATCGGTGGACAAATTGGGGGTGGCGGTGGGCGAATCCAGGTACAGATCCCCACCTTTTTCTAACGTATATGCCATAGCCTCGGGCTCCATCGTAACGTCAAATACGGCAGCGTGTGACCGAGTCACATAGCGCCACCCCAAACCATCTGTGCAAGATGTTAGTAGGTAAATCCCTCAGTAGCAAGGCACAGGCCTGCCCAAGGCAAAAATGCGGTCAAATACAACGCGAAACGCAACGACCGCTCGGTCCGGCAGTTAGGGCTGGCCTGGGGCGGGCACAGGAGGCTTCGCCGGGGTGATGCCATATTCCGGGGCCGGGAATTGGAGCGATCTGATGTAATCCGCCACCGGCTTGAGCTTGGGGTCGTTGTCGTTGGCATAGCGTTGGACCAGCTTGGCCTCGCCGGGATGTTTGGCCCGGGCCACGCGTGGATCGAGTAAATATTGAATGAAGAGACTGAATTCGGGCTTGGCCCGGTCTACCATGAAATTGCCATCACGCACATAAGTATTTATGGCATAGAAGTTTGCATAGTGTTCTGTAGGACGGACCGGGGCGGGATATAAGCGGAAACCCACAGCTTTTTCCCCGCCATGACAGGCGGCGGTAGCGCAGTTCTGCAGAATCAACGGCTGGACCAAAGTTTTGTAATTGGTCATAAATGCCGGGTCATTGGTGATCGTAATTTTGCTGTAAAACTGGACAGCTTTCAGGTCGGTAATCATGCGGACCTGTTCGGTGAAGTTGGACTGAGCCGTGAAAGTATCGCGGTCCTTACGGCTCATGTTCCGATAACGGTCGTCTTTGAGCACGACCGTATCCCAGAAATCCTCGAGAGCTTTGCGCTCGATACGCCCCTGAACTTTACTTTTGGGATCATTCAAATCATTGAGGCTTAGTTCCATCACCTTGATACGGTTGATATCTTCCGGCAGCAGGACCACGGCTTTGGCGTAGATCTTGTCGGCGGGATTGGCAGTCGGGTCGGTGGTTTGGGTGGTGGAAGTGCCACCATTGGTGGGCGCTTTGAGTTTATCCGCGGCCAGTTTCTGAATCATCTGGGCATCGGCCAGAGTGGGATCAAGGCTGAGGGCTTTGTTGGCTTCGTTCAGCGCATCCTGATAGCGTTCCTTGGTCAGTGCCTCACGGGCGCGGACGAAGGCTTCCCGGGCCAGCGTTTTATTGTCCTTTTCCGCCACGGGTACAGTGGTGGTTTGGCCCTGAGCCTGCATACCAATCGCCAAGCCGGTCAAGATGACCGCCGCCGATAAGCAAGTCACGACGTACATGTGCTTCTTCGTCATGGTGATCCCTTCACTCTGATTCCTCTGGATAGGTCGGTATCCGGTGCCCAAGGCAACCCGCGACACGTATTCAATATAATCGGACAGGCGAAGTGCAACAAGGTGAATTATTCCCGATTCTCTTTTATTGCCGTCCGCAGGTCCGCCAGCATGGCCACCCGCCGCAGGGAGGTCATGAACCCATAGCCCCGGTAGAGGTTCAGGGCCGGGGTATTGGCCTCGTCCACGGCGATCTGCATCTCCGCGCAATTTCGGGCTACAGCCTGATACTGGACCAACTGCATCAGCAGATGGGCCAATTTCCTGCCCCGGTAGGCCGGGACGATACCCAGATACGCGACATAGAGCGTGGAAGTCTGCAACCTGTTGATCAAGACCACCCCTACCGGACGGGGTCCATCGGAAAGCAAATACCAGGAACCGGGCTCAAACTGCCCCACGGCTTGATAGCCGGTCATAATGTCATCCAGCGTACGCCGGCCCACCAGCGTAGGACAATCCAGGGTATCAATATAAGACTCCCCCACCGTGGCTTTGAAAACGGGGGCCAACGCCTCGGTATAGGTTTGCAGGCTATAGCCGGGGGGTAAGGTAGGCAAATCCGCATGGCCGGGGGTGAGACGTTGGAGCATGACCAGAGTGCCCAAGGTTTCCAGCCCGGCGGCGGTGAGAAAGGGCACCAACGGCTGGTCGTCGAGTTCCAGTTGCATCTCAGCAATCTGGCATCCGGCCGTTTGGGCCGCACGGCACGCGGCAACCACACAGGCCGTGGCGGCCTGACGGGCCAACTCGGAGGTGGTGGGCGAGACATAGATTACCGCGGCCCGTCCGGGCAGGAGGGTCCACAGGCTGCTGGCCAGTGGCTGACGCTTACACCGGACCAGAAACTGCCGATTGAGATCAAAGGGAATGTCGTCACTGGTCAGAAAGTGGGCGACAATCTGCTCGGTTTGCGGTTTATCCAACGGACCATAACGCGGTCGTCGCAGCAACGTGGCCAATGCCATGGGGCGTAATTTGGGGGTGACGGCATCAAGCCGTTGGTCGGCGGGTAGTGGGGGCACAGTAATCATAGGGGCGGAGTCTTGGTTGGGGAGTTGGCAAGCAATTGTTGGGCCGCGTGCAGCGCCGCGGCGCGGTCAGGGAAGGCACCTTCGAGTTGCTGGTCATATAAGCCATCCAGCCACGCTTTAAAGACCGGTCCGGGGGCGGCGCCGAGTTGCTGCAAGTCATGACCATTGACGAAGGGGGTGGGATTTACATTGCCCGAGCATAATTCCTGTACCCGGGTCTGCGTTGCCGTCCAGACTTCCGCCGTCAGGTCCGCAGCCAGTAACATCGCCAATAACGGCCAATAGGACTGGGCCAGCAGTCGCTTTTGCTGGCACAGGCGCAGCGTGAGGAAATCGCGGCCCGCAGTCAATTGGGTTAGCAGAAATACAACCTGATCATATAGCTCGTTGGAGAGACACAACTGGCGACGGAACTGG
>JBIJDM010000140.1:0-7884 GCA_044344145.1 Phycisphaerae bacterium
ACCTCGTTTGCCTTACGGGGTAAGACCTGGGCGCGGTAGTATTCCCGGCGTGATGATTCCGGCTGGTCGGTCTTGCTGTACTTGTCGGCCTTCACGCCGAACCCTTTGAGGAAAATCCGCGGTACTGGACCGCGGGAAAGGTAACGGACCTGAAAACGGTACTTCTGCCCCGATTGCACCGGGATCCACACTGATTCGCACGCCAGACCGTTGTTGGAGGCGATGTCGCCACTCATGCGCATCATGAGACAATGGCCCGGCGTGGTTGTATCGCCAGTGGCCACTGAGCTGGGGACGATGGCAACCTTGTCCTTGGGGAGTTTCCGGGCTTCTGCGGTGGTTAATAGTGGGGGGGCATAGCGGTCCAGTTGCAGTATAGCTCCCCAGCCCGGACTGGCCGGCAGCGTTTGGGTTGCGGTAGTTTCAAAATCCGCATCCGGGGCCAGATTGGGACGTTGGCGCCATAATGCTTCGACGGCGGGATTGCTGTGGTCCACTTCCTCTTCCCGCACATGGTTAAAACGGATACTCAGCAAATCGGTCAGAACTTTTTCCACGGCTAACTTGGGCGATTCGTTGCCGGGAGGAATATCCACTTCAGCCTGCTGCAGTAGTTCTCCCTTGGCGTAGAGTTCCAGTTTCAGATGCCGCTTCTGCACCGTGCCCAGAATAACACGTTGTGTAGCCATCTGCTTTAGCAAAGAGGTTAACTCTTCCGCGTCGGGGCGTTGGTCCAAGGGTATTTGCTTGGTGGACAACAATTGGTCCAGTTCTACATTATCCTGACGATCATATTCCCCCGTGTCGGTGATTTTTTTACTCACCGCAATGCGCATCCGATCGGCCAGGGCATGTTCGGCTGGAGTTGTGGCGAAAAATCGGAATACAGCCAAGGTGGTTGGCGCTGCTTTGGTGGTTGTGGCATTGGCCTGTGTGGTTTGGGCAAAGGTGCCTGCACCGCACGTGAATAATAATATGATTCCGACTACCACAAGGAAAAATTGCTTAATGAGCCAAACACGCATGACTGCTCCCGGGAATTATCCCGTTCAAGGCGTTGGTTGGGTCGTAACGGGTTGGGTGGTGGCTTCCGTAGTGGTGGTACGTCGGCGCGAACGCGTGGTAGCCGGTTGGGTGGTGCCATTATTTGTGGCTCCTACTTCAGTGCGCTTGCGCCGCTTGCCGGGCTGAGACTCCGCCCCCACCGCGACTTCATCGGGCAAATCCTTAGGTTTGCTGAGTAGGACCACATCGTCAACTTTCAGGCCGCTCTTGATTTCTATCCAGTCGGAACTGGCCAGGCCGGTTTCCACCGTCCGGCGTTCATATCCCAGCGCGGTGGGAACGATGACATACGAACGGCGCGCCCCGGCAAAGACTGCCGCCACCGGCACGGCAATCACATCATCCAATCGCCGGACCAAGACTTCCACCCGGGTGGACATACCCGGTTTCACCCCTGAGGGGGTCTGATCCAGCTCAATCATCATGGGATATTCTTTGATCGGGTTCTGCCAACGATTGGTATTATCCGGCAGCACGCTGATACTGCGGACATTGCCCGTCAAGACCATTCCCGGAACCGCGTCAATCGTTACCGTGGCCTTCTGCCCCAATTCAACCCGGTCAATCAGTTGTTCCGCCAGACGGACTTCCACCAGCATTTCGGTGGTGTCGGGCAGCTGGATGAGGGTTTGGTTTTGCCGGACCGTGGCGCCTTCTTCGATGACGCCACCACTCTGGTTCTGTTGGCCGACCGAGGATTGATAGACAATCATGCCATCCTGCGGGGCGGTGATGATCGTGGCTTCGAGCTGCTTTTCCAATTGCGCCAGACGTGAGGCGTTGACGCGAAGTTGCGCTTCCTTGGCCCGCAGGTCCGCTTCTTTGAGCAGAATATTGGCGGCGGTGCGCCGCTTTACCCGATCGGCTTCACGTGCGGCCTCGGTTTGTTTGCGCTCCAACTGTCGGAGTTGCCGGGGGTTGCTATATTCGTCGAAGGCCTGGAGCGCCGACTTGCTGGATCGGACTTCGTTATCGGCATCGCGGAATTGAATCTCGGCGTCCAGAATGTCATTACCGGATACAAAGCCGTCTTTGGCCAGTGCTTTGGTGCGTTCCAAATCGGTGGTACGGCGCTGTAATTTGACCTGGGCATTTTCATAGGCGACTACCAGATTTGCCCGTTGGTTGATCGTATCGGCGCTCAAGTACTGCTGATATTCCATCTTGGCCATTTCGGCATTGATTTCCGAACCTTGGATATCGGATTCATTCTGGTTTGCTTGAATTTTGAGCTGTTCGGCGGCATTGATCCGGGCGGCGTCATCGTTCGTTACCTTGATGCGAAAATCTTCGACCCGTTCCCGGATAGAGTCCTGCGCCAGACGCACGATCACTTCTCCCTGCTTGACCCGTTTGCCCTCGGGAACGATCCATAGGATCGTGGTTTGGCCTTCAACCTCATTTTTGACTTCGATTGTGCGATTGGCTTTTAATTCCCCGCTGAGTTTTACACTGACATCGAAGGACTGCAAGGCTACGGTATGTTTGATGATCTGGGCATCGGACATCTGGCTGGAATTAGAAAAGCCTCCGATGGCCCAGTAACCAGTCCCGCCCAGTAAGCCCAATACGGCCAGAATGACCACCCATTTACGAATCTTGGACTTGGCTTTGGGCTTGTTGGCCTTGGGTGGGTTTGATTGCGATGGCTGCTCGGTCATACGAATCTACCTTTATTGTCCTGTTACAACGCGGTAAAGGGCTGCAGATTACATTATTCTGCGGTAACTGGCAAAAAACTCGGACAACGTCTATAACTTGTGCCCGTTAATGCTTGGACTATAACCGAAATCGATGCCAAAAAGGACTTAAGCCATGAAACGCTCGGAATTGAACGCGGTGATTGCGGATGCGATTGAATTTCTGGCCAAACACCAGTTCTGGCTCCCGCCGTTCGCCCACTGGACCCCGGAGCAGTGGCGCAAGATGGGCCCGGAAGCCAATGAAATTCGTTCCCGGCATCTGGGATGGGATTTGACCGACTTCGGTTCCGGTCAGTTCGACAAGTGCGGACTTACCCTGTTTACCATGCGTAATGGCCGGGCAGACGACCCCAAAAACTGCAAGATTTATGCCGAGAAGTTGCTACTGGTTCGTGAAGGCCAGGTTACCCCCTTGCACTTCCATTTCCAGAAAACCGAGGACATCATCAATCGCGGGGCGGGCAAGCTGGTCTGCAAGCTGTTTAATTCGACTCCGAGCGGCGATTTGGCCGATACCCCCATTGTGGTGAGTTGCGATGGGGTTACCCGCAACGTCAAACCCGGCGGGTTGGTCGTATTGGAACCGGGCGACAGCATTACCCTGACCCCGGGTCTGTATCATGAGTTTTATGCCCAGCCGGGCGCGGGTATGGCCCTGGTGGGCGAAGTGTCGAGTGTGAATGATGATGCCACCGATAATCGCTTCTTCAAGCCGGTGGGGCGTTTTCCGACAATCGAAGAAGATGTGGCCCCGCTGCGTCTGCTCTGCAACGAGTACCCGGGCTAATAAAGCGGCCTAAGGGCCGTGGGGAGCAACATGCCCGTCACTGCCTATATTGGTCTGGGTGCAAATCTGGGCCCGCGGGAAGCAACCCTGTCATGGGCGATTGCTGCCCTGCGCGCCACGCCCGGCATCGCCGTGGCCCAGGTGTCTGATTTCATTACGACCCATCCGGTGGGTGGTCCCGCCGCCCAGCCCGATTATCTCAATGCGGCAGCGGCTCTGGAAGTCACACTGAGTCCCACCGAATTGTTACAGGTTCTGCTGGAATTGGAACGTCAAGCCGGCCGTGAGCGTAGTCAGGAAGTGCGTTTCGGCCCGCGCAAACTCGATCTGGATGTTCTGCTCTATGGGGATTTGGTGCTGCATGTCCCGCATCTGACGATCCCGCATCCCCGGATGCACGAACGCGGCTTTGTGCTCCAGCCCCTGCTGCAAATCGCCCCGACGCTCCAGCATCCAATTTTTGGTACCACCGTCGCGCAGATGTATGCCGCGTTGCATACGCCCTGACCTACCAGTTTTCCAACTCGCCGACCAATTCCTCGGCCAAATCTTTCATCGTTACCAAACCCACCGCATCCCCTTTGTGGTTGACCACCACGGCAATGGTCTGTCGGGCGCTTTGCAGCAGCGTGATGGCCGAGCGTACCGGCTGTTCGGTAATCAGGGTCATGACTGGCCGGGTGTGCCGTTTTAGGTTGATTTCGGTGTCGGCCAGCACCTGCAGGACTTCCACGACCCCAATAACTTCCCCAATATGATTGCCCAATACCGGCATGCGGGAAAGGGGGTAATGTTTGGCGATGGCGATGAAACCCGGCGTGCTGATTTTGGCCGGAACCCCAATTACCCGGGGCCACGGGACCATGACGTCCCCGACCTTGGTCCGCACCATCCGCAAGGCATGCTGGACCAGATCCCGCTGGGCCCCGGTGATGGCGCCGCTGGCTTCGGATTCGTCAAATAGCTGCGTGAATTCCTGGCGGTGGCCGAGGGTTTGCTGCGCCGTGGGCTGCTGCATGCGGAAGAGCCATAGCGAGATCCGCCCCAGATAGCGGATCAACGGCATGATCGGGAAAATTGTGATGAGGACAAATGAAGCCTGTAGTAAGGGAACCGTCCGATAGACCCAGGTGTCAGCTTTGTGTCGGAACAGGTCCTTAGGGAGAATTTCTGAAAATATGATAATCACAGGCGCAATCATCAGGGTTGAAATCGTGGCTTCCACGGCGGGTGAATAGCCGAACTGTGCGAATATCTGTGTGACCGAGGCGGAAAAGATGAACCCGGAAATATTTTGCAAGATCAATAATCCTTCAATTGGATACGTGGGACGTTCCAACCAATGGGCGACGATTTTGGCTGATTGTTGACCATGATGTTCACGGATATGCAGGCGCAAACGCGAGATGCTGTATAAACCAATTTCGGCGCCGCTGTAAATGGCGGTAAGTACCAGAGCAATCATGGCCACCGCGAGCCAACCCAGAATACTCCAGGGGTTGGGTTCAATCAGGAGGGCCTGACTGGTAGCGGTAGTGGCGGACATGGTTTGGGCCAGCAGCATCATGGCGTGGGCACCTCCGCACTGATATGCAGCCGAACCTGGATAATACGCCGTCCCTGCATTTTGACCACGGTAATCAGGGTGTCGCCCAAACGCACGGTATCATCTACTGCCGGTGCCCGGCCCAGTTTGCCAATCACCAGACCGGCAATGGTGCTGGCTTGGGCCAAGTCCACATTTTTGCCAAACGAACGCGCCCAATCCGTTACCGGCAGATGACCGGCCAGCAGGAATTCATTGGGCGAAAGCTGCTGAACCAGCGGGGTGTGTTCTTCATCACCGTTGCTGATATCACCGATCAGTTGTTCGAGGACATCCTCCAGCGCCACCAACCCCACCAGCGCACCATATTCATCCACCACGACCGCCAATTGGGTCTTAGTGGTGCGGAATTGATCCAATAAACGGTCCACGGTAAAGAAATCGGGAATGTAACGTGGTGCCTCCAGCATTTTACTGATATCAGCCGGGCTGCTCAGGGATTCCAGCAGATAACTGCGGCAGTAAAGAATGCCCAGAATATTGTCGATTTGCCCCTCGTAAACCGGAAGTTTGCTCAAGTGCGCGGCCTGAATGGTCTTGCGGATATGCTCGGGGCTGCTGTGTAGTTCCAAAGCCAGCACATCAGGCCGGGGGGTCATAATCTCGCGCACCCGCAGATCACGCAAACGCACCACGGATTGCAGCAGTTCATGCTCGGATACGTCAATTAATCCTTCCTGGCGCGACATGGTCAACATCTCGCGGATTTCATCAGGCGAGAGATTCTCACCCCGGTGACTGAGGGCAAAGAAATTATGCATCGGCCGTAGAATCAAACCATTAATGATCAGGTATACCGGCCAGAGCAGACGCATCAGCGTGAGCATCGGAATGGCCAATAACGGCGCCAGTCGGCGGTTGTTCACGCGACCGAGTACTTTGGGTAATACATCGCTGAGATACGTTACCAGTAGCGGAGGAATGACACCGAGTAAACTCAGCCAAAGCGACCCTGAGGCCGTGGTGGCTTCACCAATCAATATTGCACTGGTCACGAAAATCAGGATATTGCAGACCATGTTGCCAATGAGGATCGTGGTCAACAGGGCCTTGGAGTTATCCAGCAAGCTGGCGGCCAGTCGCTCCCAGACGTGCCCGGATTTCTTCATGTGGGCACGTTCGGAGCGGGACAGAGAAAAAAAGATGGTTTCGCTGCCAGCAAAGACAGCCGAGAGGGCAAGCAATATACTTATTGCGATCAGATGTAGTAAGTTGTCCTGTAAAAAGTCCATGCACTGAATATACCCTATGCGCCCAATGATTTCATGCTTTCTTCGCTTTTACGGCTTAAGCCTGCTGGGTCTGGCGATGATCCTGGGGGGGTGGGGGTGTCAGCCTATGGGGTCCGTGGATTACGCTCAACGCTTGGGGGACAAAGGGTTAAGTATGCCCGAGCGATTGGCCGCAGATGTGCAATGGCGGCAACGGCCCGAATTTAGTCACGAGCAACGTAAGCAAATATTGCACCAGATTATTCGCGAATATGGTCAATCGGAAGATATGCAAATTTGGGCGCTGCGGGAATTATGTACCATGGACCCCATGGCGGCGAAAAAAGCGGTGGCGCAAACCCTCCCCGAGATGGCGTTCGGCCCGGTGTTACAGCAGGCTTGTGATCTGATCGTGACACACCAGTGGCGTGATCTGACCCCAACGCTTGCGTTATCACTCCGGCGCGATGACTCCGGTATACCATTATCAGAACGTTCCGAATATCGCGCGCTGGGCAAATTATGGGCCTGTCCGCCGGTGAAGGTATTACAAAACTTAGTCCTAACCGCAGCCCAAACACGGGTACGGATTGCGGCTTTAGATATTCTCTCGGAAGCGCAAACACTGGCCGAGATCAAAGGCTGGTTACTTACCGGCCCGTCCGGCGATGCCTTTATCACGCGTATAAGCTGGTCCGTGAATGAATTGGGGTGTGTTCCCTATGGCAGTGGGGAACATCAGTGGTTGGTCCAATGGCATTCCCCAGCCTATCGCTGGGTACAACAACAAGCCCCCAAGGTGGTAGATCAACTTACCGTTCAACAACGTGAGGGTTTACGTTTGGCCCATATGCCGGGATTGGTGAACCTGGCTCAAGCGGGACCTTTGCCGACCCTCGAAGCGTTGCGGAATGAATTGATCCCCATCCTGCAGGCACGTACGCATGTGACGCGGACCCCGGCCTATCCCGGATCCCGTGATGATGTTCCTGACCGAATCGAAGTGGTGGGGACACAGTTGTGTTATGGAGATTGGGTCATTCTTAAGCTCATCAACGAAGCTTTGACCCAGCCGGGGGTCCAAGCGGAACTGGCCCGGCAAATTGCACTGGATTATGCTGATACCAGTACTGAACATGGTGCGGTATTAGGCTGTGATGACCGCGGAAATATCAAATTGGTGGGCTATCCACCCTTGGCTGGCGGAAGTGACATTAATTTTTTACCCTCGGAGGCGATGTTTCGCGCTTTGGCGGGAGGGATAGCGCTGTTCCATTACCACACCGCCAATGCGGACAATCCAATCCACGCGGGCCCGGGGGAAGGGGATCTTGACGCGGTGGATCGGCAGCGTTTTAATGGGGTGGTGGTAACCCCTTTGAGCACAGAGAAATTGGATGTAGACGTTTTTTTACCCCACCGGCGGGTGATCAGTCTGGGCCAGTGGGCGATAAAATGGTCGGCCCAACGTTAAGGTTCTGACTAGACTATCGCTGCCGGGCTTGACTTGTA
>JBIJDM010000184.1:0-6105 GCA_044344145.1 Phycisphaerae bacterium
GCTCGGCCACGGCCAGCACCGCCGGGGCCACTTTACCCCCACGGGTCGGCGAGCAGATGACAATCTCTTTCACGCCGGCCACCTGTGCGGGAACCACGGCATGGATCACACTGGACGGGTACGCGGCGGCACCGCCCGGGACATACACACCAACTCGCCGTAACGGAGTATAGCGCATCGTCAGATAGGCATTTAAATCCCCGCCCCGGGGACTGATCTTGGGTGGTGGGGGTGCCATCGTCGCCCGTTGATACACGAGCATATTCAGGATCGCCACTTCCATGGCTTCGAGGAATTTGGCCGACATCTGGGTGCGGGCATTTTTGATTTCTTCGGCGGCCACGGCCAGATGATTAGCATCCAACTGGATGCCATCCAGTTTCGCAGTCCATTCCACCACGGCAGCATCGCCGCGCAATTGCACATCACGGAGGATTTTTTTCACCGTCTGAAACTTGCTTTCGCCGTTCTCGTCTAACCCTTCCAGCAACATGGGTTTAAGCGATAATTTCTGCTTGAGCGCCGCGAGGGCGGCGTGGTCGCGACTGGCACTGTAAATAGGTAGCATACCTGGCTCCTTGCTTCGATTTCCTGAACTTCAGGCTAATTATCGGCTTCCGGCTCGCTTTCCGCTGCCGTCAGTTTAGAATCATAAACGAAGCCGCGCAAAACTGCCTCTTAAAAGGTTCGTCCGCATCATGCATCATGATCCGCATCATCACCCGCAGTTTGACCCGCGCCAAGCCATGAAAGACCGTCCCTTTGAGCGTATGTTACTGCTGCACCGTACGTTTGGTAAAGTGGTAAAAACCATTGGCTATGCGGGACTTACGCTGATGGTCTGGCCCCGTTTTATTGCCCCGCACCGGCTGCAGATTGTCCGTTTACCCATGCCCATGCAAAACCTGCCCCCCGCGTGGGCCGGACGCACCATATTACAACTGTCTGACCTACACCTGGGGGCCACCAATTATCCCTACGCCGTGAACGCCATCCGGCAAGGTTTGGCCCTTAAACCCGACCTTATTGTCATCACAGGCGACTTGATTGAGTATGGCCGGGCTGGATTGCGCGATTTGACGGCTATTTTGCCCTTGTTGCAGGCCCCGCATGGGGTGTATGCCATTTTTGGTAATCATGACTACCACGAATACTCTTGGCGGCATGTGGGGGAGCGTTCCAGCCACCGGGCCATCCACAAGCGTCTGTGCAAATTGTTGCTGGGATCGCAGGTCCGTCTGCTGCGCAATGAGGCCGTCGCCGTCGAACGCGCTGGGCAATCCTTGTGGCTGGTAGGCATGAATGAACTTTGGACCCAGCATATGTACCCCCGGGAGGCCTTTGCCCCGGTGCCTGCGGATGCGGCGTCAATCTGCTTGCTCCATAACGCCGACGGCTACCCGCTGGTATGCGATTACCCCTGGCAATGGATGCTGTCCGGCCATACCCACGGCGGGCAGGTGAATGTCCCCGGCTTAGGGCCTTTATATGTCCCGGTCGAGCATCGTGAATGGTTGCGCGGTCACTATGCGCTGCGCAATAGCTCGGGCCAACTGCGTAACTTATACGTCAGCACTGGACTAGGGTATTCCACACCCCTACGGTGGCGGGTGGCTCCGGAAATTACCCTCTGGCAGTTGCAGCCTGAAAACACCCTCGCATAGGTTACTTTTAGCGCATAAAAAGGGTAATTTGGGTCGGTTTCCTTGACCCTGATACCCTCCGCCAAGTAAACTGCGCTCATGTTGGCGAAACGATTGCCGACCGTAAGCGTTGGCTTCACGCAAAAGTGCATCTCTGTCGTGATCGCCAAAGAAACAATCGGTGTGTGCACCGCAGTAGTGAAGGCGGATATACATGGCCAGAAAACAGCTCGAGTTGAGTGAAATCCTCGTTGATATGGGCGTGCTCAAGCCGGAAGACGCGCGCTTGGCACGCGAAACGGCCGCCACCAATCACCAGCGGATGGAAGATGTCCTGATTAGTGGTGGTTTGGTCAACGAAGATGTCGTGACCAAAGGGTTGGCCATCCAATATGACATGGCTTACATTGATCTGGATAAAAACCAGTCCATTGGGGCCAATGTTGACCTGATCCCCCAGGAACTCATCCGGCGCCATCAGGTGATCCCGATAGCCAAAGAAGGCGGACGCCTCCGCTTGATTATTGGCGATCCCACTGATATTGAAACCCTTGATACCCTGCGTTTTCGCCTGAATGTACCGCTGGAACCCTGTCTGGCGGTTAAGAGTAAGATTAAGTCCCATATTGACAAACTCTTTGCCGATGAGCAGAAATCCATCGACGAAGCCATCCGCTTGATGTCCGTGGACCGTGGGGCTTCCATTGATATGAAGGCCGTCGCGGCCGATAGTCAGGCTGCGGATGATGCCCCGGTTATCAAACTGGTGGCCGCCATTATTTCCGAGGCCGTGCGCACCCGGGCCTCGGATATTCATATCGAGCCGATGAAAGACCGTGTGCGCGTGCGTTATCGCATTGACGGCGTGTGTATGGAACGCGATAACATTCCCAAACGCATGCAGGGGCCAGTGTTGGCCCGTATCAAGATTATGTCCGGCATGGATATCGCCGAAAAACGCTTGCCGCAGGACGGCCGTATCAAGATGTCCATTGACGGCTCACGCATTGACTTCCGCGTAAGTTCCCTACCCGGTTATCACGGCGAATCTACGGTATTGCGTATTTTGCGGCCTGATAATGTCAATGTCGGTGTTCAGGCGCTGGGTTTTGAAGAAGACGACTATCAGCGTTTCAAACGTATTATTTCGCGGCCCAATGGTATCTTTCTGGTCACCGGTCCCACCGGCTCGGGTAAGACCACGACCCTATATGCGGCGTTGGCCGAACTCAACAAACCTGACCGTAAAATTATCACGGCGGAAGACCCGGTCGAATATAATTTCCCGGGTATCAACCAATGTCAGGTCCGCGATATTATCGGCTTGAGTTTTGCGAAGATTCTCCGGGCCATGTTGCGTCAGGCGCCCAATATCATTCTGGTCGGTGAAATCCGCGATTTGGAAGTGGCGGAAGTGGCGATTCAGGCCGCGCTTACTGGGCATTTGGTATTCAGTACGCTGCACACCAACGATGCCCCCTCGGCGGTGACCCGTTTGATTGATATGGGTGTGAAGCCCTTCCTCGTGGCCAGTTCAATTCAGGCCATTATGGCCCAGCGTTTGATTCGCGTACTGTGCAAGGAATGTCGCGCTCCCGATCCCAATCCGGACCGGCGCATGCTGCAACTTATGGGCTTGACCGACCGTGATATCGAAGGCCGCACCCTGTATAAAGCCGTGGGCTGTCCGAAGTGTAACAACACCGGATATCGTGGCCGCAAAGGCATTTTTGAAATGCTCTCGATGAATGCCGAAGTGCGGGAATTGGCCTTTAAACGCGCCCCCACGAATCAAATCCGCAAGGCGGCCAAAGCCACGGGTATGCGTTCGCTGTTGGAAGACGGCCGGATCAAGATTCTCTCGGGGATCAGTACCTTGGAAGAAGTTGCCCGGACCACCCAGGCGGAAGGCATCATTCAGGATTGATTGGCGTTTCGTTCAATGATTGCAACAAGGATGTTTGGCTATGTCGCAAATTTTGATTGACCGTCTACTTGAAACCACGATTAAAAAGGGGGCCAGCGACCTGCATTTGCATGTCGGCCGGCCGCCGGTCCTGCGTTTGAACGGACGTTTACGGGAATTGTCTACCAAGGTGCTGGAGCCGGAAGATACGATGGCGCTGGCCAAATCGATCTGCCCGGAAAAAGCCCAGCTGGATATTCAGGAACGTGGTGGTTCTGACTTTGCGTTTGCGTTCACCACCCCGGATGGTTCCGCTTCGGCCCGTTTTCGTGTTTCGGTCTACCGGGAACGCGGGCATATGACCATTGTCATGCGCAAGATTCCCGTCAAGCTGCTGACCTTTGAACAGATTGGCTTACCGCCGATCTGTCGCGAATTGTGCCGACGGCCCCGGGGGCTGTTCTTGGTCACCGGGCCCACGGGTTCGGGTAAAACCACTACGCTGGCCACGCTGATCAACTTCATCAACGAAAATATGGACCGGCATATCATCACGATTGAAGACCCGGTCGAATACTATCACCCGCACAAAAAATCACTGATTTCGCAGCGTGAAGTCGGTAACGACGTCCCCTCGTTCTCCGACGCGCTCAAGCGCGCGCTGCGTCAGGATCCCGACGTGGTGCTGGTGGGTGAAATGCGTGATTTGGAAACGATTTCCGCCGCCATCCGTGCCGCCGAAACGGGTCACTTGGTCTTTGCCACGCTGCATACCACAGGTTGCCAAGGTACGATTAACCGTATTATTGACGCCTTCCCCGTGGACCAGCAGGAACAGATTCGCGTGCAGATCAGTACTTCGCTGCTGGCGATTCTCAGCCAAAACCTCCTGTCCCGCTGCGACACTGAAGGTATGGTGGCCGCGTACGAATTCTTGGTGGTAACCCCCGCCATCTCCAACCTCATCCGGGAAAACAAAACCTTCCGCATTGATTCGGCGATTCAGACCGGCAAGAAGTTCGGCATGCAGCTGTTGGATGATCACCTTGGGCAGTTGTATGCCGAAGGCAAGGTTACTTCGGAAGAGGCTGTGGATAAGGCGCGACGGCCCGACGAATTGGCCGATCGTTTCGGGGTGCGTTTGAACCGTCCCGATACCGAAAAAGAAGTAACGCCCAATGAACGCGGTACGCGTGTGTAAGTCGTTAGCGCAAGCTGTTGTAAGGTGTATATTATGACAATCCAGAATCCCAGTCGTCCCCCGGGTAATCCCGCCACTTCCGCCACGCCGGCTCCCATGGGCATAAAAACCAGCGATGTGGCCGGCTTGAAACTCCCGCCCATTGATCAGTTGAAGGGGCGTCCGTTGGGCCGGGTGCTGATCAAGATGGGCATTCTGACCCGGGAACTGGTGCATAAAGCCCTGGCGGTACAGCAGGAACAACGGGCCAAAGGCGTGCGTATTCCCGTCGGCCAAATCCTGATTGACATGGGCTTGATCAGCGAAAAAATCCGTAATATCGCATTGGCCAGTCAGATGGGCTACGAATACGTGGACTTGGATGGCAAAGACATACCCCCCGAAGCCGTGGCCACTACCGCCACCAGCTATCGGATTATGCCCCTCGAGTGGAATCCGGAAACCAAAACCCTGAAAGTGGCGTTGGCTTCGCCCGACGATTTCCAAGCCGTGGATGACCTGCGCTCGCTGATGGGTTTCAATGTGCAGCCGGTCGTCGCAGATGCCGACCAGATTGAAAAGCTGATCAAGACCCACTACACCAGCGGGGGCGAATCTCTGGCGGATTTGCTGGGTGAATTGGAAGGTGATGCCGCGCTACTGGCGCTGCAAAAAACCAGCGGCGATCAGGTTGACCTCGATACCTTGAAGCAGTTGGCGGAGTCCAACCCCGTCAAACGTCTGTTAAATATGATTTTGCTGCAATCCATCAAAGACCACGCTTCGGACGTGCATTTCGAGCCGTTCGAAGAAGAATTCAAACTGCGTTATCGTATTGACGGCGTCTTGTATGAAATGATCCCGCCCCCCAAACACATCGCCATGGCGCTGGTTAGCCGTATCAAGGTCATGTCCAATCTGGATATTGCCGAACGGCGCATGCCTCAGGATGGCCGTATCCCGCTGGCGGTGGAAGGCAAGTCGGTGGATTTGCGCGTCAGCGTGCTGCCGACGATTTATGGTGAGTCCGTCGTGATGCGTATCTTGGATCGTTCCAACGTCCAGCTGGATTTGGAAAAGATTGGGATGCGCGATGATGACCTGCGGGTATTCCGGCAGCTCATCAACAAACCCAACGGGATCGTGTTGGTAACCGGGCCGACCGGCAGTGGTAAGACCACCACGTTATATGCCGCCTTGAACGAATTGAACAGCATTCAGGACAAATTGATCACTACTGAAGACCCGGTGGAATATGACATTGACGGGATTACCCAGGTCCAGATTCGTGCGGAAATTGATCTGACCTTTGCCAAGTGTTTGCGTTCCATTCTGCGTCAGGACCCGGATATTGTGCTGGTCGGTGAAATCCGCGA
>JBIJDM010000154.1:0-7060 GCA_044344145.1 Phycisphaerae bacterium
ATTCCCTTCCCCCCGTCCCATCCTGTACATCCTGCCCATCCATGTAAAAATTCTCCCCCCGCGTCTTCCCGTTGCGTCGTCGCGCCGTTGCGTGAGGCTCCCCCCGTCCCGTTGCGTGAAATCCCCCTGCCCCTTACACTGCTCAGCATGTTGCTCTGTTGCCTTTGGCTTAGGAATCCCCGATGGCGTTGAAACCGAATTTGCACCCCGAACCCTGGTATATCTCCGTCCCCGATGAGGCCGGGATGTTGGATTGGGCCACGGTGTTTGGCAACCCCAACCCCGTCGAGCTCGAAATCGGCAGCGGCAAGGGGACCTTTCTGCTCAATGTCGCCCAGGCCTATCCCGACCGCAATTTCATCGGCATCGAATGGGCCAAGCCCTACGCCGATTTCGCCGCCGACCGCCTCCGCCGCCATGCCCAGCACAATACCCGCATGGTCTGCGCCGAGGCCACCTGGTGGCTGCGCTGTCATGTCCCCGCGGGCAGCCTCGCGGGCCTCCATGTCTACTTCCCCGACCCCTGGCCGAAAACGCGCCATCACAAACGCCGGCTGGTGCAACTGCCCTTCATACAGGAAGCCCACCGCATCCTCCGCCCCGGCGGCACGCTGCGTCTGGTCACCGACCACGCCGACTACTTTGCCTGGATGCAGGATGTGCTGGCCCGTCAGGACCTTTTGACCGTGATCCCCTTCACCGGCGTGATCAACCCCGGCGATGAACGCGGCGTGGTGGGCACCAATTTTGAAAAGAAATACATCACCGAAGGCCGCACCTTTCACGCCACCGCGGCCCAGAAACCACCCGCCACCGGCACGGCATAAAATATTTGCCAGTTTGTAGCGCCGGGACCGGTGGACGCAGGCGGCAAAGGCGTTAGAATCCACAGTCTGACACAGGCTATACCTGATTTGGAGCTGGGTATGACGGGCCGCAGTTTAGGCTGGCTGACTCTGGCGGGGGCGCTGGGGCTGTGCTGCGCCGGGGTCCGGGCCGAGCGCGGGGATTTAACCGACCAACTCCAGACCGGCAGCCAGCAAATTATCATGCTGGATTTTAGCAACGCACTCACCACGTTTCGCGCCGCAGTGGCGGTGGCCCCGGCCAGCGGCGCCCAAGCCGCCGAGGCGCGGTTCGGGCTGGCCGTGGCGCTGCAGAATCTCGCCTCCGTCACGCCCGCGCAGATTGCCGAAGCCAAACAACTCTATAACGATGTGATCGCGCTGGCGCCCGCGTCAGGATGGGCCCTGCGGGCCATGATGAATCTGGGCCGCATCGAAGATTTGGGCTATAACAGTCAGCCCGCGCGGCTGCTGGCCGCCCGGGCATGGTATGAAAAAGCCCGCACCGCCGCGGCGGGGGGCGAACTGGCCGGGGAAGCCACGCTGCGGATCATGGGCACCTATATGCAGTCCTACGACGCGGAGCAAACGCGGCAGGGGATCGCGGTGGGCATGGCTTTCATGGCCCAGTACCCGCAGCACTCGTACAACGCGGCCATCTGGGAATATATCGGCGATCGGCAGTTATGGCTCAAGGACTATCGCGCCTGCGTGGACGCCTATCAGAAGGCCATCGCGCTGGGGCTGGTGGCCGCGGACCGACCCGAAGGGATTTATTGGCGCATCGCCCGGATTGCCGAGGTGCACCTGAAAGACCGGGAACTGGCGGTGGAGTTTTATACCCGCCACATTGTGGAAACGCCGGCCAGTGGCTGGGCGTATGAGTCGCAGTTGGCGCTGCGGCGGTTGGGGGCGCCGGTGCCGGAGATCAAATTGCGCCTGGCAGTCACCACCCAGGCCGCCACCCAGCCAAGTGCCACCCAGCCGGGAGGCGCACCATGAGTCAGGAAGCGACCCCCGCGCGGCGTTGGCCGAAGTGGTTGAATTTCAATCTGGTGGGGCTGGTGCTGTTGCTGGGGGCCTTCGGGCTCAGTGTCCAGCAGGTGCTGCGGACGCGCACTGCTCTGAACAACCCCGACAAGATTCAGATTCGCATCGCCCACTGGCAGTTGGAAGTGGGTTATCGCGACGCGCTGGATACGCTGATCCAGGACTATCAGAAGTTGCACCCCGAAGTGGAAATTCTGCAACAGGGGATTACGGAACAGATTTTTCCCCAGTGGCTCAACACGCGGCTGATCAGCGGTGACGCGCCCGATCTGGTGGAGTTCGGCACGCAGGTCAAGATGATGAACAACGACCGTTATCTGGCGAAATACTTTATGCCGCTGACCGAGGAGATCACCCAGACCAATCCGTACAATGCGGGCACGGTGTTGGCGGGGCTGCCCTGGCGGGAGACATTTTTGGATGGTCTGCGCGGTTCGTTCAAACAAACCCTGCAGGATTATTATTACATCCCCACCACACTGATGACCACGCGGCTGTTTTATAACCAGGACATGTACCGGCGGATTATGGGCACCGACCGTCAGCCCCAGACCTTTGAAGAATTGCTGGATTTCTGTGCCCGAACCCGCCAGCAACCCGCCAACGCGGATGGCCGCACGCTGATTCCGATTGCCGGCAGCAAGTATTCCCTGCCCTTAATGCAGGAGTATTATGGTTCGGCGTTTACCGCGCTGCTGGCGGAAAAGCTGGACACCCAATATGACGGCTGGGTCACACCGCTGGATACCTATGAGGGGCTGGTGCGGGGGACCTTCCGGATGGATGATCCGGCGATGAAATCATATCTGGAACTGATGCAGGAATTGTGCCGGCAATTTCCCGACGATTTCAACAGTCTGGACCGCCAGCAGGCGACGTTTATGTTTCTGCAGGGGCGGGCGCTGATGATGTATACCGGGGCGTGGGATGCCAGTACGCTGATCAGTCAGGCGAAATTCCGGGTGGGGGTGATGGATTTGCCCTTGCCGCAGGCCGGGGGCCGGTGGAGTGGGACGATGGCCGGCCCGCCCAGCGAAGCGGCCATGGGGGGGAATGTGCCCTATGCGGTCTATCAGTATTCTCCGCACCGCGCGGTGGCGCTGGATTTTCTGCGCTTCATCACGGCCAAGCGGCAGAACGAAAAAATGAATCAGGCGGTGACCTGGTATCCGATCGTGCGCGACGCCGAGGCGGACCCGCGCGTGACGGCGTTTGCCCCCAGGCTGGAAGGATTTTCTCTGCGGCTGGATTTTGCCGTGGGCAGCCAGTTGGATGCACTGTATACCGGGCAGGTGGAGAATTATCTCACCGGCCAGATAGAACTGCCCGCGCTGCTGAACCAGTTGCAGGAGGCCTTTACCCACAATGGGCGCGGGGATAAATATTGGGATAATTGTTACCGCGAAGCGCGGCGCGATCTGCGCGTGAAAGAACAGACCCTGGCGGCGTTTGCCCAGCGCCAGTTGCGGGCCGGAGGGACCGGGACCGAGGCGCATGAGCAACAGCGCATGCGCCGGCTGGTGCTGCAGAATGTGCAGCTCAACGGCGCGGGCAACTATCCCTGGCGCTTCCGGGAACTGCACCAATACGACCTGCCCACGTATGTGGAACTGCAGGCCCAACTGAAAGCGGGGGAATGACGATGGCCACCAGCGAACGTCCCCGGCTGCTCAATGACCCTGCCCCGCTGCGGCGCAGCCGGATGTGGCAGAAGAGCAAGCTGTATCTGATGCTGCTGATGCTGCTGCTGCCCACGGTGGCGCTGACGCTGGCGTTCAATTATTACCCCAAGCTTGAGCAGATCCGTTTCAGCCTGTACGAGTGGGACGGCGATGCCGTGCGCGAATATGTGGGCTGGCGCAATTTCCGCGAGATATTCACCAATGATCCGGATTTCTGGCAGTCGTTCAAGCTGGTGATCATTCTGCTGGTGGCGAACCTGTTCAAGATGTGGCCGAGTATGCTGACGGCGATTGTGCTGCACCGGCTGCGCAGCGAGCGCTGGCAGTATCTGTACCGGGTGCTGTTTGTGCTGCCGATGGTGATTCCGGAACTGGTGTGGCTGCTGATCTGGAAAAACTTTTTCGATTCCACGGTGGGGATTTTCAATTCCTTCCTGCGCGGCACGGGGCTGATGGAAGTGCTGCGGGTGGGCGATGCGGTGATGCCCACGTTGGCCGGGGTGCTGCTGCCGGTGCGGCAGGGGCTGGTGGATTATCCGTTTGGCAATGTGTTCGGGCTGCTGACGCTGGCAGGGCTGGTGTTTCTGGCTTCCGACGGGCTGGCGGGTTTGCGGCGGCGCTGGCTGGGGGTGGCGCTGGTGCTGCTGATTGGGCTGTGGGCGTGGTGGGGGCTGTGGGTGTATCTGCTGGTGCTGCCGGTGGTGGCGGCGGGGCTGGGGATGGTGCTCAATCATTACCTGCCCCGGCGGAGCCAGAATATCTCCTGGTGGATCGGGACGGTGATGGTGCTGGTGGCGTGCGCGTTTATCGCGCTGACCATGATCTGGACCGAGCCGACGCAGGCGTTTGAGAATCAGGCCCCGGCGTGGCTGGGGCATCGCGATCTGGTGATTCCCGCGGTGCTGCTGTGGGGCTTTCCGTGGGTGGGTACGGTGGGCGTGCTGATTTATCTGGCGGGCCTGCAGAACATCAGCCAGGATGTGTACGAAGCGGGCGAGATTGACGGCTGCAATTCGTGGCACCGGCTGGTGTATATCGAACTGCCGCTGCTGCTGACGCAGGTGCGCATCAATCTGATCTTTATGACCATCGGCACGCTGACGGGGTACGGGCTGTTCTTTATTCTGCTGGGGCCCTCGGGCGGGCCAGGCAATGTGGGCATGGTGCCGGGCTTGCTGATGTACCGCACGGCGTTCATTGACCAGCAGTTCGGCTATTCGTGCGCTTTGGGCATGATTTTGTTCGTGTTGATTCTGCTCATCACGATTGTGTACCAGAAGTATATCAAGGTGGACAAGTAAGGTTGGCTGCGGCCGGGTGAAGTGTTATGGCCTATAAAACCAGTCCTCTCCGCGAAACGATCAAGCACAGCGTGATCTGGTTTGTGCTGTTGTTCGCGTTTTTCCCGTTGTATCTGACGGTGGTGATCGCGCTGAAGAACAACGACCAGTTCAACAACAATCCTTGGTTTTTCGATCCCATCAGCCAATGGCAATGGGGCAACTGGGGGTATGCGTGGGGGCAGGTGCGCGGGGCGATTGCCAACAGTGTGGTGGTGGCGGTGGGCGCGGTGATCGGGTCGCTGACCTTTGCGCTGCTGGCCAGCTATGCACTGGCGCGGTACCGCTTTGTGGGGCGCGAGGTGATTTATTATGGCTTGCTGGGGACGATGTTCCTGCCGGGGTCGGCGGCGTCGCTGGTGACCACGTTCATGATGCTGCGCGGGATGAACCTGACCAACAGCCACTGGGCGCTGATTATCATGGGCATCGCGGGCGGGCAGGTGGTGTCGGTGTTTATCCTGCGCCAGTTCATCGAGGAAATTCCCAAGGAGCTGTTTGAGTCCGCCCAGATCGACGGCGCGGGGCACCTGCGGCAGATTTTTCATATCGTGCTGCCGATGAGCGGGTCGGTTTTGTCCACGCTGGCGATTATGCAGTTATCGGCGCGTGGAACGACCTGATGCTGCCGTTGGTGATGCTGCGCGATCCGCAGATGTTCACGCTGCCGGTGGCACTGATGGCGCTGGATGGGGAATACAACAAGGAATGGGGCAAGCTGATGGCGGGTTATGCGATCAGTTCGGTACCGCTGATTGTGCTGTTTATGTTCACCATGCGGCTGTTTGTGAAAGGGCTGGCGGCGGGTGCGGTGAAGGGGTGAGGGCGAGTCAATTACGAATTGACAATTACGAATTACGAATTACGAATTGGGGGGACGGGGGGAGTCTCACGCAACGGCGCTACGACGCAACGAGATGGCGCGGGGGGAGTTTAACCACGGAAGACACGGAAGGGCACGGAAATGAGGGGTGGTGACCGGCGGTTCTGGGGGAAGGCAGATTGGGTTTTAGCCCGCTGAAAGAGTCACGACTTTGGGCATATATTTGATTAATTTAAGCATGTTGGCACGGTCATATTTATGCCCACTAAAATCAAAATATAGTTTATCAATATTTGTAAATTTTACATAGAATTCTGGGTCTATGGTCCACATCGAGGCAGGAGCGTCATCATCGTTGATTATGGTAATACTGGCATAGCGGAGCGTATCAAAGTTTTTCCACTGCATTTTTTCCAGCACGCCAGCCTCATATCCTTCGCCAACAAAGTCAAAACGTTCAAGTTTCTCGGTGTCAATTACTCGAAAGTCAATGTTTGCGGCTTTTTCGAACTCAACACGCAGGCGCTTAAATTTGCATTTTTTCAAGACAGGTTCAATCCGCTTGGTAACCACAAAAGCCAGACAGTAAAATTCCTCCAAGTTGGGCAGGTCCAATAACGAAAGGAACCCATCCTCAGTCACTTTTTTATGCGAAGCAAGTCTATAAAGCAAAAGACTTTTAAGGGTTTTTATCTGGGCAATTTCTTTGCATCCTGCATCATCCAAATCGATCCGCGCAATTTCCAGTGTTTCTAGATTCTTGAATTCAGAGAAACCGGCGTATATGGCATCATTAATCGGCGCGTAATCTTCCTCGCGTGAATTGTCAATACATATTACCTTCATGCGGTCCTTGGCGGCTATGTAGCGTAACACATTGAAACTAGCCCCCTTGGACCGGAAATTCGAAAACGATTCAAGTTGCTTCAGGCTCGAAAGGAATTCGTAATCGGCATCGCGGAATACTTTGCCTCGGGATTGAAGCTTTACCGTTCGAACATTGGGGAGTTGGGCAATCAGGGCCAAGTCGGGGCCGGTTACATCCGAGTCATCCAAGTCAACCGTTTCGACACAAGCCGCATCAGCAGGTTTGGATGCGGCTTGACGAAGTTTTAGTAGGGAGTCACAAATGATTAGTTGATCCTGAGCGAATAAAACGGGCGGGGTAGCCGGTACGGTACTGGTACTCCCGGCACCTGCAAGGGTACTGGCTGCGGGAGGCTTGTGGGGTATCACCAGCGCCACAAAGGCGCAAAATATGGTTGCGATGACCAACACGCACAACGATATGAGGAGGTAATTCTTCATGGGGTTCCTTGT
>JBIJDM010000074.1:0-11207 GCA_044344145.1 Phycisphaerae bacterium
TGGGTGGCGGCCGTGGTTTTGGCCTCATGATCCTTTAACCATGCCGATTTGGGCAAGGTGTTAGGGATGATGCGTTCGATCCAGCCGTAATTCCATGACGCCCAGCCTAGACCAATAAGTACCAAAACGCCCAGGATTTTCCAGCGCAGGGTTTTCTTCTCGGCAAAGGGGTCAAACAGATCGCGCTGCGAACCGGGGGGCAATTTGGCCACCGCGGTAAGTGATGTACCAAAAGGAATATTGATCCGTGCCCGGGCATTGATCGCCCAACCGTTGGCGTCGAGGATCGGCCCCAGATTACGCTGGCGCAGTTTCAACCACGCGATCAACATGGAAGGACCAGAGATTAACAGCAGCAAGGTCAATAAACCCACGGGCATCCAGGCCCCCAAACTGAAAAAGGCCTGCATGACCACCCCAAACGCGGCGGTAATCCCCCCCACCGCCACACCTAAAGCCGCCACCACGCCAATATCAATCTTGGGTTTCTGGGCCGGGGCTTGTCCGGACTTGGCTGCCTGTTCGGCGGCCAGTGCGGCCCCGGTGAGTTTCTCATTCGAAGCGGTGTCGGCGGCCGCGGCACGCTTGGCGATTTGGTCCTGAATCCAGCGGATCAACTTCTTGTACGGCGACCAGAAGGCCTGGCGAATGCTAATCGGTGCTTCCACCAGCTTGGTGACGGTGGCATCCCAGTCATGGCCTTTGCGGTCATAAAAAATCCCATTGCGCCCGACCATGAGATTATCGCTGTCGCCGGCAGTCATGCCGGCGGCAATCGTCATTTTTTCATTGGTCGCTTTGCGGACCAGTTCACAATAGACCAGATAGGTATTGCTCAAATGCGCCATCGTGCCATGCTTGGCCGCGTCTTCAACCCGGATACACAGATCGCAACTGCGCTGATCCAGATACAACCGTCCCGCCTGAAATACCGCCCGATCTTTGCGGGCGTAGAAAAAGCGGAAATTGACAAAATTATTGAGCAACAGATACAGGTCGCGATGCAAGCGCACCAGTTTATCCACCTTGGCAATGGTGCTGGCTTCGGGTTCCAAAGCCTGATCCTGCGCAATTAAAGCTTTAATCTGGGTGTGAATGGATTCATCCAGTAATTCCGCCACACGTGGGGCACCCAATTTTTCGACCGTCAGATTGGGCCGACGACTCTGCCAGGCCGCATACGGGGTGAAGGCTGCGGATACTTGTTGCCACTGGGGTAAGGTTAGCTGGGTGATTTTGCCCAACAAGGGCTCGAGGACCTGCTGTTGGAGTTGCCCCAACACATCCGCCCAAGCGGGATTGAGCCCGGCATCCAAAGGTAAAACCAGGTCTGTGCCAATCTTGGCTAAGGGAAATTCGGCGACTTCCTGCATTCCCTGAGTTAAGACTCTTGCGGAAATAGCGGCAAATTCCCCTTCGCTGCGATTCAATGAGGCCAGCGCCCGCGTATCGAAGGCGGCTAATCTGACCCGGGCAAAATAGTCATCCACCTTGGCGCGTACCTGATTGAATACTTGATAGGCAACTTCGGTCTGTACCCCCAAGGGTAGGATGTGGCCGGGTTGGGTCTGGGCCTCTAAATTCCACGCCAACCACAATTTGGCATCGGCCAGAAATTGTTCCAGCAAAGCCAGATTCAATCCGGGCTTGCCGCTGCGATCCGGCTGGGCCCCGACACAACTGATAACATCGCGCATGGCCGTTTGGAGGATCGGATCATCGGTACTTTCCGGGGGCACAATTCCATCGCCATTGAAACGCGTCTGGGCAAAGATTTTGACCGTATCGGCGGTATCTTCACAGGAGATTATCGCTTCAGTCTTACCCAGATTGGCGAGGATTTGCCGGGCAGAAGCGGCAATTTGCTGGCCCTCGGGCGTGCTGTCGTTGATATTGTTGAGGGGCAGGTGGGATTCGGCCTTGAGCAAGGTGTTCGCATCGCACAGCAAGCTGGTGACCCAAGTGGCCGCGGCAATGATTTCCGGCGCGCGAATTCGGCCATCCTTATCCGTATCAATCAACTGGAGCGTGGTGGTATCAAATTCCAACCCATTTACGGGACAACTCAGGGCCACCCAGAGTTTGGGATCGAGTTCGCCCAAATGGGCGATATCCTGACCTGATTGGAGTAAAACCTGATCAAAACCACCGGCCCGAAAAAACTTCCAAGGATATTTTTTGGTGGGAGTGGCCATCGGTGTCTCCTTAGACTGATTTATTCGGGGCGTGCAGGATTATATCCACTTTATTCAAAGCGGCAATAATCCCCTCCTGATGGGGATGTAATGCCAGTGAGCGCAGATAGGCCGTACGGGCAGGAAGCCATTCACGTTGGCCAACATAGCAGTTGCCCATCGTACCCCAAGCCCCAAAATGCTCCGGCAACAGGGCCAGCGCGGCCTGACAATCGGCCAAAGCCGGGGGGTAATCGTCGAGCAGGTACTTCGCCATCGCCCGTTGGTGGTACGCCTCGATGAAATTCGGGTCCTCCAGGAGCGCCGCATCAAAGTATTGGATGGCTTGGGCCAAGTCGCCCTGTTCCAGCAAGTCCACCCCCTTGAGCACCTGACTGGGGGCTGTGCCCTGTCCCAAACTAAACAGCAGCGTCCACCAGGCATGTTCGGCCATTTGCACGACCACCGGGTCCGCATCCTGAAGACCTAGGGCCAGCCCGGGCAAGGCCCGAGGGTCCTGCAGGTGCCCCAAAACCAGTAGTACCACTTTACGGACGTCCACGGTCTCATGCTGAAGCAGGGGTAGCATTTGATCCAGGGTCCAAAGCTGCCGGACTTGCTCCAAAGCCTGTCCCAAACGTCCTTCCGCCAGAGCGGGACACATAACGCTGAGTACTTCAGAAGCCGAGACTACGGACGGCTTTTGATTCATATAGAGGAGGTCTACCATAGAATTTATTGATACAATCCGGGTCAACAAGGACCGGCAAGGCGACACGATGCCACTGTGCTTTGTGGCAATAGTAGGCTGGCACAGTTACGAGGGCAAAAAACCTCCCAAAACGCCCCCGCTTGGGTATAATAGCCCGCCAAAGGAGCCCTTGAATGATGTTGGCACACAAAATCACACTGGGGATGATTGGTTTAGGACTTTTCACCTTGGTATTGGGAGCGTGTAGATCAAGCCCTTTTAGTGGGGAAGATCCGACTCTGACCCGCCGCAATCAGTATTTCGATGGTACCTTGGTCCAAAAGGAACGGGAAAACCGGCGAAATAGTACCGAGACGGGTTTTGGTTACCCCTCAGGGCCGGGACAACAATAAACCCAATTACGCAGTCGTGTAGGACTTGCGAGGCGGCTTGCGCAAGGTTAATCTACGTGTATTCCAGTTCGTCCGGAGTATAAAGTTATGAAGATGCGTCAATTTATCGGTTCTACTGCCCGGCTTGGTGTGGCTCTGACTTTGGCCACCATGGCGGCGGGTTTGGGTTTGTACACGGCCAGTTTACAGGCCGCCCCCACCCCATCGCTGGTGCCCATCGCTTGGGAACTCAAGATCAAGTACCACCTGCCGGAGCGTGTCGAAGTAACCCTGCCGGGTGAAACAACCCCCAAGACCTTCTGGTACATCCGTTACACGGTGACCAATGACACTGGTCGGGAAATTTTGTTTGTGCCGGAATTCCAGATGATTACCGACACCGGTCAAATCCTGGAAGGCAACCGCAAGATTGCCCCGGAAGTTTTCACTAAGATCAAGTCCATCTATAAAGACCCGCTGATGGAAAGCCCGGAAGCGGTGCTGGGTAAGTTGCTGCGGGGCGAAGATAATGCCCGTGACAGTGTGGCGATTTTCTCCGATGTGGATACCAACGTGCGTGACATGCGGTTTGTGATTGCAGGCTTCTCGGGCGAGACGGCCGAAGTCATCAATCCGGTCACCAACGAAAAAGTCCTGCTCAAGAAGTCTCTTGTGCTCGACTTTGAACTGGCCGGCCAAGCCTTGGGCGTGGCGCCGGAACCGAAGTTCAAGAGTGCCAAGTGGGTAATGAAGTAAATTTATTGGGAATGACCTAGTAATGCACGACCCCCGCTCGCGGGGGTTTTTTATTGCCCGTAGCGGGCCAGGAACGACCAATCATGCAGGCAACCTCTGTGCAATGGATGGATCGGGTTCGCACGCCGGGCCTTTGGATCGGACTACCGGGACAAAACAAGGCGACCAGCCTATGTTTGTGTTTCGCACGCAGCCTGACACCCCCGAGTGGCGCGGTATCGGCCACAATCTATGTCAGTGCCGACAACAAGTACCAACTCTGGCGACAAACTGGGAATGATCTGGTGCGGCTGGGACGCGGTCCTGCCCGCGCTCACCCGCACCACCAGAATGTGCACGAATATCATATCGAAATCGCACCCATGACCGCATTGGAATTGTGGGCGCAGGTATATTGGGTGGCGGGGCTACCCCATCAGGCGGTGTGTGAAATGCATACCCCGACTGCGGGTTTGTGGATTAACATCGTATTCTTTGATGCTCAGGGTAATGAAATCGGGCGCAGCGGTACGGATAGCAACTGGCTGGTTTACGATGCCAGTACGGCGGTGCAACCACGGTTGATTGACCAAAAACAAGTTGTGGCGGCGATTATCAATGCCACCGAACAACAAGATTTGACGGCCTATCCCAGCGGCTGGTTACGGGAACAACCCACCGGACAAACCCCGGGCTGGGTTGGCGCACAGGTCATCGAAGCCGCGTATCCCAAGGGGGATCACAAGGTCCCCGGCTGGCATCAGGGGCAATGGTGGTTGGTACCCAATGAATTACCGCCAATGGAATCCCATCTGGCGCCATTTCCAGCTTGCGCGAAACATCCGTTGGGCGCATCCGTTACGGGCGTAACGCTGCCGGTGATCGTTCCGGCTCAGAGTACATGCACCATTATTTTTGATGCCGGCCGGCAACAGATTGCCTATCCCCGGATCACCTTGGACGGCGCCGCCCGGGTGCAGGTTTCCTATACGGAACGTTTACTTTCCCCAACCGGTGAAAAAGTACACACCCTTGCCCCCCATGCGGAATTAAACCACGGCCTGACAGATGAATTTATCACGGGTGCGGGTACGCAAACCATAAGTCCTTTCCATTGGCGTTCATTCCGTTTCATGGTGGTCACCATTTCGGCGGGTTCACATCCAGTCATTTGGCAGCAGGTGGATTTCGAGGCCACAGGATATCCCTTTACGTATCAATTCCAGATTTCTTCGGAAGCATTGGCACCGGCCCAGCAAGAATTCCTCACCCGTCTGCAGGAAGTATCCTGGCACACCATCAAGTGTTGCACGTGGGAAACCTTTATGGACTGTCCGTACTACGAACAGTTGCAGTATATCGGCGACACCCGGATTCAGGCACTGGTCACCTACACCAACACCCAGCAATACGAATTGGCCAAGCAGGCCTTGCTGGCCTTTGACCATTCGCGCATTCCCGAGGGCATCACCCAATCGCGTTTCCCCAGTAATCTGCGGCAATTGATTCCCACGTTTTCACTGATTTACATCATGATGTTGCGTGATTATCAACTCTGGACGCGGGATCAGGCCACCATTGATGCGCTGCGTCCCGGCGTAGCGCCGATCCTCAACTGGTTCATGAACTTTCTCGAACCCGATACAGGTTTGATTGCCAATCCTCCCTACTGGAATTTCGTGGACTGGGTGGAAGGTTGGCCCTACGGCGTTCCGCCGGGGTATGTCTCGACGGTCATCAATCTCCAATATGTGCAGGCTCTGCAGGCCGCGGCGGATCTGTATGAACAATGCAAGGCGGGATCGGGACAACTGTATCATGCCCGGGCCAACCAGCTACGCCAGCGGATTTTTGACTGCTGCTACGATGCCGAATATGGTCTGCTCTGTGATGTGCCGATCCATGGCCACGGCGCGGTAGCGACAGCTGGGCGCACCTGGTCGCAACATGCCCAGGCATTGGGAGTCTTGACCGGTACGCTGCAAGGTGATCTGGCCAAGCACGCCATGATTACCACCATGGAACAATCCGCAGTTGGCATCACCCTGAGTCCGGCGAGTTTCTACTGGCGTTTTTATATGGCCGAGGCGCTGGCACATTGCCAATTGGGTGAATATTTCTGGGGTCTCTTGGAGCCCTATCGTGCGGCGCTGGTGCGGGGAAGTACGACCTGGCCGGAATGTTTCGAACCCGCGCGCAGTGAATGCCACGCCTGGGGCAGTTGGCCGTTGTATTTTCTGGCCCATCATGTATTGGGAATTCAACCGCCGGACGAATTCCACAATCAATCGGAAATCAAGCCTGTGCATTGCACGCCGTTGGATCAGGTCAGTGGGCAGGTGGCCACTCCCTACGGGCCGATTGCCATTACGGTGGATTGGACGCAGACGCCAGTGCATAAGGCCCAGCACAAGGTTTGACGTCAGCGGGTTTCCCAGCACGCGGCCAGATGCTGTGGATCATTCCCCTTGGATTCCAGCGGGGGCAATTCCACGCGGCAGCGTGGTTGGGCATATTTGCAGCGCGGATGAAACGGACAACCGCCGGGGGGATTGGCGGGTGAGGGAACTTCCCCTTCCAGCATGATGCGCTGGCCGGTCTTGTCGGGATTGGGCTTGGGGACGGCCGACAAGAGCGCCATGGTGTAGGGATGCTTAGGATCACGATAGAGCGATTTGGCGGGGGCGATTTCCACGATGCGGCCCAGATACATCACCGCCACACGGTCGGAGAAGTGTTCTACCACAGCGAGATTGTGGGCGATGAACAGATAGCTCAGGCCGAATTCCTGGCGTAAATCTGCCAGCAGATTCAGTACTTGCGCCTGGATCGAAACGTCCAGCGCAGACACGGGTTCATCGCAGACGATAAATTTGGGGTTCAAGGCCAAAGCACGGGCGATGCCGATCCGCTGGCGTTGGCCACCGGAGAATTCATGCGGGTAACGGCCAGCCGCCGAACGGGGCAACCCGACCTTATCCAAGAGTTCCATCACCTTGGGACGTAACTCATCCCGGCCCACCAGTCGGTGCACCAGCAAGGGTTCGCCGACGATGGATTCCACCGTCATCCGCGGATTCAGCGAGCCTACGGGGTCCTGAAAGATGATCTGCATATTGATCCGCAGGGGGCGCAGCGCCCGCTGGCTGAGGGCGAAAATATCCTGCCCGTTAAAGCGCACTTGACCGCTGATATGAGTTCCGCCGGTGGGCTCGATCAAACGCAGAATGGTACGGCCCACGGTGGTCTTGCCACAGCCCGATTCGCCCACCAGCCCCAGCGTCTCGCCGGGGGCGATGGTGAATGAAACGCCTTCGACCGCGCGGACGTAGCCCACAATGCTGCGGAATACGCCGCGTTTGATGGGGAAATGGGTACGTAAGTCCTGCACATCCAGCAAGGGTTGCGCAGCGATTACCGGGGGAGCCAGCGTGGGATCATGGGCGGTTGGGTTCATGGTTCACCTGCCGGAACGGTTGGAGCGGGGCGTTTGAAATTTATGCCGGGGGGCGTGGCCGGGGCCGATTCATAGCCGGGGGCATAGTGACAGGCCACCCAGTGCTGGGGGGCGACTTCGCGCAGTTCGGGATAACTGGTATTGCACAGTTCTTTCTGGGCGGCGCTGCACGCCGTGCAACGCGCGGCAAAGCGGCAGGTATCCGGGTAGCGGATCGGTGAGGGGACAGTGCCGGAGATACTGAACAGGCGTTGGCTTTCCTGGCCCAGACGCGGCACACACGCCAGCAGGCCTTGCGTATACGGATGCAGCGGATTCTTAAAGAGCGCGAACACATTGGCCATCTCAACAATGCGCCCGGCATACATCACCGCCACCACATCGGCATTTTCGGCGACGATGCCCAGATCATGGGTAATGAACAGTACCGACATGCCGGTCTGCTGTTGCAGTCGGTTGAGCAGTTCCAGGATTTGCGCTTGAATGGTGACATCCAGCGCGGTGGTGGGTTCATCGGCAATAACCAAAGCCGGTCGGCACGCCAGCGCCATGGCGATCATGACGCGCTGTTTCATCCCGCCGGACATTTGGTGCGGGTATTCATTCAACCGCCGGGCGGGGTCGGCGATGCCCACGTCGCGCAGGGCTTGGATGGCGATTTGCTGCGCCTGTTCGTCGGTGACTTTTTGATGCAGCAGAATGGCTTCCAACACCTGTTCGCCGATGGTGAACACCGGATTCAGGCTGGTCATGGGCTCCTGAAAGATCATGGCGATCTTCCCGCCGCGGACCTTGCACATGGCGCGTTCGGACAGCGTCAGCAGGTTTTCCTGCTCCAGCAGGATTTCACCGGTCAGGATCGCGGGAGGAACCGGAACCAGCCGCATGATCGAAAGACTGGTGACAGACTTACCGCAACCCGACTCCCCCACCAGCGCCACGGTTTGGTTGGGATAGACCGAAAAGGATATCCCATCCACAGCGCGGGCCAGCCCGTCCGAAGTACGGAAGTGGGTCTTTAGATTGCGCACATCCAAGAGCGGTTGTTCCATAGCGACCAGTCCTTAAAGCTCTTTATTCGTACGCGGGTCAATCGCATCGCGCATGCGCTCGCCGAGTATGTTATAGGTTAACACAGTTAGAAAAATCGCGATCCCCGGCGGAATCGCCAGCCACGGGCGGAAGGTTTCCGCGGGATTACCGGCCTCATTCAATAACGAGCCCCAGCTCGGTAAGGGCGGCTCAATACCCACCCCCAGAAACGACAAGCCCGACTCACTCATGACGGCCCCGGCAATGCCAAAGGTCGCGGCCACAATCACCGGCGTGAGGCCATTGGGCAACATGTGCCGGAACAACACCCGGCGGATCGGCATACCCACGGCGATGGCGGCGGAGACATAATCGAGTTTGCGCAGGCGGAAGAACTCCGCGCGTACAAAACGGGCAATGCCGGTCCAGCCGACCAAGCCGAGGATGATCATGATCATGAAGATATTACGGCCATAGGTGGCGACGAAGATCAGGATCAGCAGGAAGGTGGGCACGGCCTCAAATATTTCAATCACACGCATACCCAGCAGATCGGCCTTGCCAGCGTAATAGCCAATCCAAGCCCCCACGGTGATGCCTATGAGCAGAGCGATCACCTCGCTGATAAAGCCGATGCCCATGACAATCCGGGTGGACCAGAGCATCCGGGCAAGTACATCGCGCCCGACGCCATCGGTACCCAGCAGGTGATCCCATGAGGGGGTATCCGGCCAGGGACGCAGGGAACGGGTACCGGCTGCGGTTTGGGTTTTCGCCTGTGCGTAGTAGGTGGGAGCCACCCACGGCAGCCACGAGGGCAATTCATTGGTACGGTCTTCCGACAGGGCTTCTTGATCGCCGAAATGCCAGGGGATGGGGGCATAGACGGCTGACCGCATGGTACCAGCCTGAATGCCGGCCTGATAATCGCGATACATGATACGGGCCGAAGGGTCTGAGGTGGTGTACCAAAGCAATAGCCCCAAGAGCACCATACCGGTGGTTATGCTGGCGCTGATGATCAGCCGACGACTTTTGGCCATGCGGTTACGGCCAAAGTAACATAAGCTTCCCACCGTAGTGAGAGTGGCAAATCCCATTAAGACCAGATAATCCAACCGCGTCAAATAGGTAAAAAGTGGGTAATGACGCTGCCACACCCCGGCGGAGTTTTTAATTTCCACCGTATAGGGCTGACCGTTGGCGATGAAGGGAACAATCACGGCCATCAGGGCAATGCTGACCACAAAGCCCAGCGCGATTTTCGGGGCGATACCGCGCCAGAACGCGGTGAATACCACGTTCCAATAGCTGCGGATCGGCGGCTCGGACACGGGGTTTAAGTGCAATTGGTCAGTCATAGGACACCCGCGGATCCGCCAGAGAGTAACACACGTCCACGATCAAATAGGATATCAGCGTCAGCACGCCCCCCACCAAAGCCAGCCCCTGCATAAGCGGCAGGTCTTTGGCCAGAGTTGCCTGATAGGCCAACTCGCCCATGCCTTTAATAGAGAAGATTTTTTCGATCAGTACCGAACCGCCCAGCAAGCCGGGGATCAGACCCGCCGCCATGGTGATCAGGGGTAACATGCTGTTACGGAACACATCGCGGGTCACCACAATATAGCCGGGGACACCTTTCGCCCGCGCGGTACGGGCCCAGTCCTGATGGATATTATCGAGCATGCTGGCCCGCATCTGCTTGGATAGATACGCAAAACCGCCGTAGGTCATGCACATCAACGGCAAAGCGAGATGATGCATGTAATCAAGCGTTACCTGCCAGTAAGTCATGCGGCTGGTGTCCGTGGACTGCAACCCCGCCGAGGGGAACCAGCCGAGATACTCGGGATTGGCCAAGTAGCCCAGTAACATGGAGCCGACCCACATGGTCGGCAGGGAATATAAGGCCAGCGTTCCCAGCCCCCACCAAAAATCAAAACCACGCCCGCGTTTCACACTCGAGAGCATTCCCCCCGGAATGGCGATCATATAAATAAGCAGGGTGGCGATGATATTGAGTGTGATGGTGATCGGGGCGCGTTCGAGGATCAGTTCCATCACGGGCTTACGATATTGCATAGAGCGGCCCAGATCACCCTGAACCACACGCCCGGCCCAATTCATATATTGCATGGGGATGGGAATCGGTTTGCCCTGCGCATCAATCATACCCATATGCCGCTGCAGGGCTTGTTCCTGTTCCAAGCGGGCATTGTCGCTGGCCATGTTGCCACTGCCATCGGCCCCGGATATTTTGCCGATACCGGGTGCGAAACGCACAATCACAAAGAGCATCAGGGTCATGCCAATGATCGTGGGGATCATCAATAAGACGCGGCGCAGGAGGTAGGTCAGCATCGCCACCCCCACCACCGAGGGGTGCACAAATGGCACCGGCGTAACGAAGTTGTCCGAGACTGATTAGCGACCATATTTCTGCTGGGTTACCGGTACATACCAGTCACCGGATTTCATCCCGGTCAGGTAGGGTTCAATATTCTTGATCCGTCCATTCACAAAGGTTAGCGATTCGCGCATGGATAAGAACACATACGGGGCGTCCTCGTGGATTTGCTGGTGCAACTTATGCCAGATTTCCATCCGTTTGGCTTCGTTGGTTTCGGTGCGGCCAGCCATGATGAGGCGATCCGCCTCCGCATTTTTGTACCCAATGAAGTTGGAGCCTTTACCCGCAATCTGGGAACTGTGCCAGATTTGAT
>JBIJDM010000051.1:0-14038 GCA_044344145.1 Phycisphaerae bacterium
GGGTCCCCCTCAATCCCTCCGGTCCAGCCCAGCATAGCGGCGTCGAATTTACGATTGTCCAACCGATCCACCAAAACCGACCATTCAAACGGGGCAACCCGCACTTCGATCCCCACACGTTTGAATTGGGCCTGCACAATCGTGGCGATTTTTTCGTAGGCCGCGCTTTGGGCGGGAATCATCAGGTCAAAGGCGAACTCCTGACCGTCCCGGACCAAAACCCCGCGCGGCCCCATGTTCCAGCCCGCGTCTTTAAGTTTGACCTCCGCTGCGGCGGGGTCAAACGGACGCGGTAGAATCGTTTTGTCATATTGGGGCACCATGGGACTGAACGGGCCGGATAGCTCTACCGCCAAATCACGGTCAATCGTGTGAATCAAAGACTTGCGGTCCACCATCATGCTGAGGGCCTGACGCGTGCCTTTGTCGGCGAAGATGGGGTTGGCAAGATTCCAACCGATATAGCGATAGCCGGCATTGGGAATGGCTTTGCGACGGACTTGATATTTCTTGTTGAACTCCGGATTTTTAACCTTCTCCTCGTATTGTTCCGGTTGGGGAACATGCGAATCCAGCCCTTCATCCATGAAACTCTGCAAGGCCGTCTGCGGATTTTGGATGAACTTCAAAACAATCTTGTCGAAGGTGGGCTTGGGCCCCCAATAGTTTTCGTTGCGCAGCAGTTCGACCTGCTGGCCATTGAGCCACTTCCCTAATACATACGGACCAGATCCCACCAGCAGGGCATTTTTCTCGTTGTATTGCTCGGGGGTGAATGCGCCGTAGATGTGTTTGGGGATGATCGCGAAATAAGCCCCAACGACTTCAAAGGCTTTGAAATACTTTTCTTTGTACTTGAATTCCACGGTACGTTCGTCAATCTGCTTACAGTATTCCACGTTGGTCAGGTAGGAACGCAATGTATCCGAATCCACTTTGGGATTACTGACCAAATTATAGCTGAACAACACATCCTCAGCCGTCATCGGCTTGCCATCGGAAAACTTAACCCCCGGCCGTAGCGTAAAACGATAGACCAGACCATCGGCACTGATGGAGTAGGATTCAGCCAACCAGGGTTCCCATTCCAAAGTCTCGGGATTACGGGTAATCAGGGACTCGATGACGTAATTTTGGAGCGTGCCGCCGCTGTTCTCACGTTCAATATAAGGTGTAATATACTTGGGCTCGGAACCGAGATTTTGTACCAGCCAATCACCCGCCGCGTAGTCGGGCAAGTCCCGCGGTTCATTCGGCGTCCGCGGGGGATCGGGGTAATAAACAAACAAACTGCCATCGGGATTGGTACGCCGAATGGGCTTGCGCTCATTGGAGGCTTGCTTGGTCTGGGTCGTGGCGCCAATACTGCCGCCCCGGCGTAAAATCTCGTTGAGTTCGCGGAAGGCTTGGGCCTGCTTTTCGGAATTGCCGGCCAGACGGTCCACATCCTTGCGCAGGTCAGTCAGGCGCGTCTCCTGCCAACTGAACTGCCGGGCATTCCAAACCACCGCTCCGATCACCAGAATGAACGCCACGAGGAAGATAAAGTCCTTGAGGGAAAAGCGGTTACCCATCAGTTATAAGCTCCAGTCAAAAGTCCGTACATTCTAACGCCTATACGATGCCGTCGAAGCGATTCGTTTTCGGCAATTATCCTTGATTTCCCTTGGGGTCCAAAGCGTCGCGCAGGGCGTCGCCGACAAAATTCAGACAAATCAGCGTCAGGCTCAACAATATGGCCGGACTGGCCACCAGCCACCAGTAGGTTTTCACCGGGTTCATGGCATCCACCCCCTCGGCGGCAAGGTTGCCCCAACTGGGGAGCGGAGCGCTAATGCCCAACCCCAAAAACGACAAAAATGACTCGGCGAGAATCGCCTGCGGGACGGTCAATGCCGCATATACGAATATTGGCCCCATTAGATTAGGCAGGATGTGGCGGAGGATAATCCCGCGGTGGCTCATGCCCATGGCCCGGGCGGCTTCCACAAAGGGCATTTGCCGCAGGGCGAGTGCCTGACCGCGAATCACCCGCGCCATGGTCAGCCAACTCACCGCGCCGATCCCAACCAGCAGCACCATAAAATTGGCCACCAGGCTGGCACCATCCAGATACGGTGACAGTGCCTTGGTCAATAGGGGCACCATCACGATTCGAAACATAATCACCAGTAGAATGTAGGGTAAGCCGTAAAGCACATCCACGATCCGCATCAGCAGGCTGTCCCACAGACCGCCGAAATAACCTGCCACCAGCCCCACACCGGTGCCCAGTAATACGGCAATGGTGGCCGACGCCAGTCCGATGGCGATGGAAACGCTGCCCCCCAAGAGTAATCTTTGCACCAGCGAACGCCCCAATGTGTCTGTGCCCAGCCAGTATTCCGCACCGGGGGACTGCAAAACGGCGTTGAGATTCTGAATTTTATAACCATCCAGCGTCCAGGGCATGCTGAGATAACAGGCCAGTACAATCAGGCTAAACACGATGGCGCCAAACCAGGCCGCGGGATATTGACGCAGGCGGCGCCAGGAGCGCCGTCCCGGGGACTGGGCGGGCGCGTCTTCGGTAATGTTGGCCGTAGTCGTCATACGTTCGAGGCCCCTGCCAGTAAAGAACCAAGGTTCAACCGGGTGGGTTAAGTATGGTAATCCGCGTTGATTGCGACATATTCGCGGCTGAGATCGCAAGTATAGACCCGGGCGGTATGGACTTTGCCCAAGCCCAGATCCACTTCCACTGCTACATGTTTGCCCTGCATCAGCTTGGCTACATCATCCAGTTTGACCGATGTGGGCCGGCCGGACTTGAATACTACGTAGCTCTTACCCTTGGGGGCAAAGATGCGGCAGGCAGCGGATCCGGGATTCATGGCCGCGCCACTGTAACCGGCCGCCGAGACAAACCGGCCCCAGTTCGGGTCCGCACCGTGCAAAGCGGTTTTACACAGGGCACTATTGGCAATGGCGTCTGCGGCCTTTTTGGCATCGGCCACACTCGCAGCCCCTTTTACCCAGACTTCGACCAGCTTGGTGGCGCCTTCGCCATCCTGGGCAATCTGACGGGCCAAGGAATCGGCAACTTGATAGAGGGCCTTAGTAAACTGGGCCAGCGCGGTTCCACCGGTGATTTTAGTATTCCCAGCCAACCCATTGGCGAGTACCGCAAAGGTGTCGCTGGTGGAGGTATGTTGATCCACCGTGACACAGTTAAAAGTCTGATCCGCCACTTGCTTGAGGGTTTTGTTCAGTACGGCAGGGGCGATTTTCACATCGGTGGCAATATAGGCCAGCATGGTGGCCATGTTTGGAGCAATCATCCCGCTGCCTTTGCAGCAACCGGCGATGGTGACTTTTATACCCCCAATGCGCAGGGTGGTGAAAGCGGTTTTGGCAACCAAATCCGTGGTCAGAATCCCATTGGCAAAAGCGTTACCGGCCGCAACGGAGTTGGAGAGTTGCGCCGCGACGAGTGGGATACCCGCACGGATTTTGTCCATGGGCAGGAAGTGTCCGATTACGCCGGTGGAACTGGGCAGAATCGAACGGATGGGCAGGGCTTCGCCTTCTTGACAGATTTCCTTGGCCGTCAGCAAACACATTTCCCGGGCGTTCTGTACGCCTTCATCGCCAGTGCAGACATTGGCGCAACCGCTATTGATGATGCAGGCCCGGAGGGTGTGGCTGGTGATATGACTGCGGCCCACGATGATCGGGGCCCCCACGACCTTGTTCTGGGTGAACACCGCCGCGGCGGTGGCGGGAACTTCGGAAACGAGCAGGGCCAAATCCGGCTTGCCGGACTTTTTAATCCCACAGGCAATGGCGGCAGCAGAAAAGCCTTTAACCCCGGTAATAGTCTGATTCATCGCGGCGTCTACCTCGTGAAAATAGTAACCTGAGCGCTTGTTCAACGTGCATGGTAACGCAAGCGGGCTTGGGCGTAAATATGAGGGCTATTTTATCGCCAACTGCTGGGCCACACCGCGTTTGAGATGGTGAACCACTTCCTCAACTTCGGTGAGAGTCAGGTTGTTATGGAACGGCAGCGCGATGGTACGATCGGAGATATATTCGGCAATCGGATAATCGCCGCGTTTATAGCCGAATTTGTCCACATAGAAGGGCTGCAGATGGATGGGCGGGAAGTAATTGGAGGCCCCAATATGATTCCGCTGAAGATATTGCAGGATGGCATCGCGGTCGTTATGGTCCAGGGCTTCGCTGAGACGCACCACAAAGACAAACCAGCTCATATCGGTCTGTTCATCCACATTGGGCAGGATGATATGGGGATCGTCCATCAGCAATTTGATGTAATAATGGGCCACAGCCTGACGCTTGGCCAGCATTCCGTCAAGACGCTGCATCTGCACGCAACCGATCGCGGCGTTGATATCACTCAGGCGGTAGTTGTAACCCATGCGCTGGTGACTAAGCCACGCGGAACCGGGGTCGCGGCCCTGATTGCGGTACGCCCGACAGAGATTGGCCAAGGTGGGATAAAACGCAAAGACCCCAATCCGGCCATAGGTGCCGACCTGACGCTGGCGATGCGAGGAGCCCAGACCTTCGCAACTGTCTTCGATCATGGGCAATTCGTGCCGTTGGGCGATGGCCAGAAAATCGTCAAAGCCGGCGGGATTGCCAAAGGCTTCCACGGCCATAATGGCTCTGGTCCGCGGGGTAATGGCAGCTTCCAGTTTTTTGGGGTCCATATTCAGGGTACGCGGATCAATGTCCACAAAGACCGGCTGGGCCCCCACCATCAGGATCGAATTGGCACTGGCAATGAACGAAAACGGCGTGGTGATGACTTCATCACCGGGCCCAATGCCCAGCGCCAGCAGACTGCAATGCAGGCCTGCAGTGCCGGAACTGACCGCAATGGCGTGTTCCACGCGCAGATAGTGACAAAACGCCTGTTCAAATTCCAGAACTTTCGGCCCCACGGTCAGGTACCGGGTCCGCATCACCTCGGTGACCGCGCGGATTTCTGCTTCGGTAATATCAGGACTACTCAGCGGGATCGAGATGTTATCGTCCATGCGGCACTCCGAAAACTACAAATTTCGCTCCAGCGTATTGATTGTAGGCAACCGAATTCACCAACCATAATTCAGGTATTTTTCGTACGTCCCAACCCGGCCCGGGTTTGGTGCAGGGCCAGGGTCCAGGCAATGGCGATGGCATCCGCCACATCGGGCGGCTTGGGCAATTCCGTCAGATGACATAAGGACTGAACCCGGCGCTGGACCTGCAGTTTACTGGCATGACCATTGCCTGTAACCGTGCGTTTGACCAGGGTGCTGGGAAGATCGGTGACCGGGCAATGATGCCGGGCTGCGGCCAGGAGGATGACGCCCCGGGCATGACCCATCAAAATCGCGGTACGGGGATGCTCGTAATGGGAGTATAGCTGCTCGACACCTGCTTGCTCGGGGGAAAACTCGGTCAGTACGGCTTCGAGCTGGTCGTGGAGTTCCAAAAGCCGATCGGCCAGCAATTTACGCACGGGAATACGAAACACCCCCGCTTCGATGAGCGAGATTCTGACCTGTTGGACCTGGACCAAGGCATAGCCGGTCAAATGCAGGCCCGGATCAATCCCAAGCAGAATCATGGCATTTATCCCATCAATTGGTCGGGATTCAGTCCGGCCAGTTCGGGGACGACAAAGATGCCGTCCTGCCGGACCAGTCGGTCGTCGAAATAGATTTTCCCGCCCCCGACATCGGGAGTCTGTCGCAAGACCATATCCCAGTGGATATCGGACTTGTTACCATTGGAGGCTTCATCGTAGCAGGCACCCGGTGTCAGATGGATGGAACCGCTGATTTTCTCATCGAAGAGAATGTCCAGCATGGGCCGGGTGCAATAGGGGTTGACGCCGATGGCAAACTCGCCGACATAACGGGCCCCGGCATCGGCATCCAGAATCTCGTTCAAGCGCTGGGTGTGATTGGCGGTGGCCGCAACAATCTTTCCCTGTTTGAAGGTCAAACGAACATCATTAAACACCGTCCCCCGATAAATGGTTGGGGTGTTATAGGCAATCACCCCTTCAATACTCTCACGAACCGGCGCAGTATACACCTCGCCATCGGGTATGTTCATATGACCATCGCAGGGAATAGCGGGGATGCCCTTGATACTGAAGGTCAGGTCGGTATCGCTCGGGCCCAGCAGGCGGACCTTGTCGGTGCGTTCCATATAGGCTTTAAGCGGCTGCATGGCCCGGGACATGCGGGCATAATCCATGTTGCAGACATTGAAGAAGAATTCCTCGAAGGCTTCCGTGCTCATCTGGGCCAACTGGGCAAACGAGTTCGTCGGCCAGCGCAACACCACCCAGCGGGTTTTCTTCACGCGGACTTCGTGATGGACCCGCTTCCACACCGACTGCTCGTAGATGCGTTGTTTATCGGCGGGAACATCGGACAGTTCCGCGATATTGGGATTGCCACGAATGCCGATATACGCCTGCACCTTTTCCATGCACAGCCGTTCATAGTCGGCGATAATCTCCCACTGCTCCTTGGTGGCGGCTTGCATCAGAGCGCGGTTGATTTCCACACTCTTGAGATGCACCAACGGCCGGGCGCCGACGGCGTGGGCTTCGGCCACCAGCGCCTTGGTGAAGGTATGCGGAATATCAATGGCTTCGATCAGGACATTTTCGCCCGGTTGCAGCGCACAGGAATAGCGAATCAAACCGGAGGCGAGTTTTTGATAGCGTTGATCCACGAGATAAATCCTTAGCTAGCAGGTTTTTCGATTAGTACCACACAATGACAGGCGATAGCTTCTTGCCGCCCGCAGGCATCCACACCTTCGCCGGTCTTGGCTTTCAGGTTGACCCGGTCGGGCGCAATGTCCAGCAGTTCCGCCAAACGCTGCCGCATGGCAGCTTTGTAGGGCGCCAGCTTGGGTTTTTCGGCGATCACCACCACATCAAGATTCACAATCTGACAGCCGGTTTGGGCAAACTGCCGCATGGTTGCAGAAAGGAGTTCGGCCGAATTAATCCCTTTGTAGCGCGGATCGGTATTGGGGAAAAGCTCACCCACATCGGGCAAGCCCGCCGCGCCGGTCAGGGCATCAATCAGTGCGTGCAACACCACATCGGCATCCGAGTGCCCATGCAATCCAAGCTCGTGCGGCACGGTGATATTGGCCAACACCAACGGCCGACCTGCTTCAGTGCGGTGCAAATCATAACCCAGACCAATACGGATATTTGTCGCCATAGTCAGGTCCTGTCCCAGTTATTCAATGAGGCCATATTCTTTGATCTTACGATACAGCGTACGTTCGCCAATGCCCAGTATTTTGGCCGCCTGTTCGCGGTTACCGGCCACCATGGCCAGCGTATGCTCGATGGCCTTGCGCTCCAGATCGGCCAGATTCATCCCGGTCATAGGGGCCAGCGCGGTGGATTCCTCGCCCCGATCGGGAATGGTGGCCAGGGCGGTGGTGACGTTCACATTTTGGGTAATTTCCGAGGGAATATCGGCCAGGGTAATTTCCGGCCCGGCCGCGAGAATGACAATGCTTTCAATGGCATTTTCCAATTGCCGGACGTTGCCCGGCCAGGGAAAGGCCGTCAGCACTTCCCGGGCGGCCGGGGCGATGCCGGTGATTACCTTGTTGTTCTGACGGGCGAATTTTTCAACGAAGAAACGGACCAGCAGCAGGATATCCTCGCGCCGTTGCCGCAACGGGGGCAACTGGATTGTGGCACCTTTGATGCGGAAATACAGGTCTTCGCGGAAGCTTTTATTCTGTACGGCCGATTCCAAATCCCGGTTGGTCGCGGCGACAAAACGCACATTGGTCTGGATGGGTTCATTGGACCCCAGCCGGGTAATTTGGCGATCCTGCAGCACCCGCAACAATTTGGCCTGCATGGTCAGGGGCATATCGCCGATTTCATCCAGAAACAGTGTGCCACCATCGGCATATTCGAAGCGACCGATACGGTCGGCGCGGGCATCGGTAAAGGCGCCACGGACATGACCAAACAGTTCGTCTTCCAAGGTGCTTTCATTCAAGCCCGCGCAGTTCAGGGCCACGAAGCGCTGGCCACTGCGGCGGGAATTTTGATGCAGCGCCCGGGCCACCAATTCCTTGCCGGTGCCCGATTCCCCCAGAATCAACACATTGATCTCCGTGGGCGCAATCTGGCGGATCAACCGGGCCACGCGTTGCATGGGTTCGGACGCGCCGATAATGGCGGTCATCCCGAAGCGGTGATCCAAAGCCTGATTCAGTTCGATATTCTGCTGGGTCAGTTGCACTTTTTCCGCAGCGCGACGGACCTGTTGGCGGATAATTTCCAAGTCTAACGGCTTTTGGATGAAATCATACGCCCCTTCGCGCATGCATTGGACTGCGGTGGATACATCCCCATACGCGGTGACTACCAAGACTTCGGTAGTCGGATGGTTACGTTTGACGTAACGTAACAATTCCATGCCATCATCCGGCTGATCCATACGCAGATCGGTGATGACCAGCTCAATCGCCTCGTCACTCAGGCGTTTCTTGCCTTCGCTCAGACTGTGGGCCTGAACCACCGCGAAGCCCATGCGGGCGACCGCTTCGGCCATGACATCAGCATGATCCACTTCATCATCCACAATCAACACACGTACCGCAGGACTCTTGCTCATACAGTCACCTTTTCCGGGACCGGAGGCGTCAGCACACTTTGCAGCGACCAACCGGCCTGGACACCATAACCATTAACAAAATTTTCCATGTTCAGGGCTTTTTTACCCTGCGGCTGGAGCGCAAGGATTCGTATTGCCCCCTGGCCGCAGGCCACACAATTGGCATCAATAAACCGACCGGGCTGCCCCGGCGTACCCTGTTCGGTTTCGACCCGAACGGTTAGCAAGGTGGCCTGAGTACGGACCTGTCCATCGGACTGACACACCTGAACCGCGATGCCCGGCCAAGGTGACAGCCCGCGGATCTTCGCCGATACCGCCCGGGCTGGGGCATTAAAGTCTACCCAAGCCATGGTACGTTGCAACTTGGGGGCTTTACAGGCCTGGGTTAAATTTTGGGTTTCGGGCTGCAAGGTATCGGTGCGTATGGCCTCTAAGACCTGATTGATCAGCGGCGCGCCCAAAAGCGCTAGACGATCATGCAGCGAACCGGTGGTTTCTTCCGGCCCTATCGTGGTTGCCACCCGGGCCAAAACATCGCCGCCGTCCATAATCTCGGTAACGCGGATGACACTCACACCGGTTTCTCGATCATCATTCAAAATGGCCCAGTGAATCGGAGCGGCCCCGCGATATTTGGGCAACAATGAAGAATGAAGGTTAATCCCCCCGTGGGGTGCCAAGTGCAGTAATTCCGGAGACAACTTCTGCCCAAAGGCAATTACGACCAAGACATCGGGACGGGCTTGCGCGATGGCCTGCAACCCCGTGCTATCGTTAATATTGTCGTGCCGAATTAAATGCCGTCCTTCAGCCAGCGCCCAGGCCGCTACGGGAGTCGGAGTCAAGACTTTACCCCGTCCGGCGGGGCGATCCGGCTGCGAGACAATCAGCGGGATTTCGACCCCGGCAGCCTGAGCCAAGCGCTGCAAGGTGGGCAAACCGAAAGCTCCTGATCCCATGAATACAACACGCATCGCAACCTCTTATTACGCAATAATGAAAACGCCACGGGATATGGCCCGTGGCGCCAGCGGTTAAACTGTATCATGTCCGCGAAATTAGGCAACTGCGGTTTTCGGCATCATCGCTTCGGCCTGAGCAGCGTTGGCCCGCAAGACATCCAATTTGCTTTGAACTTCGGCGGCAACCCGGGCATTGGGGTACTCATGAATGATCATTTCGCCCACCGCGATGGCCTGAGTCCAATTACAATCGTGAATTTGCAGGGCGAATTGCGTTGCCAACTGCTGCAATCGTTTCTTGAACACATCCCGGGCGGCTTCTTTGTACGCCAGTGCTTCACTGGGCGACAGATATTGATCCAACATCTTGAGCAATTCCACACTGCGGTCCAAATCATCGCGATTTACCGCATCGGTCCACATCTTCAGCAACTCGCCCTTATGGGCCAAACGAGCACGTCTAAGCTCATCCGGCAGCGCCAGCACACTGGGTTCCTGCGGATGTAATTTGCTCAGTTTGTCAATTTCTCCCAATGCCGACGACCAGTCATAGCGACTGAAGTGGGTATAGACCACCTCCAACAGCGCCTGCATATCCTGATCGTGGGAATTTTTCTGGGCCTGATTCACCTTGTTACGCAGGCTTTGGGCTTCGGTGTGATAGCCGAAACGTTTATCCATTTCGTCAATCATGATCAGTGCCGAATCAAAATCACCGTGGGCAATATCCTCATGAATAGCTTCACGCAGCGCTTCGCGGTCTTTCTGCCGATACGCCACGCGCTTGGCGGCTTCGGAGAGAGTCAGAGTATCCACGGTTTGTTTCTGGATGGCCAAAATGCTGGTGAGTAATTCTACCGAGCGTGCGCGGGTATCCGCGGCCATCACTTCGGATTCGCGCAGAATCTCAAGCAGACCTACCGCATGGGCGGACCCCACACAACCCACCAGCCCGATGCCCAGCAATACCAGACCGGGTGCTGCGGTGAGTAGCCGCGTCATCAAGCTATCCCCGGCAATAACGCCGGTAATCGCCAGCGTTAACCCCAACAGTGCCGCCAGCGCGGAGGCCACAGCACCCCAACCGACAATCATCCGGGCTTTGGCGATTCTTTCACTTAACATACCGCACCACCTTTCCGAGCTAATTATTTTCATAGAAAAATAATTTCAGACTTGTTTACCTTAATGTAATCCTTGAGGTGGCCAAGGTCAAGAAAAATCGGCGAATACGAAAATATGCCCACGAAAACTTGCCCCATCCACCCCACTGGCAGAGCACATCTCTTTGGACTACAATTCGACGAAGTTTCAAACATTATTGAAGACTGGAAAACATGCTGAATGTAAGCCCCCAAGAACGTGACCTCGAGAGTGTACTTACCCCCCAAGGTCCCGCATACCAGCCAAGTTTTGACATGGCCAGCGTGGTAGCAGGCCAACGCCGCCTGTCAGATGACGAATTTCTGGAACTTTACCACCACGCCCCCCTCTATGCTCTTGGCCGCTGGGCGTTTGGTGTCAGTCAGCGTCTGCATCCGGAAGACTACCGGACTTATGTGATTGACCGGAACATCAATTACACCAATATTTGCACCGCCCGGTGTACGTTTTGTGCCTTCAAACGCAATGATCCCAAAGCCGTTGATGCCTACACCCTGGATCAAGACCATATTCTCGGCAAGATTGCAGAACTGGTCTCCATCGGGGGCACCCAGATTCTGATGCAAGGTGGGATGAACCCCGAGTTGCCCATCAGTTATTACGAAGACCTGCTCCGGGCTATCCGGAAGCATTACCCCCAAGTCCATATCCATGCTTTCAGCCCCCCGGAGTTTGTCGAATTCGCCCGTTACTTCAATATGCCGGTGGCGGAAGTCATCCGCCGTTTCAAGGTCGCGGGGCTGGATACCATCCCCGGCGGTGGTGGTGAAATATTTTCCGATCGGGTGCGCAGCCGGATCGGACCGGGCAAATGCACCGGCGAGGAATGGCTGGATGTGATGGCTGAAGCTCATCGGCAAGGCATGGGCACATCGGTCACCATGCTCATCGGCCATATCGAAACCGTCGCCGATCGGCTGGATCATCTCCAGCGGATCCGCCAACGGCAGGACTGGGCGTTGGCCCATGCTCCGGCCAATTACACCGCCTTCATCACCTGGACCTACCAGCCGGACAATACCCCCTTGGACCGCAAACGTAAATGGTCGCCGGACAGCGGGAAACCGTATGAGTTTGATAATGGACGTACGGTGCGTTTGGCCGATGCGGCGGAATATTTGCGTACGTTGGCATTGTGCCGGCTGTATCTGGACAACATCCCCAATATGCAAAGCAGTTGGGTGACCATGGGGCCAAAGGTCGGGCAACTGGCATTGTTCTTCGGTGCCAACGACATGGGCTCGGTGATGATGGAAGAAAATGTGGTATCCGCCGCGGGCACCACGTTCCGGCTGGATGCGGAAATGATCTGTCGGTTGATCCGTGATGCGGGTTGGATTCCGGCCCAACGGAATCAGCATTATCAGGTACTGCAGCGTTGGGATGGCCCTGAGGCCCCGGACTTACAGCCCCGGCCGCATGTCCCGCAGCAGCATCGACAACACGCGATCACGCCCCAAGACGCATCGGCGTATAAGAGCGGGAATTTTGTGCCCGTACAGGAACTCAAAACGAAAACCACGAGTTTGCCGGTGCTATGACTGGCGTGGGTGACTGTTAGGTTATTTTTCCAGCACGTAATAGGTGGGCAAGTCAAAACCCTCATCGGGTAGGATCAGCCGCAGGCTTTTCTCCTTGCGTTGCTGTTCCAAGGGGATCAACCGCAGGATTACCTCCGTATTGTTTTTCAAATCCGCGCCCACGACCACCTTGCTATCCCGTAGCACATAGCGACAGGCCAGAATCCGTCCACGCAGGGCGGGACCTTGGTTGGTGGTTTGGATTTCCACCACATCCGCGGTCAGGGCCGCGGTATAGGGTTGGATTTCCTGTAAGGAGGGAGTTCTGCCCACAGCAATTATTTTTCCGCGAATCTCGGAAATTACGGCGGCGGGCTGGATTGCCGGACGAGTGGTCGGCGTATCGGGAAGCGTTCCGGATAATTCAATATGATCCCAAGTGGCCGTACCCGTCACCGGACCATCACTGGATAAGGCCAGACCGATACAGAGGGTTTGCGCCACTTTCACGGCGGCCGTACCCCAAGCATGCCATTCTTTGCCATCACGGGAATAGTAACCTGAAAACGTATCACCACTGTGCACTAAACGTATCCAATCCGCCGTGCCTTCCAATTTGGGCAGGGGCATTTCGGTCTCGGTGGTCGCGGCGGCCGTGAGTGGGCGCCAGGCGAAGCTGAGTGTCTTCTTAATCGGTCGCAGCGACAGATGGATTGTGGCCGCCTGGTCGGAAGGTTTGGCCACGGGCAATTCCCGCAACATCAGTGCGATCCGACCATTGGGACCGATATTCGCGTAGGAATTCAGATGGGCAGTTATTTGCCCGTCACCAACCAGACGCTGATTCACATAGTGACAGGTGTCCGCAGTCCCATAAATATCGGCGCTCTGTGATTGCAGGATAATTTTATCATCATCCTGACGCCCGGTGCTGCCCAGCGCCCGGCCCAGAACGTGAGTCTGCCAAGGCGCCAGCAATGGCTCCAGGCTTGGTGTAAGCTGGGCATCCGGGTCTGGCCCCGCAATCCATACATCCGGCATCATGGCCGCAGCCTTACCCTCGGGGGTTATCTGGACCCATGCATCAACCTTGGTGAACTTTTGATCTAACGCGGCAATGTATACATGAGAAGGTTTAAACTTGGGGGCAATATGCGTGATATAACGCACATGATTGCTCCAACGCGGATGATACACTTCTTTATTATCTGTTGTCAAGAAGTAGAAATGTCACCCTCTTAGCCGAAGTAGATATGTCACCCTGATCCCATAGATAGCGCCAGCGCGGCTGGGGCCCGCTTCCACGGATGCTCCGGACCCGGCTTCCAAGCCCGCCGATTCACGAATACGGGCTTAACCTGGGATGGCCTCGGCCGCCCCGTCAGCACCTTAAAACGCAACGTCTGACCCCGGTAGACTACCTGCAATTGCCCGGGCCCCAGTTGTTTGACCAGCACCCGCTTGCCCGCCAGGGCCAGCCCCGCGTATTCCGCGGGGATCTGCAGGAACTGGCTGTGCCACTGTACGCACCAATCCTGCCCTACCACTCGGACTTCCTGCACGCAGAGTACCTCTGCTAACGCCAGGTCCGGCGGCAGCTTCCGGTGCAGGTCCGTGGTCTGCCGGGCCGATACCGCATAACGGCCATTCAGGTCCGGCAGGAAGGATTGCTCCAGATACGCGTTGGCCTGATCCCGATCGCAGATGCTCCGCA
>JBIJDM010000142.1:0-7782 GCA_044344145.1 Phycisphaerae bacterium
GGTTTTTGTGTTATGGGGCGATTGTGATTGAAATTGTGGTGGTTAAGGGTTGGTTCATCCGATTTTGCCGGGGGCTTTGGGTATTCTGCCCCAACGGGGCAATATCTGTATAGCCCAGGGCAACGCCCTGGGTAGCCGCGTCCCGGCCCGTGCAGTGCTCTGAAGGAGCACCATTTATACCGGCAAATAGTGCTCCTTCAGAGCACCCAAATCGGGTCGCACCACAACCCAGGGCGTTGCCCTGGGCTATTGAAATGCCGCCCCTTTGGGGCGAAGACCAAGTGCAGATGCAATGGCTGGTTTATAGACAGTTACTTCATTTCCGTGTATTTCCGTGTCTTCCGTGGTTAAACTCTTCTGCGACTTAGTCTCAATTGGACCTATTTGTCTTCATGCCATTGCAGGGGATAATCGGAAACTTTAATCTATTTACTGTTGGTTCTCGGGTGGCGTACCTGTTGCCTTGGGACTGCCGGTCTTGGTACTTTAATTGTTGGCGCTGATGCGTTGACCCAGAATCGGCTGCGGCGGTGTTGGTCGGTCCTTACCGGGACGGGCCGCACGGGGCCGACCCTGTCCTACTCACTCCGGGCCATGGTGGTCCGAAAGGAAGCTATATGTCAGATCGTCGTAAGTTGACGCTGGACGCCAACGAGGCAGCCGCGTCAGTGGCGCATCGTTTGTCCGAAGTGATTGCCATTTATCCCATTACGCCCAGTTCGCCGATGGGCGAATTTTCCGACGAATGGTCGGCCAAGGGCAAGAAGAATATCTGGGGCACGGTGCCCATGATTGAAGAGATGCAGTCCGAGGCCGGGGCGGCCGGGGCGGTGCACGGGGCGTTGCAGGCGGGCTCGATGAGCACGACCTTCACGGCCAGTCAGGGCTTGCTGCTGATGATTCCGGATATGTACAAGATTGCGGGGGAACTGACCCCGTTTGTGATGCACGTGACGGCGCGGACGCTGGCCACGCATGCGTTGAGCATCTTTGGCGATCACTCGGATGTGATGGCCTGCCGGCAGACCGGGTTTGCGATGTTGTGTTCCAACAGCGTGCAGGAAGCCCATGATCTGGCGCTGATTTCCCATGCCGCGACGCTGGAAGCGCGGATTCCGTTCCTGCACTTCTTTGACGGGTTCCGGACCAGTCATGAAGTGGCCAAGATTGAAGAGCTGACCAATGGCGATCTGCAGGCCATGATCAGCGAAGAGGCCGTGAAGGCGCATCGCGACCGGGCGCTGACGCCGGACAAGCCGGTGATCCGCGGGACGGCGCAGAATCCCGACACGTTCTTCCAGGCGCGCGAGGCGTGCAATCCGTTCTATACCAATGTATCGGAAGTGGTCAAGGCCAAGATGGCCAAGTTTGCGGCCCTGACCGGGCGCGAATACAAGCTGTATGAATATGAAGGCGCGCCCGATGCGGACCGCGTGATCATTCTGATGGGTTCGGGCGCGGAAGTGACCCACGAAACCGTCGAACATATGCGGGCGGCGGGCGAAAAGGTGGGCGTGCTCAAGGTGCGTCTGTACCGGCCGTTTGTGATCAAGGATTTTGTGCAGGTCTTGCCCAAGACGGTGCGCAGCATCGCGGTGCTGGACCGGACCAAGGAACCCGGCGCTGTGGGCGACCCGTTGTATCTGGATGTCATTGCCGCGCTGCAGGAAGCGCGGGCGGATGGCGAATTGAACTTTACCCTGGTGCCCAATGTGGTGGCCGGGCGGTACGGGCTGGCGAGCAAGGAATTCACCCCCGCGATGATCATGGGCGTGTATGCCGAACTGGCCAAGCCCAAGCCCAAGAATCACTTCACCATCGGGATTGTGGACGATGTGACGCACACGTCGCTGAGCTATGACACCGAACTGGATATCGAACCCAACAGCGTGAAGCGCGCGGTGTTCTTCGGCCTCGGGGCCGATGGCACGGTGGGTGCGAACAAGAACTCGATCAAGATTATCGGCGAAGAGACCGACAATTTCGCCCAGGGTTATTTCGTGTACGACTCCAAGAAGTCGGGCGCGATCACGATCAGCCATCTGCGTTTCGGGCCCAAGCCGATCCGTTCGGCGTATCTGGTGCGGCAGGCGAACTTTGTGGCCTGTCACCAGTTCGGCTTCTGCGAGAAGTACGACATGCTGGAGCTGGCCGCGCCGGGCGCGACGTTCCTGCTGAACAGTCCGTTTGGCGTGGACGAGGTATGGGACAAGCTGCCGCGGGAAATGCAGGAGCAGATTCTGGCCAAGCGGCTGAAGTTCTATACCATTGACGCCTACAAGGTCGGGCGCGAAACCGGCATGGGCGTGCGCATCAATACCATCATGCAGACGTGCTTCTTTGCGATTTCCGGCGTGCTGGAACGCGAAGAGGCCATCAAGCAGATCAAGAAGTCCATTGAAAAGACCTATGGCAAGAAGGGTCCGGAAATCGTACAGAAGAATTACGCCGCGGTGGATCACACCCTGGCGCATCTGTTCGAAGTGAAGGTGCCCGGCAAGATCACGTCGGCGTTCAGCCGGCCGCCGATCGTGTCGGTGGATGCCCCGGACTTTGTGCAGCGGGTCGAGGGCGTGATGCTGGCCAACAAGGGCGACCTGTTGCCGGTGAGCGTGTTCTCGGTGGATGGGACCTGGCCGCTGGGGACCACGCAGTGGGAAAAGCGCAACATCACCACGGAAATCCCGGTATGGGAAGCCGAGTTGTGTATCCAATGTAACAAGTGTGCGTTCGGGTGTCCGCATGCGGCCATCCGGGCAAAGGTTTATGAACCCGCCGCGCTGGCGGGGGCCCCGAGCACCTACAAGGCGGTGGATTACAAGGCCCCGGATTTCAAGGGCCAGAAGTTCACCATCCAGGTAGCGCCGGAAGATTGCACGGGTTGCGGCCTGTGCGTGCAGATGTGTCCGGCCAAGGACAAATCGAATCCGAAGAACAAGGCCATCAACATGGCGCCGCAGATGCCGCTGCGGGAAACGGAACGGGAAAACTTCGCGTTCTTCCTGAACCTGCCGGAAGTGGACCGCACCAAGGTCCGTATGGACGTCAAGGGCAGCCAGCTCTTGCAGCCGCTGTTCGAGTTCTCGGGCGCGTGTGCGGGCTGCGGCGAAACGCCGTATGTGAAGCTGCTGACCCAGATGTTCGGCGACCGGATGCTGGTGGCGAATGCCACGGGTTGCTCGTCGATCTACGGCGGCAATCTGCCGACCACGCCGTATTGCACCGATCGCGCCGGGCGCGGCCCGGCCTGGTGTAATTCGCTGTTTGAAGATAATGCCGAATTTGGCGCCGGGTTCCGCATGAGCGTGGACCAGCATGCCCAATATGCCCGCGAATTGCTGGTGTTGTTGACCCCGGAAGTGGGGGCGACACTGGCGCAGGAAATCCTGACGGCGGACATGAGCAGCGAAGCGGGCCTGCAGGCCCAGCGCGGCCGCGTGGTCGAGCTGAAGAAGCAACTGGCCAAGATCAGCGGCAAGCCGCAGGCGGCGTGGTTGCTGCAGTTGGCGGATTACCTGGTCAAAAAGAGCGTGTGGATCCTCGGTGGCGATGGCTGGGCGTATGACATCGGCTACGGCGGGTTGGATCACGTGATGGCCATGGGCAAGAACGTGAACATTCTGGTCATGGACACCGAAGTGTATTCCAACACCGGCGGTCAGGCCAGCAAGTCCACCCCGATGGGTGCGGCGGCGAAGTTTGCCGCCAACGGCAAGAACATGCCCAAGAAAGACCTGGCGCTGATCGCCATGAGCTATGGGTATGTGTATGTCGCGAAGGTGGCCTTCGGGGCCAAGGACGCCCAGACCGTCAAGGCGTTCCAGGAAGCCGAAAGCTATGATGGGCCGTCGCTGATTCTGGCGTACAGCCATTGCATCGCGCACGGGTATGATCTCAAGCAGGGCTGCGAACAGCAGCGCCTCGCGGTGGATTCCGGCCACTGGCCGCTGTTCCGCTATGACCCGCGCCGGCTGGAAGCGGGCGAAAATCCGCTGCAGCTGGATTCGGCCATCGGCAAGACCTTGCTGTCGCAGTACGTGAAGAACGAAACGCGCTACCGCATGGTTGAGCAGATGAACAAGGAACGGTTCGACGGGATGATCGCGCGGAGCCAGAAGGAAGTGGTCCGCCGCTTTGCCATGTATCAGGATATGGCCAAGGCGACGTATGCGACGCTGGCGAAAGCCGCAGCCGCCCCGGCGACCCCGGTGGCCACGGCAGCTCCCGTGACCGCGGTGACCCCGGTCGCCCCGGTGAAACCCGCGGACGCCCACTGATTGCTAGAATGATCGGGGCCGGTTCCGCGTGGAACCGGCCCGGTTTTTACTTGTGCCGGTAAACCTCTAAGGAGATAACAATATGGACCTGTCAACGACTTATCTGGGTATGGAACTGACCAGCCCATTGATGGCGGGCGCCTGTCCGCTGCCCGATAACATGGACAACGTGAAGCGTCTGGAAGACGCCGGGGCGTCGGCGATTGTGATGCACTCGATTTTCGAGGAGCAGATCAGCCGCGAACGCACGGCCTCGATTTACTATTCGGAGATGTATGCCGAATCGTTCCCGGAAGCGCGCAACTTTCTGCCCACGCCGGATGAATTCCGGCTGGGGCCGCCGGAATATCTGGAACACATCCGCCGGATCAAGGAAGTGACCAACCTGCCGGTGATCGCCTCGATCAACGGGACCACGGCGGCGGGCTGGGCGGAATACGCCAAGGACCTGGCCGCGGCGGGCGCCAATGCGGTGGAACTGAATGTCTACACGCTGGCGGTGGACTTTGCCCAGAGCGGCAACCAGATCGAACAGCAGATTCTCGACGCCGTGAAGGTGGTGAAGGGCGCCACGACGCTGCCGATTGCGGTCAAGCTGTCGCCGTTCTTCAGCTCGCTGAGCCACTTTGCCAAACGGCTGGATGATACCGGCGTGGCCGGGATGATTTTGTTCAATCGGTTTTATCAGCCGGACATTGATGAAGAGACGCTGGAAGTGACCCCGCGGCTGCATCTGTCGGATTCGTCGGATCTGCTGCTGCGGTTGCGCTGGCTGGCGATTCTGTCGGGCCGGATCAATGCGTCGCTGGCCTGCTCGGGCGGCGTGCATACCGCGGTGGATGCGATCAAGGCGCTGATGGCGGGCGCCAATTCGGTGCAGATGGTTTCCGCCCTGCTGCGGTACGGGCCGGAATATATCCGCACCGTGCGCGAACGCATGGTGGAATGGATGACCAAGCATGAATATGAATCGGTTAAGCAGATGATCGGCTCGATGAGTCTGATTAACTGTGCGGACCCGGCGGCGTATGAACGCGCGAACTATATGCGCGTGCTGAATAGCTACGCGAGCTGAAGAAGCGACGCGGATTAATTTGGTGAGGATGGGGCCACGGCGCGAGCTGTGGCCCTTTTTTATGCGCGGGGGGACGGGGGGAGTCTCACGCAACGGCGCGACGACGCAACGGGGAGACCGGGGGGATAATTTTTACATGGATGGATGGGATGCACAGGATGGGGACGGGGGGAGGTTAACCACGGAAGACACGGAGGGGCACGGAAATGATTTTCGGATGGGGGGGATGGACGCGGACTTTCTACTCGTGGTAATACGCAGGGCCGAAGGCCCGGTTTTATACCAGCCTAGGGCAACGTCCTAGGAATGTGGAGAAGCAACCCCAAGGACTGAAAGCCCGTCTTAGCTTGCTGTCTGTCGTCTACCTAATAAGACGTGCAATACAAGATTCTTAGGTCATCACGTAATCCCTTGTTCGGAAGTTTGCCTACCAAGATTTTTGGGAACATACAGCGGTACTTCGTGGATTGTAAAGTGATATAGATTGTATAACCGTCGCGCAAACTGTCTGGCAGTCCTTAATAGGCCACTTGGGAACTCGCTGCGGCACGCTGAGTTTTGATAATTCATATTAATCAACTAGCCCACCACGCGGTTGTACTGTGTTGGCGTTAACAGGGCCCTACGGAACTTGCTTGAGACATGTGAAAGAATCGAGGCCATATATCTGGTGCGGACAGAGAGGGTTTTTATGTAAGGAGTTTCTCATGGCTGAATTTCGCAGACGCTTTGCTGGATGTGTGTGTAAGTTACATCTGAGGTTAAGAAAATATATTGCAAGAGTAGGGCACTGGATAAACAATCCAGACCATATGGTAGGGCTCAATAAATTGTTGGGGCATTGTGAGTCAATAGTCCCGCCTGAGCATAAATTATTTTATGTCATAGTATTTCTTCGCGTGGTCGTGATAGTGTGGTTGGTGGTGATGCAGATAAGAGAATTAATCAACACAGATAGAGCAAAAAGGGAAGAAGGTTAGGAGAAAAAAATAACCACAAACGCCGATAGTCTGGCCAGTTTTGTGTTGGGTTATAAATTCTTCGCATAGCTAGCGTAGTTGTCTGTAGTGGTAATAACAAAAGCTGTGGACGGCACAGAATTGGCCGTACACGTTTAGCTTATTTGGTGGGTCTGGCTAATGTCACACAAAACTCTTGGTCCTAGCCTGTTATCTTGGGTGTTAATTTGATGTGTTTCGCGGGAGATAAATTGCCACCCGTAGCATGATTTCTATTGTACCAAAAGATCGCTTGGCGATAGTTCTGCTCTACACCTTTTCCCTCTGAGTAACAGACCGCGAGGTTATACATGGCCCTGGTATTACCTGCCCACGCCGCTTTAAGGTATCCATACGCCGTTTCTTGGTCGTTATGCTCTAAGCCTATTCCAAAGCCTAAAATTGTCTCAAGACAAACCATGGCCTTTGTGTTACCAGCTTCCACCGCTTTAAAATACCAATGCGCGGCTGTTTGATTGCTTTGCTCTATGCCTTTTCCAGTGGCGTAACATAACCCAAGTGCATACCTGGCGTCAGGATTACCCGCCTCCGCCGCTTTTCGGTACCACTCCACAGCCTTTTGATCATTCTGCTCGACGCACGTTCCTTCTTTGTGATAAACTCCGAAATGATACATAGCCTCGGGATCACCCGCCTCCGCCGCTTTTCGGTACCACTCCACGGCATTTTTATCACTCTGCTGTATGCCTTTTCCTTCTGTGTAACAGACTCCGAGATTATTCATGGCCTCGGGGGCACCTGCCTCCGCTGCTTTAAGGTACCAATGTACTGCTTTTTGATCGCTCTGCTGTATGCCTTTTCCTTCTGTGTAACAGACCCCGATAATATTCATGGCCTCGGAGGCACCTGCCTCCGCTGCTTTAAGGTACCAATGTGCTGCTTTTTGATCACTCTGCTCTACACCCTTTCCCTCTGAGTAACAGACCGCGAGGTTATACATGGCACTGGCATTGCCTGCCTCCGCCGCTTTAAGGTACCACTCTACCGCAGTTAGATCGCACTGCATGCCACCATTTCCTTCTGTGTAACATACTGCGAGATTAATCATGGCGTTTATATGCCCCGCTTCCGCCGCTTTACGGTACCAACGTACAGCTTTTTTATCATCCCCTGTTTCGAAATAAAAGACACCGAGACTAAACATGGCGTCGGTATTACCTCTATCCGCAGCTTTTCGGTACCACTCCACCACGGCTTGGTTGTTGTGCGCTACACCTCGCCCTTTGGCATAACAGTCTGCGAGATTAATCATGGCATCGACATTTCCCGCCTCTGCGGCTCGACGGTAACACTCCACCGCTTTTGGATTATTTTGATCTACGCCTTTTCCATCGGCGTAACAGCGTCCGAGATTGTACATGGCATCGGGATGCCCCGCCTCCACCGCTTTACGGTACCACTCAACCGCGTT
>JBIJDM010000143.1:0-7752 GCA_044344145.1 Phycisphaerae bacterium
AAAACAGCTCTGCCTGAAAAAGCGTCAGAGCAACGGCCCAAAGGCCGTTTCATTTATATACGCTTCAAATGCCGTGCCGGTTTTTCAAAGGCCCCAATTACGAATTGGGGGGACGGGGGGAGTCTCACGCAACGGCGCGACGACGCGACGAAATATGCGCGGGGGGAGTTTAACCACGGAAGACACGGAGGGGCACGGAAAGGGGATTTGGGGTGGTATGGGTGGTGGGCGCAGGGCCGAAAGCCAAGCATATAACACCATAAACACGGATCAATCAGTTATGAGTGGTATAGGCGATCACGACCAGAAGGAAGTGAAAGATAATGCAGGCGGCGAAGAGCCAGCGCAGGATGCGGTACCATAAGGCGCCACCGGCGATCAGACTATACAGGAAATAAAATGCCAAGTTAGCATAATAAGCCGAATACATCCAGGTCTCAAACCGGCCGTGCTGGTAAATCAGATAACGCTTTATCAATGCATCGTAGGGATATGATATGAATAAAAACAATTCATTATAAGGCTGATAGTGGTCGAGAAAAAACCATGGGAATAACCAATCTATAACTACCGGTAGGTAATAGGGCACAAAATTGAGGAGCATGAACACCGTGAATAAGACCCATTTGGCCCGGTTGCTCAGTTTTTTAGGCTGGACGGCTGCGTAGGGTACGACGTTGGGTGAGGCCATGGTGGGTCCTCCTTCGTAGGTGCGCTCGGGCGTTATTGGTAGAAGGCCAGGACGGTGTCGGCGACGCGGGTGATTTGGGCGTCGGTTAGTTCGGGGTAAATGGGCAGCGCGAGGACTTCGGCGCAGGCTTGTTCGGTGTGGGGGAACTGGCCGGGTTTGTAGCCGAGGTTGGCGAAGCATTCCTGCAGGTGCAGGGAGCGGGGGTAGTAGATGTTGCAGCCGACGCCGTGTTTGGTCAGGTGGTCGCGGAGGGCGTCGCGTTTGGGGGCGCGGATGACGTACTGGTGGTAGACGTGGTGGTTGCCCGGGGCGGTGACGGGGGCAATGACAGCGCTGCCGGCGAAGCGCTGGTTGTAGTAGGCCCCGATAGCGCGGCGGCGGTTGTTCCACTGGTCCAGATATTTCAGTTTCACTTCCAGAATGGCGCATTGGATGGCGTCGAGGCGGAAGTTTCCGCCGACGAATTCGTGGTGATAGCGCGAGGTTTCGCCGTGCTGGCGGGTTTGTTTGAAGCGCGCGGCCAGGGTGGCATCGCGGGTAATCAGGGCGCCGCCGTCGCCGTAGGCGCCGAGGTTTTTGGTGGGGTAGAAGCTCAGGGCCGCACAGCGCGAATGGGTGCCCATGACCGCGCCATTGGCGTCGCGGGCGCCGATGCTCTGGGCGGAATCTTCGATCACCGGCAGGTTATGACGGCAGGCGATTTCGGCTAACTGCAGGGCATTGACCATCTGGCCGAACAGATGCACGGGCATGATGGCGCCGGTGGCGGGGGTGATGGCCGCGGCCACGGCGGGGAGGTTGATCAGGAAGGTGTCGGGATCAATGTCCACAAAGACGGGTTTGGCGCCGGTGCGGGCGATGGTGCCGGCGGTGGCGAAGAAGGTGAACGGCGTAGTGATGACTTCCGCGCCCGCGCCGATGCCCAGCGCCATCAGCGCGGCCAGCAGGGCGTCGGTGCCCGAGGAGATGGCCACGGCGTGGGCGCCGTGCAGGGCGCCGAGTTTTTGTTCGAAGCTTTCCACGGCCCAGCCGCCGGTGAATTGCTGGCTTTCCAATACCTTGATGACGGCGGCCTCGATTTCGGGGCGCAACATTTGGTATTGGGTGGCCAGTTCAAACAACGGGACGTTGGGAGTGCTCATGCGCTTCCTTTCGGCGCGCCGGCCGCCAGATTGGCCAGCGCTCGGTTAAATTCGATGCCCTGTTGGGTCAGGGCGGCTAAGACCTCTTGCACATGCGCGAGGTCACGAGTTTCCATGGTAATGGAAATTTCGGTCATGGCAACATCGCGCGGGCCAAAAAGCCGTTCGTGGAAAATCTCTTTGACATTGGCCCCGGCGGCGGCGAGGACTTCCAGCAAACGGGCCAGCGAGCCGGGCCGGTCGGCGACTTTGAAATCCAGCCGGAGCATGCGGCCGGTCTGGGCCAGGCCGCGTTCGATGATGCGGGAAAGAATGGTGACATCAATATTGCCGCCGCAGAGGATCAGCACGGTGGGGCCGGGTTGCAGGCGGCCGGTGGCGGCGAGTTGGGTGGCGGCGGCCAGCGATACGGCGCCAGCGCCTTCGACGACGGTCTTTTCCAGTTCCAGCAGTTGCAGGATGGCGGTGGCGATTTCAGGTTCTTCGACCAGCACGACTTCATCCACCTTGCCGCGAATGAGATCAAAGCAATATTGGCCCATTTCGGCCACGGCCAGACCATCGGCCAGCGTGGGGCGGGTGGTGACGCGGGTGACCTTGCCGGCGGTCAGCGAGGCATGCAGCGAGGGGGCATTAGCGGCTTCGACGCCGAAGATGCGGGTTTGGGGGCGCAGGGCCTTGAGGACGGTGCAGACGCCCGCCAGCAAACCGCCGCCGCCGACGGGGACGATGAGGTTGGCGACATGGGGGACATCTTCGAGAATTTCCAGCGCCATGGTGCCCTGGCCGGCGATGATTTGGGGGTCGTCGAAGGCGGGGATGAAGGCCCGGCCAGAGGCTTGGCTTAATTGCAGCGCATGGCTGCGGGCGGAATCAAAATCCTCGCCGTGGAGGATGACTTCCGCGCCGAAGGTGCGGCAATTGCTGACCTTGACCAGCGGCGCCCAGCGGGGCATGACGACGGTGACGGGGATGCCCAGTTCGCGGCCATGGTAACTCAGGCCCAGGGCATGATTGCCGGCACTGGCGGCGACCACGCCAGCGGCGCGTTGGGCGGGGGTCAATAACATTAATTTGTTGCGCGCCCCGCGTTCCTTGAAGCTGCCGGTCATTTGCAGATGGTCGAGCTTGCAGAAGATTTCGCTGTGGCAGAGTTGGCTCAGGGACAGCGAATAGGGGCACGGGCTGCGGTAGATGACCGAACCGATGCACTGGCGTGCGGCCTGGATGTCAGCCAGGGTAACACTCATGCGTACCTCCTTCCCGATGGGTGCCGGGGGGCTGGGTAAAAAGCGGTCGGCGGGGCCTTAGCCCTGCGTGACCGTGGGGCGATACAACTTGGTTTCAAAGGCCCGCTGGTATTCGGTCCAGGTGCTGTCTTCGCAGGGGGCGTTGACGGCGTCGAGGGCCATGCGGGTCTTGGCGTCGAGGTTATCAATCAGGTTGATGAGGATCGCCTCGGGCGTTTTGGGCACAATGGGCGAGCCGAATTCGGGCACACCGTGGTGCGACAGCAGAATATGTTCCAGCACCGTCAGCAATTCCTTGCGGATGGGGGTGCCGCGCTGGGTGGCGAGGGTGGCGGCTTTCTGGTTGAGCCAGACGACGCCCATGACGATATGGCCAACGAGCTTGCCGGCGTCGGAATAATCAAAGCCGACGGTGTAGGTGAGTTCGCGGGTCTTGGCCAGATCATGCAGGAACAGGCCGGTGAGGACGAGGTCCTGGTCAATATCGGCGTAGCGCGGGCAGATGAGCGTGGCCAGTTCCAGCAGGTCGTGGGTGTGTTCGAGCAGCCCGCCGATCCAGGCATGGTGCATCGCGGCGGCGGCGGGGGCGATGGTGAAGAGTTTCATCAGTTCGGCATCGTCGAGATAGCACTGCAGCAGGGCCTTGAGGTCGGCATCGCGCACGGTGGCGAGGATTTCCTTGACCCGGGCGAACATCTGGGGGACGCTGCGCTGGGTGCTGCGGATGAGTTCGGAAATGTCAATTTTGCTGTAATCGGTGATGGGCACGATGCTGTCGGCAACGAGCTGGAGGTGGCCCTGATAGTTTTCGACGCGGCCTTTGACGTGGACATAGCCGCTGGTGGGGAGCTTGTCATACATGTCGCGCGGGGCGTTCCAGAGGCGCAGGTTGATGCGGCCGGTGGCATCGCCACAGTCGGCCTTAATGTAGATTTTATTGGTCGAGGTGGTGCCGAGCTGCTTATCCGAAAGGATGAAGCTCTGGTCCAGATAATCGCCATCGTGTAACTGACTGATTGCAATCCGCGGCATTAGGTGCTCCTTGAGCAAAGAATAACGCACCAAGGTATGCGAAAACGGGTGAATATGCCAGCGCGCGAGGGAGCGCGGGGGGAGGTTTAACCACGGAAGGCACGGAAGCACACGGAAAGGTCCGGGGGTTAGTTGTTTTGGTGGGCGGTGATGTCGCTGTGGGTGGAGCCGTTATCGTCTTGTTGGTTGCGGCCTACGCTGTAGAGTTTGTAGCCGGTGGTTTGGGGTTGGTAGATGAAGGGTTGGGGGCGGAAGGGGTCGGTGATGGTTTCGACGGGCAGGTTCAGGTCGGAGAGTTGCTGGGGGTACTGGCCGTGGGCGAGTTTGTAGTCGCGCAGGCGGAAGGTGATTTGGGTGAGGCGTTTTTGGCTGAGGGTGGAATCGGCGTATTGGATGATGGAGGTGGGATTATCGCTTAGAGTGAGACTCAAGAGGAGGTCATCGTAGCTGGCCAAGGGGGTGTTTAGGTGCGTGGTGCGGAAGTCCTGAGCGGCGGAGAGGGTGGCGGCGCCGCCCTGAGTTTGATAGGTCTGGGCGAGGAGAGTGTAATATTGGTTGGTGAGGCGCAAGCTGCGGTTGTAGTCGGCGATGAGATAGTTCGCCCCGGCCCACGGCGTGTACCAACAGGCGGTGGCGGTGTGTTTTTCCGCCATGAGGCAAAGCAAATCCAGCGCGGACCAGCGCTGGGATTGCGTGAGTAAATCCGCCACGGACGGGGCGGTGGGCAGATCGGTCAGGAGGGCCTCCAAGGCGGTGGCCTGCTCGGGTGTCAGTGGGGTGCCGCAGGCGGCAATCATGAGTTGATAACCTTGGCGTTCCAGCGTGTGGCCAATGATGAACATAATATACCGGTCAGATTGCTGATAGAGTCGGCCCAGCCGCAGCAGCGTACGGATGGCGCTGCGCACTTCGGCGTGGCGGCCATGGCCCAGATCGAGATAACCCTGAGCCAGCACCGCTCGGGCATAATGTCGGCCTGCGGAGAGTTGGTCGCTATCGCTGCCGAACAGGTTTAGCCGATCGGCCGTGGGGAACTGGTCCAGACCGGGGGTTTGTGTGGGGGCGTCGGGAGCGCAGACGAAACGCGGAACATAGTAATGGGACTTTTCTGCGGCCCGGACCAGCAAGGCCATGACGGGGCGCTGGGTTTCCAGCCATTGCGCGGCGAACGGGAATTGCTCGGCCTGCCAAGGTTGGGTTTGGAGTTGGTAGGCAAAATCGTAGACCGCCTGGGTTTGGGCTTGGGTGAGATCGGCGAAATCAAGCTTCTGGTTTTTACACCAAGCGTGTTCGAGGCTATCGTTGGGGTCGAGTTTTAATTCGGTGTAGGTGGTGCCCAACGCTTGCGCATAGATCGGCCCGCGCAGGTTATCCAGCAGGGGCAACAAAACGAGCGCGGCGTTGTTGTCGGGGGTGACGCCGGCGCTGTAGGTATTGGCTACGGCTTGCAGGTAATCGGGGTGGCCGTTGGGGCGCAGGGGGGTGACCAGCGCGGTGGTTTCGGGGCTGAGGATGATTTGGCGTTTTTGCCACGAACGATAGGCCTCGAGGCTGTAGTTAAGGGCGACGAGGCCGGCGAACCCCAGCAGCACCACGCCTACCCGGCGCCAGCCGCGCGCGGTGAGCCAGAAGAAACGTTTGGGCTTGATGGGTACGGCAGTGGCAGCGGTGGTCATCACGGGCTCCGGGTTACGTTTAGCGGACGATTAGTGCGGGACGCGAATTACCAGATCAATATCTGGTTTGGTGCGGCTGGCGATTTCCTGCCCGCCATTATCCAGACCGTCCCAGCCCACACTATAGAGCAGGTAACCGCCGGGCTGGGGACGATATATCAGGGGTTGGTTATTAAATGGATCAGTACGGGTTTCTGCGGAGAGCTTGAGGGCATCAAGTTGGTCGGGATATTTGCCCTTGTCCAGTTGATAACGGTGTAGTTGCAGCGCAATTAGGGCCATGCGTTGACGGGCCAGAGTGTTAAGGGGCATGGCAAGTGTACGGTATGTGGTAGCGTCCAGAGTACCCCTGAGTAAATAATCATTAAAAGTAGGAATAGTGTGGTCCAGATATTGCGACTGAAACTGGGTCTCCAAGGCGCGCATACGATCACGGCGTTGGACAAAGGTGGGGAGTTGGTCGGCCAGGGCGATGGCATCATAATATTGATTGGTAACCCGCAATATATGGTTGTAGTTTACTGGTTTGTAACAAGCCAGTGCCCACGGCTGATCCCAGCGGGCCTCGGTGGCATGACGGTTGGCGAGATTGCAGACCAACTCCAGCATCTCCCAGCGCTGGGTTTGTTGCAGATGAACCGGATTGGCCAGCGCGGGGGGCAGGGTCTGGATTAATGTTTCTAGCGCGGTAGCTTGGGTGGCGGACAGGGGCGCTTGGGTGAAGGTGGCAAGCAGGCGATATCCGGCCGACTCCAAGGAGTGGCCGGAAATATTGGTGATCATACGGTCGGACTGTTGATACAGTCGGCCCAACCGCAGCATGGTGCTCAGGTCCGCGCAGGCGTCCTCAAAGCGATTTACGCCCAAAGATAGATTGATCCGCGCGATCAGGGCGTCTTTATAGGCCATGGTCAGACACGTATGGTCGTGGTTGGTGTCAAATAAGCTGACGCGATCGGGGAACGCAGGCAAATATCTTGACACGACGGAATGGGTGCGGATGAAGGGCTGTGGGATTACACCCGTCTCGGGGATGCCGGCGAGGAAATGCGGGACGTAGTAGCGGGATTGGGTGCTAGCCTGGCGTAAAATATCGAAGGCGGGGCGGTGCGTTTCAAACCAATCGCCAGCGGCGGGGAATTCTTCGGTCCGCCAAGGGCGCTGGGTAATGGTAGATTCCATCTGTTCGTATTGATCTTTTTGCTCGTCGGTCAAGTCTAACTGGGATAGTTGCAGGCGCCGGCACCAGGCGGTTTTTAGGTCGTCTGTATTGGCCAGCTTCAGTTCGGTATAGGTGGTGCCCAGCGCCTGGGCGTAGGCCGGGCCGAATCCGTTATCCAGCATAGGTAGCAGCACGAGCGCGGCGTTGTTATCGGGGGTGACACCGGCGCTGTAGAGATCGGCCACGGCTTGCACGTAATCGGGCTGGCCGTTGGGCGATAAGGGGGCGACGAGGTGGGTGGTTTCGGGGCTGATGATGATTTGGCGCAGGTGCCAGGAATATAGCGCCAGGCCAGCGATCGTTACGGCGCTGGTGGCAAGGACGCGGAGGGTCAGGCGACGCCAGGTGCGCGCGGTGAGGCCGAAGAAGCGTTTGGGCTTGATGGGTACGGCGGGGGTAGTGGTGGTCATCATGGGCTCCGGCACGAAGGTGAAAAGCTGAGGTATAGGCTAACGCGCTGCTGAGGAGGTGGCAAGGGAGGCAATTATGAAATGAGGAACGAGGGGAGGTCTCACGCAACGGCGCGACGACGCAACGGGAATGCGCGGGGGGAGTTGTTTGAGGGCCGAAGGCCTGATTTTATACCAGCCTAGGGCAACGCCCTCGTTGTTACACACAAGTCACGGGCTGCGAATTTGTCCCTTGGGACCAAACATCTCCCACGCCCAAGCCAGATCATACATCCGCTGTAGTCCGATCCACATCGTCTGCGGTCCCGGTTCGCGCCCGGGACGCTCGA
>JBIJDM010000144.1:0-7731 GCA_044344145.1 Phycisphaerae bacterium
ACCGGATCGAAGAGTTGATCGCCGCCAACGCGCTCTACCGGCCCGGCCCGATGGACCTGATTCCCGACTACTGCGACCGCAAGCATAAACGCAAAGCCGTGCCGCAAGTCCATCCGATCATGGACCGCGTGCTGACCGAGACCTACGGCGTCATGGTCTATCAGGAACAGGTCATGCGCATTTTCAACCAGCTCGGAAAAATCGAGCTGGCCAATGCGTACAAACTTATCAAAGCCATCAGCAAGAAACAGACCGATGTGATTGCCAGCAACAAAGAGGCCTTTATCAAGGGGGCCGGCGAGAATGGCGTCACGAAAGAAAAAGCCGTCGAACTGTTCGGCCTGATCGAAGAATTCGGCAAATACGGCTTTAACAAGAGCCACTCCACCCGCTATGCCATCATTGCCTTCCAGACGGCCTGGCTGAAGACCTATTTCCCGGTCGAATACATGGCCGCGCTGCTGACCTTTGAAATGATTGATCAGGCCAAGGTCAGTGAATACCTCGATGAATGCCGGTATTTGAAACTGCCCAGCGGCAAAGTCGGGATTGATATTCTTCCGCCCGACATCAATTCCTCGGATTCGGATTTTACCGTCGTCGGCGAGACGATCCGTTTTGGTCTGGGCGCGGTCAAAGGTGTGGGCGAAAAAGCCATTCAAGCCATTGTGTCCGCCCGGCACAACAAGGAAGGCCAGATGCAGCCCTACAAGTCCATCATGGACTTCTGCGAACGGGTGGATTTGCGCGTGGTCAATAAATCTGTGACCGAAGCGCTGGCAAAGTGCGGCGCTTTTGATGGCTTGCATAACAACCGTGCCGCGTTGCTGGCCGGGACTGAGCAGGCGATTCGTTCGGGCCAGCAGGCTCAGGAATCACTCCGCTCCGGCCAGGAATCGCTCTTTGGCGGTCCCAGCACCCCGACCATGGTCACGGAAGAATATCGTCTCCCCGCCATACCCGAGTGGCCCATGAGCGAGAAAATGGCGTTGGAAAAGCAGATGCTGGGCTTTTATGTTTCCAATCACCCGCTGCGCGATGTGGAAGACTTCATCGCCAGTTATTGTGGTATGGATACCCGTAGTATCAAGCAGGCCAACGACAAGGCCGATGGCGTGATGGGCGGCATTGTGGCCAAGATCAGCCAGCGCGTGGCCAAGAAAGGCCCCAGCACCGGCAAGAAATGGGCCATTGTCACCATCGAAGATTTGGTCGGTTCACTGGAAGTGATGTTCTTTTCGGATCAATGGGAAAAGTTCGGCCCCGCGCTCAAGCAGGACAGTATCGTCATCCTGCGCGGCAAGGTGGACCGCAGCCGCGAGGAGCCGTCTTTCCGCGTCACCGAAGTGATGAGTATGGCCGAGGCGCGGCTGAAGATGACCCGCGAAGTAGTGGTGGAAACCACCGCCGTGAAGCTGGATCAGCCCACCATTGCCAAATTGGTTGAAGTCATCAAGGGGCATCTAGGCAGCACTGCCGTCAAGCTGGAGTTGAATGATCTGCCCCTGCCCACACCTTCCCGGGTGCAGGTGCAGATTGCCAAAGGAATCAGTATCGGCAACGGCGCCCTGCCTGCGTTATACGAGTTGTTTGGGGAGAAAAACGTCCTGACCGTGGGTCCCACCCTGCGCCGCCGCAAACCCGCAGTGGTTCTGGCCGGGCCGGAACTGGATACCAGCGAATTTGACCCCAGCGACGAGATTTAATTTCCTATTGGCTGATTTCCGGTTAAATTAACCTTTATTATGTCTGGTATTTCTGGCGTTCTGCGAGGAGTTTGCGACGATGAGCGAGATGCGTATCCCGGCCTTTACTGGTGCCCTTGGTTTTAATGCCCACCACGCCCCCATGGGGGCGTTTTTCAGCTTTACCTGCGGGCATCCTAACACCAAAGGTGGCATCGGCTGGCAGGCGGGTAAACCGGGCAATCAGGATATCTACATCGGCATCAAGGAAGGCGACCGCTATTCCCAAGAACCGCTGAAGTGTCTGCCGTTCTACGAAGGCGCCTTGGCCGGTGCGGGAGCGGCCCAGAATGAAATCGAAGCCCAGGCTCAGGCCGCGGCGGCAAATTTCCTCGTCGAGCAAAGCGATCCCGCGCTGGCGGATCCTGATGCGGACAAGAAGAAGCCCAAGGTTACGGCCTACACGCTGGAAAAACTGAAACGCTATTACGGCTGGGGCACCGATACCTGGGAAAGCCCGGATTTCCGCTTCCAAATATGCACCCCCTTCGGTGAAATCCCCGATCCCGCCCATGCCACCGCCGAACAGATGCGGGCGGCGCTGGTCCCCGGCGTGGTCTGCGAACTGCGTGTGGATAACCGCAAGGGCACAACTCCCAAGACGGGTTTCTTTGCCTTGGGCTTTGGTGATGCGGGTATCCGGATGTTGGATTCCGGTCTCGGCCAGGGGCGCGGTTCCCAGCGACTGGGCTTTGCTCTGCGTGGTCATCAGGGCGTGGCCGCGGAATTGTTTGACACCACCAATGGCGACTATGTCCCCGCGGCCAACGCGCCGTTTGGCTTCATGCGTTGGAGCCCCAACGATGGCATCGCCGATCGCGACAATCCCATTCATCTGCTGGGCAGTTGCCCCGGCATCGGTTTCGAAGTCCCGCCGGGCAAGTGTTACAGTCTGGATATCGCCGTGGGCATATTCTCCGCGAACATCGAAACCACCCGGCTGGAAACGCGTTATCTCTACGCCCGTTATTTCGCCAGTCTGGAAGATGTGCTGGGCTACACGCTGGATCATGGTTATGACGCCTGGAAACTGGCGGATCAGCGCGATAACGAACTGCTGGCCAGCGGTCTGAATGCCGACCAGCAATTCATGCTGGCCCACGCGACGCGCAGCTATTACGGTGCCACCCAATTGCTCGAACTCGCCGGCCAACCCTATTGGGTGGTCAACGAGGGCGAATATTGCATGATCAACACGTTGGACCTGAGCGTGGATCAGGTCTTCTGGGAACTGCGTTACAACCCGTGGGTGGTCAAAAACCTGCTCGATAATTTCGTGCGTTATTACAGCTATACCGATCAAACCCGCGATCCCAAAACCGGCGCTATGCACCCCGGCGGGATTAGCTTTGCCCATGATCAGGGCATTCACAATCAATTCAGCCCGATTGGCCGCAGCAGTTATGAACTGACCGCACTCGAAGGGTGCTTCAGCCACATGACCATGGAGCAACTGTGCAACTGGTCGCTGATTGCGGCCAGCTACGTGGTCAAGACCGGCGATGTCACTTGGGCCCGGCAATCAGCCCCGGTGCTGGCCGCGTGTGTGGAAAGCCTGCGCAACCGTTGCCCGCAAGGGGTGATGACGCGCGATTCGTCGCGTTGCGGCCATGGTCAGGAAATCACCACCTATGACTCGCTGGATGCCTCGTTGGGACAGGCCCGTAACAATTTGTATCTGGCCGTCAAAGGCTGGGCCACCGCACTGGGCCTGAGCTATCTGGCCAAGACCATCGGGGCGACGAAGTTGGCGCAGGATGCCGACCTGCTGGCCGATCAAGCCGCCCGGCAGGTAACCGCCCAGGCCGCCGCGGATGGCTCGCTGCCCGCCGTATTTGAACCCGAAAATCCCGGTTACCGTTCGCGGATTCTCCCCGCCATCGAAGGCTTGGTTTATCCCTGGTACTGGCAGCAGTGCGACCCGCAAGGCTGGGGCCAACAAATCGCCGCCACGTGGCTCAATGAACGGGCGGGTAATACCCACGCCCAGATGTTGCTAGCGTTGCGTAAGCATATCCTGACGCTGCTCAATGACCCGCAAAATCTTAATCGCTTCCCGGATGGTGGGCTGAAGCTCTCCAGCTCGTCCTATAATAGTTGGATGAGCAAGATCGCCATTTTCCAGCAGGTGGCCCGGTCCGTGCTGAAGCTGGATCAGGATGCGGCCTATCGCAAGGCCGATGCCGCCGCCGATGCCGCCCATGTCCGTTGGCAGACGCTAGGGGCCAGTGCCTACTGGGCCTGCTCCGACCAGATGGTCAAAGGCATTGCGATCGGCTCGAAGTATTACCCGCGGATTGTCACCAGTGTCCTGTGGTTGGATAACACCACCAAGTAGGAGACGCCACCATGATCGGGGGTCTGGAGATACTTGCCCAGACGACCACCATGAGTACCACCGCCCCCGGGGCGATGGACCCCGGGCATTTCTTCCTGCGGTTGGCGCTGGCGGTGGGTTTGGGCCTGATCGTTGGCTTGCAGCGGGAACGTGCCTCCAAGGGCTTGGCGGGGATCCGCACCTATCCGATTATCACGATTCTGGGCTTCCTGCTGGCGGTTCTCACGCCGGCGGGGGGGTACCCATGGTTGCTGGCCGCGGCGCTCTTAGCGGTGGCGGGTCTGGTAACCATGCTGCGGTTTCTTAAGTCCCAGGGCGGGGTTATGGAAACCGGCATCGTGACCGAGGTGTCCGCCTTGGTCATGTTGGCCTTGGGTTATTATTTGTTACAAGGTCGGATGGAAGTGGCGCTGGTCATTGCTGGCGGCATGGCGGTATTGATGCAATACCGCGAACCGCTGCACCAGTTGGCCGACAAGATGGGCGAGAACGATATCAAGGCCATCATGCAATTTGTGGTGGTGGCGTTGGTGATTCTGCCGATCTTGCCCAATGAAAAAATGGGGCCGTATAACGTCTTCAATCCCTTTGAAATCTGGCTGGTGGTGGTGCTCATCGTGGGCATCAGCTTCGGCGGTTATGTGGCTTATAAGCTCCTCGGCGAGCGCAAGGGCATGTTGTTGGGCGCGGTCTTGGGTGGTTTGGTATCGTCCACCGCTACTACGGTGAGTTTTTCACGGCTGGTCCGGGCGGATGCCAGTCTCCTGACTAGTGCCGTCATGGTGATCATGCTGGCTTCGGCCATCTCCGTCCTGCGGGTCTTGGTTTTGGCTTGGGTGATGGCCCCGGCGTTTGTGGTTTCGATGCTGGCGCCGATGGGCTTGGTCATGCTCTTGTTTTTCATGCTCTGTCTGGCCTTGGGCGTGCGGAAAACCACCGGCCACACCAGCATGCCCGCCCAGCATAACCCCGCCCAACTCCGCACGGCTCTGGTTTTTGGCGGAATGTACGCCCTGATCAAACTCGCCGTGGCGGCGGGGAACGATTGGTTTGGCTCCGGTGCCCTTTATCCCGTGGCCATGATTTCGGGCTTAACCGATGTGGACGCCATCACGCTGGCCACCGCAGATATGGTCCGTCACGAAGCCTTGTTGGGCGATTTGGGCTGGCGGCTGATCTTGGTGGCCATCATGGCCAATCTGGTCTTTAAGGCCGTCTCCGCCGGGGTGATGGGGGGGAAGGCCTTGTTCCTGAAAATTGGAATGTATTTCGGTATAATTTTCGTCGTTGGCCTGGGCGTTGTGCTGTTTTGGCCGCATCATTAAACCTCAGAGGAGTACTTATTGTGGCAGAATCGCAAGTAAAGCCGTTGGTGGGTATCGTCATGGGCAGTCGTTCCGATCTGGCCATCATGCAGCATGCCGGTTTAACCTTGGATTCGCTCCAGATTCCTTTTGAGATCAGTGTGCTCTCCGCCCATCGCACGCCCGATGCCGTCATCCAATATGCCCAGTCCGCCGAAGGCCGCGGATTGGAAGTGATTATTGCCGGCGCCGGCATGGCCGCCCAACTGCCCGGGGTGATTTCGGCTTTGACGATCCTGCCCGTGATGGGCGTCCCGCTGGCGGGGGGCTCGATCAACGGCTTGGATGCCCTGCTCTCCATCGTGCAAATGCCCGGCGGTGTGCCGGTTGCGGCCTTCGCCATCGGCAAAGCCGGGGCCATCAACGCCGCCCTCAAGGCTGCCGCGATTTTGGGCAACAAATATCCCGATATCCGCACCCGCTACCGCCAATTCCGTCAGGCTAATACTGCCAAATGCCTGGCGGATACCAAAGTGGAATGGCCCCCGGCCCAGAGTGCGTGATTACTGTATAGGCAGTCGCGCTTGTTCCTTGGGTTTGCCGGATGGTACAATCGTCGTCGGCTTCGCTGTTCGTGGGCAGGTCAGATCAAGACCACCCGAGGTAACTGTCATGAAGGTATACACCATGCTATGGCGCATTTTACTGTCCGTAGTCATAGTATTCATGGTGACGGGCTGCGAAAATATTCGCGCCAACCACTCGGGTCTGGCCCGGATAGACAACACGGGCGATATTAGGATTGAGCAAGCTCGGTTGGGCGACTTTGAGGGAGCATCGTTCAGTCAAACGATTATTACTAGTGATGGGCAGCGCGTGATTATCGCCTTGCATAGTTACCAGTATACAGAGCCCAATCGTCGCAACAGAATGCTCGACATACTGTTCAACCCGGGATCCGGGTTGGGTGATGCCGGGAATTATGCGTCCAAAACAATAAATGTGTGGGACCCCGATCTACATATCTTCCGTGTACGCTCGGGACAACTGATTAAAACTCTCCCAACGAAGGCCCAGAGGATATCCCTTTCGTCCAATGATCGGTGGCTGCTGACGCTGGATTCTAAAAATCTGCTGCGCCGCTGGGATTTGGATTGGGGCCAGCACACCGACCCACTCATAATCAACGGCGCAACCGGAGATTCAGATGGCCCAGTGGCGATTTCTGCGGATGGAAGCCGTGCGGCGGTGGTGCTGCGTAATCACTACCAAGAACCCGGTATAATCGTGCTTGTCGACTTGGAACGATTGACGATACTTCACCGCATCTATGTAGCAGGAAAAATGGACGAGGAGGCTGTTGTTAAAAATCTCAGATTCAGCCCCGACAACCGTCTTCTGGCGGTGGAGACCAGTCATTACGCGCATCTAGTGGACACCACTACGGGGGATATCCTGCCCATCCTACCCAAAGGCACGAGAGGTCTTTGGTTCGTTGAAAACAACCATCTGCTTGCCGTTAGTCGTGACAGCGTTGACCGGTTGGATAATTCGACCGGGAAACTTATCCGGCGCTATCCAATTCAAGTGGGAAATAAAACGCTCGTTGTGATCAGCCCGGATGGGCTACATATTGCCGCGACAACGGATAATAGTATGAGCATACAAGTGTGGGATCTGACTGCCGAAACGTTAGCGTATGGTAACTTTAAAACGCCGGGGCGCATCGCCACGATGCGATTCTCGGCCGACGGACAACAGCTTTTTACCGTAAACGACGAGTGGAAGTTCCGCAAAATCACTCTCAAGCCCACCGTTGCTGTACAGAATACCCCTACTCAATGATGATCGTGAAGCGGTCTTTAGTACGGATGGCGGGTGCGAGATTTGTATCACTCAATTATGGCCTGCCTCGATGTTTTCGGGGCTGAACAAGCTTATTGCAACGTGGTCATAGCACGTCCCACACGTTTAACGCCGCTTGAATTGTTTTTCCAACTCGGCAATCGTGAAACGCAACGTGGTGGGCCGGCCATGGGGACAGTTGCTGCCGCGTTCGGTCTGATCGCGCCGGATGAGCAAGGCCCGCATTTCTCCTTCGGATAGCGGCATGCCCGCTTTGATGGCGGCTTTGCATGAGGCCATATCCAGCACTTCATGCAGCAGTTCTTCCTGCGTCAGTCGGCTGCCCACTTCCAGCAGCTTGTCGAGCAATTCGCGGATGAATTCATGCGGCCGGGCGCGGTACATCAGCGTGGGGAAGCTCTGAATGGCAATCGCCCCCTGATCCAACTGGGTATATTCCACCCCGAGTTTTTCCAACAGCGGTTGCACCTGTTCCAAT
>JBIJDM010000036.1:0-16638 GCA_044344145.1 Phycisphaerae bacterium
CCAGCATGGTATGATCCCCGCCGCGTTTGACGGCGTGCTGCTGATCCCACACATTGGCCAGATAATTCTGCAGCGCGGCCAACAGAAAGGAGCGGAACTTGCCCTTGGTCCGATCCACCGAGGCGAGTGCGTCTTTAGCCAATAAATGCGTGAAGAACCCCTGCACCAAATCTTCCGCCGCCACCGGACTGTTGCCCCGGCGGCGCAGATACGCATACAGCGGAAACCAGTAAAGCCGGGCCAACTCATCCATGGCCCGCCGGGCGGTTGAACCTGCCCGCCAATCACCCGCCGCCAGCACCATGCTCCAGCGGGTTGCGAAAAAGCGGGCCTGCGACCCACCCCGGATAGGAACATGGTCGGTGGGGGTCATTTTGGCCACGTCGGGTCATCCGTAAAAGGTTATTTTTCGAGCTGGATTTCCTGCACCACCGGCGTGGCACCTTTGACCAGCGGTTCGACCAGCGAACCAAACTGCCAGGCAACCACCCGAATCTTGATGGGGAACTTGGCGCGAACCGGGACTTCGCTGATCACCAGTTTGCCCTCCACCACCGTGGCAGGTCCTTCGGCCACATAATATTGCACCTTAAGCCCGGTATCAGCCGTGGCATTCAACGGCACCGGAGCGCTGGTGGTCTTCAGATTCCCGATCGGCGGGAACGTGATGGTGTTATCCTTGCCCTTCGTACCCGGGCCAAAATTCTTGGGCAGCATGCCCACCTGCTCGCAATGCCGGTATTCTTCGTTGCCATCACTGTAGGCCATGAAGGTATTGCGTCCGCCCTCAGTGGCGGGTGACAGCGCATCGTATTCAATCCGGAACTTGCGGTCGCTGATCGGCTTGAGAATGCCCGCCACGGTTTTCACCTTGATGGGCGTCCCGCCATTGGTGGCCGGTTCGCCGACATTGGGCCAGCGGGGCGGAACCTTGTCCCACCAGGCGGGATGGACTTCCAGCGTCATACCATCATCCACCCACACCGGCTTGGAAAAGAAGAACCGCACTCCCGCGTCAATGGTATACGGGTCTTCCCATTTGATGAATTGGTCTTTGCGGCTTAAGCCCGCATGATACACCGCGGCGGCTTTGGCCAGCGCTTCATCCATATGCCAACTCGCCAGTGTCTTGTCGCCGGTATATTCGGTATACACTGCGGCCGGTACCGTGCTGGCGGGTTTGAGGTTCAGATCGCTCAACCAACCTTTTTTATAATCCAGCCGGGTCAATTTGGGCGCGCTGCCATCCGCTGGCAAGGTAGCGGGAATCTGGGCGGCAGCCTTGGTGATAAAGAGCGCCAGATAACGGGCGTTTTGCTCGGACCAGGCAAAGTGGCCCGCGCCCGGCTCCACAATCATGGACCACAGCGCCTCGGGTTGCGCCGCGCGTTGATCGGCCAGGTCCTTGCGCGGATTTTGCCACGCGGGCTCGCCCCCGGCGGCATCACGGGTACCGCCAAACTCGTCAAACTGCCCCGTCATCATCAGGGACGGAATATACGCCGGTACATACATCTGCGCGGGATTGGTGGTCGGCTGCGTGGCTGGCTGGCTCAACGGCGGCCCCGCCCATGGCCCACCACCGCGATACTGCATCAAACCAAAGCACCGATCCGCCATGACGGCCGCGGCCTGACGGGCCTGGGGACCACCGGCCGAGTGACCGACAAAAAAGAGCGGCGCCGTGGATAATTCCGCGTACCCGGACTGGGTGGCAAAGCCGTCGAGCAATTCCTGCAATTTGACTGAATTCAAACCGCTACGCACGTGCAGAATCCCCAACGACTGCTCCGCACAGGCTTTGCGGATGATGGGGTCTTTGGACATTTCGCGTTCAATCAGCGTCTGCCCGGACACAATCAGCCCACGAATCTGCTTGGCTTCCGCAGGCAACCACAGATACACCCCCACCGGCACGCCCTCGGGATTCTTGGTGGATGGATTACACATGGGGAATTGGCTGTATTGGAATACCACGGCTTGAGCGGAAGCCAAAGTTGCGGCCAAACCCATCACGGCCAGACATGCCAACGTACGCAAAGACTTGATCATGGTAAGCTCCGAATATGATATTCACAGCAGCGTAAACGACTGCCCGACAGGTAACAAACGCCGGGAGTAGATTATTGTTGCCCCACGAGGGCAAACAGAATAAAAAAAACCGGGTCGCCCCGGTTTAGTATCCCTATGTTGTGCAAGGACTTACGGCGGTTTATTCTTCGCCAAACTTTTCGTTCACCAGCTTTTCCAGCGCATCGAGCAGCGCCGGCCCGTCCTCACCGTCTACCTGTAAAGTCAAACGGGTGCCTTCGGTGGCGGCCAGCATCATCATCTGCATGATGGACTTGCCATCCACGCACTGATCGCCCTTGCAGACGCGAACCGAGGCTTTGAAGCCGTTGGCCACGTCCACAAACTGCATCGCCGGACGGGCGTGCAGACCTAATGTGTTTTGGATGACGACGATGCGGTCCATACAAAAACCTGTTGCAAGGCGTTGGGATGTCCCCGCAAATCAGCGGGCGGCATCAGCTTCCTGAATCAAATCCACCACCGCAGCCTGCGTGGTGGCCTGCCGCAGGAAACGACGGAACTTGTCCTGATTCAGGTGGTTAAAAATATTCTCCATGGCCTGCAAATGGCCATCGGGCTCATTTTCGGGGCTCAGGAGCAGGAAAATCGAATAGACGGGCTGCTTGTCCAAGGCGGAGAAATCCACCCCGCCCGCCGAACACCCGATCACGCTGACGCGCTTTTTGATCTTGGCCAGTTTCACGTGCGGCACCGCCACACCTTTGCCAAAACCGGTGCTGCCTTTTTTCTCGCGGGCAATAATCGCATCGACAATCTCATCCACATCGCCTTTGGCGACGGCCTTGCAGTTGGCCAGAGATTCCACCAACTCACGGATCACTTCGTCGCGGGCCGTATGCTTGAGTTGGGGAACAATCGCTTCGGTGACAATAAAATCAGCCAGTTTCATGATGGTCCTTCTAACAACAACTTGGAATCAAACCCGGTTAAACCGGGTGCTTACGATTACGGTGCTTTTCTTTATGGTCGGTCAACTGCCGTTCGAGTTTATGCACCACCTGATCAATGCAGCCGTACAAATCGGTGCCGGACACGGTGGCGATGAACATATTCTTATGCTCCGCATTCACGATGAATTCGACCTTCATGGTCTTGTCCGAATGGGTGTCCAACACCACTTCGATTTCCTGGATCAGGTCATAATACTTGGTCAGACGCAAGGCCTTTTCCTCGGCATACTTATGAATCGCCGGGGTGATTTCCATATGACGGCCGCTAATGGTTACGATCATCAGTTACTCCTATCTGGCACGGTGGGTCATCGGCACATGTCGAAGCATACCCGCTGCGCTTACCATAGGCTAGCGAGGGATGCCGACAGCGTCAACCCTGCGCTCGGGTAACTTCACTTAAACTCGCACATACCCGCCGTCTGAGTTACCATGAGCACCTATGCTGGCGCTTTTGCGACGCATTTTCGGTTCCCCGTGGGGCCCCCGCTTATTGCTGGGTTTGGCGCTACTCACCCCCTTATTGGCCATCATACACATTGATGAACGCGGACTTTGGACGCTTAATCGTTCGCTGTTCATCTCGCCGGACGAATTCAGCTACGTTCTGACGGCGGAAAGCCTCGCCAATGGTCAGGGAATTCGCCTTCAGGGAATGTCGGATGATACGTTTTATCCCCCCGGCTTTTCCGGCGTGCTGGCCGTGTGGGGAAAAGTTGCCGGTTTTGACATTCGTGGCCTGCACATCGCGGTGGGCTTGCAGCAGTGCGTGGCCATCATCATGGCGTGGCTGGTCATTGGCACCTTATTGGCCCCGGTAGAGTGTCCGCGGTTGCGGGCCTGGCTGGCGGCCATACTGACGCTGCTCTATGGCCTGTCCGGCCATGTGCTGGAGAACGTCACTGCGATTTTTTCCGAGCCGCTGTTCACGGCCCTGCTGCTGGGCTGGATTTTGTTAGCCCTGCGCCGACCGCGCTGGTATACCCACATCGGCTGGACGCTGGCCATGGCTGCACTGGCGGTGGCGGTGACCGCGGTGCGCTCGGCGGGTATCGTCTGTATCGCCACCACGCTGGCATATCCCATGCTGGTCTGGATTGCGGTGAACAGGTGGCAATATACGCCTACGCTGCCCTTGCGGACAGTGTTTCGCGCTGGGGGCCTGATTCTACTGGTCGCGGCAAACTATTATGCCGGAATGCATCTAATATCGCCGGAGCGCAGCCTGTTCAGCGGCACCCAGTCGCGCAACAGCTATACCCGGCAATTACTCGTCGGCCTGACCGATGACTTCAAAACCCCGTGGTATCAAGTGGACAAAATCACCGTGGCCGCGGGCCAGATGATGTTGCCGCACGCCACGAGCCTCAGTCTGGTGTTCGTCCCCCCGCCGCGTGAGAGTCCTATGTTTGGCGTGTTCAATATCATCGCCAAACTCGGGCTACTGCTGGCGCTGCTGGGCTATATCTGGCGGATCTGGCGGGCCGGGGATAGTCGCATGCCCGAACTGGCGGTGGCGTTATATGTTGGCCTCTATCTGGTGTGGCCGTTTGATTTTGTGCGCTTTTGGATCCCGCTGCTGCCGGTGCTGCTGGCCTATCTGACGCTGGTCACGTGCGGGCTGGGCAGTCGCGGGGGTATCAGCCCCCGGCGGGTGACGCTGACGCTGGTGCTGTTGGGGAGCCTGCTGGTATTGCATGGTCAGGATGCGGTGACCCGGCTGCAAGGCTATCAGCGCCGCATCAATTTGGTCAGCGACGCGCTGGCGAATGGCGCGGCGGCGATGCGTAAGGCCGGGGGCACGGCCAATAATGCCGTCTGCTCCTTTGAGCCTTTCACCATGCGTTATTACACCCACATGCAGCAGTTCAACCCCCGGCGGGATGAAAAGGGCCGTTGGGAATCCGTGCCCAACTTGGTCAGCCGCGCGCTGGCCGCACAAAAGTCTGCCGGGACCGCCGGGCATGTATTTGTCGCCAGCTATTTCGATCTGCGGGATTGGGATGGATTCATGCACGAAACCCAGGCCAAACTCGGGCCTGCCGTGCGTGTGGTGCCGTTGTACCGGTATTGGAATATCGTCGCGGTATGGGAAGTGGTGCCGGTTACAGACGCGGCGGCGCCCAGCGCGTCAGGGTCTTGAGCAGGCCGGCCAAATCTTTGGGGATTTCCGCACAGTAGCTGACTTCGCGCCCGTCATCGGGATGCTGAAGTGTCAGCCGGTGGGCGTGCAGCGTGAGGCGTTTGACCAGCGATTTTTCCGTCTGATACTTGCCCGCTTTGAAGCCGCGTTTGAATTCCGACAATAGCAGTTCCGTCCCGCCATAGAGGGCATCGTAGACCAGCGGATAGCCCCAGGCCTTCAGATGCACGCGGATTTGATGCCGGCGGCCGCTGAGGGGCTGCACCCGCAACAGCGTCACATCGCGGAAGCGTTGCTCGATGGTGAAACGCGTTTCCGCCGGGCGCGGATCGCGCCCGCCAATAATCATCTGTTTGGGATGGCGCGGATCAATGCCGATGGGCCGGACGATGCTGCCCGATTCCTGCAGGGGACTGCCGCGCACCAGCGCCAGATATTCTTTGTTCACACTGCGCAGGCGGAATTGTTCTGACAGACTGCGCTGGGCCGCGGTACTGCGGGCAAACACCAGCACCCCGCTGGTATCGGCATCCAGCCGGTGGACCGGCAGCACCGGCAACCCTGCCAGCGCGGGGTCCACTCGCAACTGCTCCAACAGACAATCCGTGCGCCCCCGGCCCGGCAGCACCGCCAAGCCCGAAGGCTTGTTCACCGCCACCAAAGACGGATCCACATGAATAAGACTGTAGGCTAAAGACAAAGTTACACTCAGAGGTAAGCGGACGCAAAGCACAACATCGTTACACCGGGACCACCACCATGATCTTCAGCAGCCAATACGCCAACGGTGCCGCCAGCAGGGGTGAATCCAGAATATCCAGCACCCCGCCGAAGCCGGGCACCACCCCGGAGTCTTTGACCCCGGCATCGCGTTTCAGGAGTGATTCGAGCAGATCGCCCACTTGGCCCACCGCGCCCAGCAGCAAACCCGCCGCCCCGCCCTGCCACCACATCGTGGGCGGATACCACCAAGCCAAAAGCATGCCCACACAGGTGGAGAAGAGCAGCCCGCCAAAGAAACCTTCCACGGTCTTGCCCGGGGAAAGCCACGGAATCAGTTTATGCCGGCCCAGCAAATGGCCCGTGACATACGCGCCGATATCGGCGGATTTGACGATGGCAATAATCAGCAGCAGCATCCACGCGGAATACGACAGACAGATGGGCAGATAAAACCCGGGCAGCACGCCGAGATACACCACCGCCAGCAGCGCGCCACCGGTGCTGCCGATAGCGCCGTCAATCCGCTGTTTGCGCGAGTGCATGACCATGGCCGCCACCAGTGTGAAGGCCAGAATGGTTGGGGTGAGATAGTGTGGTTTGACGGTGGTGATCCAATGGCCCCAGAAACCCGGCACGTCCTGCAATTTTTTCTGGGCAATCTGTTCCGCCCACGGCCAGAGCATGCACAACAGCGCCATCGTGGTGCACAGCCGCACGGAGATGTCCACGCCCACCTTGGACAGCAGACCGCGCATCTCGCGCACGGCAATGATAATCAGCGGAATGGCGATCAACGCCACAATCAGCCCCGGTGGCCAACTCATGCCGCGCGGCCAGTTCACCGCCATGTGCCGGTCCAGCGCCACCAGTCCGATCAGGAGTGCGGCGAAGAGGATGCCGAGTAAGAGGCGGTACCGTAGCATGTGCGGAGCCCGTCCGGCCTAAAGGGTTTACTCAGGGAATAACTTTGTTCAAAGGATAACTGATCAGACCCGTGGCCCCGGCGCGTTTGAGTTTGGGAATCAGTTCCCGCTCCAACCGTTCTTCCACGATCACTTCCACCGCCACCCAGGTGCCATCGGCCAGCGCCGACACGGTGGGCGACTTTTCGGAAGGCAGCAGCCCCAGAATGGTCTGGAGTTGATCTTTGGGGGCGTTGAGCTTCAGGCCCACCTTTTCGCGGGCATTGATGGCCCCGCGGAGCAACAGCGCGATATTTTCGATCTTCTCGCGTTTGGCGGGATTGGCCCAGGCGGCCTTGTTGGCGATCAAGCGCGTCGTCGAGGTCAGAATCGTATCAATGATGCGCAGGTTGTTGGCCCGCAGCGACGAACCGGTTTCGGTGATGTCCACAATCGCATCGAGCAGCCGGGCCTTCACTTCGGTGGCGCCCCAGGAAAATTCCACGGTCACTTTGATGCCGCGCTGGGCGAAATATTGCTCGGTACACTTAACCAGTTCGGTGGCGATTACGCCGCCGTCGAGGTCCTCGGGTTTCTGGACAGACGATTCATTGGGCACCGCCAGCACCCAGCGGGCCGGGCGGCTGGTGGCCTTGGAGTAGACCAGTTCGCACACTTCAACCACGTCGGAATGATTTTCCTGCACCCAGTCCGAACCAGTCAGGCCGACATCAATCACTCCCTGTTCGACATAGCGCGACATTTCCTGGGCGCGAAAGAGCACAGCTTCCATTTCCGGATCATCAATGCTCGGGAAATAGGAACGCTCGGAAATATTGATGCGGTAACCCGCCTTGGCGAACAGATCCACGGTGCTGTTTTCCAGCGAACCTTTGGGGATGCCGAGGCGCAGAACATTGGGTTTGGTGGTCTTCATCCGGACTTCCTTTATCAACGCGGATAATTGGGGGCTAATGGGACGTTACTTGCCTTTGCCTTTGGCGGGCTTGGCACTCTTGGGCGCGGGGACAACCTTGACGGCTTTGGCCGGGGCCTTCGCCTCGGATTTGGCCGCAGGTTTGGTCGCGGGTTTAGCTGCGGGTTTGGCCGCAGTTTTTACCGGCGCCTTTTCGACTTTCACTTCTTTGCCCGGCTTCACCGGTTTGGCCGGTTTCTCGGCGGGCGCTTCCACTTTGGTTTCTTTGGCCACCTTGGCCGACTTGCTGGCTTTGGCCGCGCGGGCTTTATCCACTTCGGCTTTCACGTTCTGGGCCATGCTGCCGGTCTTGGCCAATTCCACCACCACGCCTTCGCGTGATTGGTCCATATTGCTCGGGAGGATCGCACTGCCCACCTTTGGCGAAGCGGGCCAGGTCTTGGGTTGCCAGGTATCCAGCTCCACGCGGCTGCCCGCAAAGAACTTCGCGGCGTTGTCACCTTTGGCCAGTTTTTCCAGCGCGGTCTGCACCTGATCCACCGGGGCATCATCGGTGATGGCGCCTTTGGCCTGCAGATACAAAAGCAGTTTGGTATCAATCGGCACGGCAGGTACACCAAAGCAATCCATCGCCACGGCCGCTTCGATGTATGCGGTCATCCCGGCGAGGCTGCGCAGGAAGGGCCGGATTTCCGGCTTTTTCATTTCGTGCAACCGGGCCAGCGTCATGGCGTTCTCGGTGTCATACAACGCATGCAGCGTGTAATGCAGCGCCGTGCAGCGGTACTCGGCGTAGGGATACCGCGTGCCGATGGTCGCGGCCAGTTCGATGGCCGGGGTGACGCGCAATTCGTTGTAGTCCACCACGCTGGACAGCAGCCGCTTTTCGGCGGCTTCCGAACGGACCTTGTCGCAGTCGAATTCCAGAAACGCCTGCACGATGCGGGCGATGGGATTGGGCGGCTCAACGGCGGCGGGGGCTTCGGGGGCGGCCTTGATGAAGCGCGCTACGATCTTTTTGAGCACTTCCAGATTGATGGCATTTTTCTTCATGACCCAATTCCTCTCGATATACTCGACATCCCGGGGAGCTAGTTAGTTTGATCATCCGGCGTTGGCGCCGGCGCAGGATTGGCCGTGGCTTCGGCGATCTTCTGCAATACAATGGCCTGCCGTTTCAGGGTTTCATCCAGCACAAAACGCAACTGCGGCAACGTGCGTTGCTGCACATTCTTGCCCAGCGCCTTGCGCAATCGCATGGCCGCGGCCTGCAAGCCCGCCACCACCGTGCTGGGCGTATTTTTGTTGCCCATCAGGCTGACATAGATTTTGGCCTCGCGCTGGTCGGGGGTCAGTTCCACTTTCGTGATACTGATCATGCCGTCCACACGCGGGTCGGTCACCTCGCGGGCGATCAGGATGCTCATCGCCCGTTGGATTTGGGCGGCTAATTTTTGCTGCGGTACATGCATGCGTGCTCGCGTAATTTCCCGCCGTGGTCACTCAGGCCCCGTGGCCTTCCAGTAACTCGATGCGATAGTCCACCAAATCTATATCCCGCTGCCGTTTGGCGGTTTCCACCATGCGGGCCAACTGCGTCTCCAGCCAGCGGGCGTCATTGCCGATCAAAGCCGCGGCCAGCACACTGGCCACCGGATTTTCGGCCCGGTCCACTTCGGCCACCGTGGCCCCGAAATCATGCCGCCAGCGGTCCTGCAAACTACGCAGCAAGCCGCGTTTCGAGTTTACACTCACCGCGTCCTGCAGCCGCAAATCCACCTGCAACAAACCAATCAGCATAAAACCACCTCTCCAGGAGAGGTATAAGGTTTACAGCGTCCGGGCCACTTCGACGGTCTTGTAGGCTTCCAGACGGTCGCCTTCCTTGAGATCGTCGTAACCGGCGACCTTCACGCCGCATTCGAAACCGCCGCGGACTTCCTTGGCGTCTTCCTTGCCGCGCTTGAGCGAATCCAGCAGCAGGTTGTCCACCAGCACCGCGCCATCGCGGATCAGGCGGTACTTGCACGCCCGCTGCAACACGCCATCGGTGACGGCGCAACCCGCGACATTGCCGATGCGGCTGATCTTGTAGACCAGACGCACTTCGGCATGACCGAGCACATGTTCCTGTTTTTCCGGACTCAGCAGGCCCGACATGGCCTTGCGGATGTCGTCGGCGATTTCGTAGATGATCCGGTAGGCCCGGATTTCCACGCCGGTGCTCTCGGCCAGCTTGCGGGCCGATTCGTCCGGCACCACCGAGAAGCCGACAATAATGGCCTTAGAGGCATCCGCCAGCAGCACATCGCTTTCGGAAATCCCGCCCACCGCCGCATGCAGCATGTGGATCTTGACTTCCGCGCCGCCGAATTCCTGATTGAGCAGACTCTTGATGGCATCCAACGAGCCCTGCACGTCGGCCTTCAGAATCACGCGCAGTTCCTTGATCTTGTTGTCCTGCAGCGTGCTGTAGAGATTTTCCAGCGTGATGGTGTGCCGCTTGGCAATCTCGCCGAGGCGATCCTGCTGGGCCCGGTCATCGGCCACGGTCCGCGCCATTTCCGGCGTGGGTGTGACATAGAACTGCTCGCCCGCCGTGGGTACGGAACTCAGCCCGACCACTTCCACCGGCAGCGAAGGCCCGGCTTCCTTGATCGTCCGGCCCCGGTCATCGGTCAGCGAACGCACACGTCCGTGGGCGGGTCCGCAGACCAGATAATCGCCGGTACGCAAGGTCCCGTTCTGGACCAGCAAACGCACGATCACGCCACGGTTGGGATCCACAAATGCTTCCACCACCGCCCCGCGGGCGGGCAGACTTGGTGCCGCCTTGAGGTCGCGCAGGGTTGCAGTGTAATCCAGATATTCGATCAATTCCTTGATGCCCTGGCCGGTGAGGGCCGAAGTCTTGACCACTTCGGTATCACCGCCCCATTCGGTGGGATTCAGACCGTGTTCGGCCAACTGGCCCATGACCTTCATGGGATTGGCTTCGGCCTTGTCAATTTTATTCATGGCGACCACGATGGGCACGCCCGCCGCCTTGGCGTGGGCGATGGATTCGATGGTCTGGGGCATCACGCCGTCGTCGGCCGCCACCACCAACACCACCACATCCGTCATCGTAGCCCCGCGCGCCCGCATGGCCGTGAAGGCCTGGTGACCGGGCGTGTCGAGGAAGGTTACGCGCTTGGGCTTGCCGTCGCCACCCATCACTTCGACGACATACGCGCCGACGTGCTGGGTGATCCCACCGGCTTCACCCGCCGCCACATTGGCGGTCCGGATCTTGTCCAGCAGACTGGTCTTGCCGTGATCCACGTGGCCGAGAATGGTCACGATGGCCTGACGCGGCACCTGTTCGACCTGCATGGCATGGGCGTCATAATCTTCCCGCAGCATTTCGCTGGCGGTGCGCTTCTGCTTGATATGCAGTTCGATACCGTATTCCATACACATCAACTGGGCGGTTTCGGCCTCGATGGCCTGATTGGCGGTCGCCATGACCCCCTGGGCCATGAGCTTGCGAATCAGATCCGCCACCTTCACACCCATCAGTTCCGCCAGATCACGCAGCGAAATGGGCAGTTCGATTTCGATCATTTCGGGCTTGTGCTGGACCGCCTGCGCGGTGACCTGAGCGCGTTCGCTCTTGGACATTTCGCGCTTGCGTTCCTTGACTGTACCCACGGCCGTGGCGATGCGCTCGGCGCGGTCTGCCAGATCCTGCTCGCGCCATTCACGGATGGCCGCCACACCGGCGTCCGCACTGCGGCCGCCCTTGCGCCGGGCCAACCGGGCCCGGGCCTTGCGTGATTCTTCTTCATCCTTCTCGATCGCGGCGGCACTCTTCTTGTGCGTGGAACCGCTGCGCCCGGTACTGGCGGGCATGGGGATGGATTGCGGTCCACCGGGACCGTTGTTGGGACCATTATTGGGACCGCGATTGGGCCCGCTGCTGCCGTTACGATTATCTCCGCCCATCGGCCGCGGCCGGGGCCGGGGAGCGGGCAGGCGATCGGCTTCTTCGATGCGCACTACCTGCGGGCCCTTCATTTGTGCGGGCTTGGGTTGGACCATATTGCTGACCGGCACCACGGTGGGCTTGTTCACCACATTGGGCTTGCCGCGTGCCACGATGGGCTTCTTGGGCTTTTCTGTTGGACGGATGGGTTTGGCGGGCACCTCCACGGCCGGGGCTTCGCTGGCGGGCGCGGGATGGGCTTCGGGGGCCACGTCGTGACCGGTATGCCCAACCGGAGCGTGGACCACGACGGCTTCCGGGGTTACCGGCGCGACGCTGGGTTCGACCACCACAGGCGGTGACACTTCAACCACCGGAGCGACAGAATCAGCCACCGGCGCTTCCACGACCGCCGGAGCGGTTTCGACGACCGGTTCGGTCGCCGGCGCGGGAGCCACATGAGCCACCGCTTCGGTTTCGGATTCGGCTTCACCAGCCTTGGTTTTGCCTTTGGCTTTGCCCTTGGTTTTACCCTTGGCTTTGCCCGTTTCACCTTTGGCCTCATCCGCCGGGGCGGCAGCTTTGTGCAGACGGTCATTGATGGCGATGATTTTCTTATGGTCGTCGTGCTCGGGGTCCTCAATGGACTCGACCAGACCGATATCCAAAGGGGTCTGATGCACCGGATGAGGATAGGCGCTGGCCAGATCCGGGTCCTGCTTGATCCACTCGACAATAGCGTGGAAATCAATTTCCCGGCCCAGCTTGGTGCTGAGGTCTTTCGCGACGTTTTTAATGCTGATTTTCTTGGCCAACGGGAACTCCGGGTTAAAGCCCAGCCAGGTCTAACGCCCTCTGGGATCGCTTCCTACCTTCAGGACACACTTCATTCATCATCCTTGGCCGCGTCAATGCCCGCAAAGGGCGACAGACGCGGGGTGTCGGATGTAACATCGGACTTGATACCGGCAAAGGGCGAACGGATCGGGGCCGGGGCATCGGACGGGGCCGGTACGCCCGAAGCCTGCTGGGCCCGGCGTTGGATGTCCGCCTGCGCCTTGCGGGCTTCGTCTTCGACCTGAATCCGCGCGGCTTCTTCGCTGGCCAGCTTGTGAACCTGGGCGGCCACTTCCGGCGCCATACCCAATTCCTTGACCAGCGGCTCCACGCCGACTTCTTCGATATCCATCAGATTGATCAGGCCCATCGCCACGATGCGATCGAGCACGGTATCTTCCACGCCGGGGATGCTCTTGAACACGCGTTCCATGTCTTCCAGCGCCTTCTTGTGTTCCGCCGGGGTGAGGATGTCCAAATCCCAACCCGTCAGCCGGGCCGCCAGACGCACGTTCTGCCCACGCTTGCCGATGGCCAGCGAGAGCTGATCTTCATTCACCACAATCGTGGCGCGGTTCAATTCAAAGTTCAGCACGATGTCCACCACTTCGGCGGGCTTGAGCGCGTTGGTGATCAAAATCTGGCTGGATTCGTTCCAGCGTACGATATCAATCTTTTCGCCACCCAGTTCGTCCACAATATTCTTGATGCGGCTGCCCCGCATACCCACGCAGGCGCCCACGGCGTCCACCTTGGTATCAATCGAGGAGACCGCAATCTTGGTGCGGTAGCCGGCTTCGCGGGCCAGGGCCCGGATTTCGATGACTTTTTCCTGCACTTCGGGCACTTCCACCTCGAAGAGCCGCTTGATAAAATCGGGATGGCTGCGCGACAGGACCAGCTTGACGGCGTTGCCTTCATCGCGGACATCCAGCAACAGACAGCGGATGCGGTCGCCGGCATTGTGCGTTTCGCCGGGGATTTGTTCGCTCTTGGGGAGCAGCGCTTCGGCGCGGCCCATGGTCACGATGAGCTTGTTGCCTTCCACGCGCGTCACCGCGCCGGTGACAATCATGCCCTTCTGTTCGACGAATTCGTCAAACACGCTGGCGCGTTCGTTGTCGCGGATTTTCTGGATCAACACCTGCTTGGCGGTCTGGGCGGCGATGCGGCCAAATTCGCGGTAATCAATCAATTGCAGGGCCTTGCGGACCTGGATTTCGCCGGTCATGCGGTCAATCACGCATGTCACGTCGTCCACTTCGCCGTAGAACTTGCGCGCGGCGGAGAGCAGAGCGGCTTCGATATCCTGGAACAGCAACTCCTTATCCACGTTTTTGTCGCGGGCGATGGAGTCAATCAGACGAATGAGATCTTGGTTCACAGCGCGGCCCTCTGCTTTAGTATCCGCCCGGCACGTTAACCGGTGCAAAAATTAAAAACGGCGGAGACAACTCCACCGTCCGTCGAAAAAACCGGGCACTCACACCCGATTTGCAATTGGCTTACGCCAACTACAGGAAATTGTCAGGCCAAAGGTTACACCCTGTCTGACTCCCTTGTGCCGGTCACAAACAACCCGCGTAGGTCCGGACGGACACTCCTACGCCGAGTACGAAGATGCGCCTTAGTCAGCCGCATGCTTAGCCTGTGTTCCTAACGTGACATTCACGCCATTGTCTCCCGGCTCAAACACGTGGGCCTTCCGCAGGTCCACATAAAGAGGGATTATACCGCCAATCTGCAATTTGCCAAACAGTTGCGCCTCGGTTCGGCAAATCAGGTGGTCGTGGCCGTCCGTGGACAGGTAAACGTCCACATCGTTGCCCAAAGGCTCCAAAACGTTGATTTTCACCTCAAAACTGTTCTCCGGGTGCACAAAACGCCCCTCGGATACCGGACTTAAGGCCTCGGGACGCAGCCCCAGCACCATTTCCTTGCCAATATATTTTTTCAAAACCCCTGCCGTGGCCTCGGGCATACGCAACTTCTGATTACCCCAAACCGCGTAATTACCCTCGGTGATTTTCACATTTAAGAAATTCATCGGGGGCGTGCCCACAAAACCCGCCACAAAACGGTTCACGGGCTTTTCGTATACCACCAGAGGCGGCTCGGCCTGTTGGATCAAACCATCCTTCATGACCACGATCCGGTCGCCCAGCGTCATGGCCTCTTCCTGATCGTGGGTGACGTAAATGGTGGTGGTTTTCAGCCGCAGGTGCAATTTCTTGATTTCCGCACGGGTTTCCACCCGCAACTTGGCGTCCAAATTGGACAGGGGTTCATCGAACAGGAAGGCTTTGGGGTTCCGTACGATCGCCCGGCCCACGGCCACGCGCTGGCGCTGCCCGCCGGAGAGGGCCTTGGGTTTACGTTCCAGATAGGGGGTGATGCCCAGAATCTTGGCGGCCTCCTGCACCCGCTGGTCGATTTCTTCCCGGGTCAGGCCCAGTTCCCGCCGCCGGAGCATCAGGCCAAAGGCCATGTTCTTATAGACCGTCATATGGGGGTAGAGGGCGTAATACTGGAACACCATCGCGATATCGCGGTCCTTGGGGGGGACGTTATTGACCAGTTTGTCGCCGATACTGATACTGCCTTCGGAAATCTCTTCCAGACCCGCGATCATGCGCAGGGTGGTGGACTTGCCGCAGCCCGAAGGGCCTACCAGTACGACAAATTCCCGGTCTTTGATGTCCAAATCAATACTATTGACCGCGCGGACGCCGCCTTGGTACACCTTGGAAACTTTTTCTAACGTAACCCGGGCCATAACACAATCCCATCTCGGGGCATCCCCGAAGCGTGCACCTAACCACAGACCTAAGAACTGCCACTATAACGCTCGAACACGTATATGAATGCGTATCATTTTGCATTATCCGAAAATTGTCAACACGCAGCAGGATAAAACTCCCACTTGGCCTAATATTCGCCCGGTTGTCGTTATGCCGGATAACCGCGTAGTTACAGCCATTCCCACCACAACACATAAACCTACCCGGGTTGCTCCCCTGCGCTGCCGTTTGTACAATCAATTGAATTGAAAAGAACCGAACCTGTCCAAATGGGCTACGTGCATGAAGCCCGTCTTACTGGATCGTAAAAAGTTGAGGTATACGATGAAATTACTCCGCGGTCTGCTACTGTATACATGTATACTGACGCCAACCTTGGGCCTGGCGGCCACACCGCCGGTGGCCGATGCACTCAAAGCCATGGAAAATCCTGTCGGCTTGGTTGTGCATGTCGGCGCCTCCGAGGGCACGTTTGAGGCGGAACTTACCGCCGGGGGCAAAATTCTGGTTCAGAATCTTGCCCGTGACGATGCCGGGCGCGATCAGGTCCGGGCCACGCTGCTGACGCGCGGGGTGTATCCGCTGGCCAGCGCCATGACCTGGCAGGATAAATCCCAACTCCCCTACGCGTCCAATCTGATTAACCTGCTGGTGGTGGATCGCGATGAACTGGGCGCTGCCGCCCCCCCAGCCGGGGAACTCATGCGCGTGATCGCCCCGTTCGGTGCGCTATATGAAAAGACCGGCGGTGCGTGGAAAGTCACCCGCAAGCCCCGGCCCACCACCATGGACGACTGGACCCATTTTGATTACGGCCCCGATGGTGCCACCTGCTCGCAGGATCAGGCCGTCAAGCCGATCCGGCAACTGCAATGGATCACTCTGGCGCAGCCCAATCCCTGGTCAGGCAATCCGGCCGGATACAACCCCGGAGGCGGGGTGCGCATCTGGGGCCGATATACCGTGCTGGATATCGAAGACCGCTACGCCATGAAAGACCCCGCCAGCAAGGAAGACACCTGGTCGCTTCAATGCCGCGATGCTTTCAATGGCATACCGCTCTGGACCATCCGGCGCGATCGCAAAGTCGGCACCCGCCGTTGGTCGCTGGTGGCGGATCAGGGGATGGTATTTACCTATCTGAAAGCGGGCGCCGATCTGGTGGCGCTGGATATCGCCACCGGTCAGGTGAAACATTCCTTCCCCGGCACCGCCAGCGCCGCAGATAAAGGTCTGCTGGAAGAAACACACTGCGTGCGTGTGGTGGGTGACAAAATCATCGTC
>JBIJDM010000126.1:0-8172 GCA_044344145.1 Phycisphaerae bacterium
GTCGCGGCCACAGGCAAGCTGAAATGCTTCCAAACCCAGACCGGTAAAGAACTCTGGAGTTATGCCCGGCCCGATCTGCTACTGCTGGCCCCCAGCGTGGATGTGCCCGGCGGACGGGTGTATGCGCTGTTGGCCAAACCCAGTGACTACCGGACATTTACCGGTCGTTGGCCGGTCAGCACTAAGGTGCAAATGGTGTTGGCCCTGGAATTAGCCACCGGCAAAATGCTCTGGGAAAACCCCGAAATGGTCAGTGTCACACTGCAACCGGCCGAAGCCAAAGCTGAGGTTGCCCAACGGGGCATCGGACAACTGCTGCCGGTCGGGGATAAGTTGATTGTATGGGGTTCGGCGGCCATCTCCGGCGGAGAACGCCCATTCATCGCCACCCTCGACGCCAAGACGGGGCGCACCCTGCACAGCGATGACACACCGTTCAAACGCAATTACAACGTGGCGGCCTATAACGTCCTGCGCCAGAATGGCAAAGTCTTTTTTGCCGGGGCGTTCATGAATATCTGGAATTACGACCCGGACAGTGGCAAGACCAGCACCGTGGTGGGTTATAGTTGGAATCAACGCTGCACCCGCTTCACCGCCACCAATAACTTCCTGCTATTCGGGCAGATGGGGTTCTATACCTCCACCGATTATTCCGGCGAACAGATCACCGCCGCGCGTTCGGGTTGTGCCATCGGCAGCTTCCCGGCCAATGGTATGGTCTATTCCACCGCCAATGCCTGTGGTTGCATTACGCAGGTGCGCGGCTTCAATGCCATGACCGGCGACGACCCCCCAAAGCCCATGGCCGATGCCCAGCGTTTGCTGGGGGCCGCTCCCGCCAGCAAACTCCCCGCTGAGGAAAAAATCCCCACGGGCGAAATCGCCAACGACTGGCCCAAGCAATGGCGCATCGAAAATCCGCAAGCCGCGGCCGTCAAGGCCGGTGATGTGGATGTGGTCGTGGATAGTCATCAGCAACGTGTGGATGGGCGGCGCGGGACGCAGGTGGCGTGGTCGTTTCTGGCTGATGGCCGTGTGTCCGGCGTACCACTGGTCCAGGGCGATAGCGTGATCTTTGGCGATCACACCGGTTGGGTATATGCCGTCAGCGCAAAGATGGCGCCCTGAAATGGAAATATCTGGTTGCCCCCAGTCAACGACTGATCGTCAGCAACGGGCAACTCGAAAGTGCCTGGCCGGTGTATGGCGTGGCTTTACTGGGGAATAAGTTCATCACTTCCGCCAGCACCCATACCGCCATTGGTGGCGGGGTCAGTGTCGCACTGCTCGACCCAGCCACCGGGCAAGCCGCCTGGCGCAAGACCATCCATCTACCCCCCAATATCGTTCCCCCCGGCGGCGGGCGCATACAAATTATTGCTCACGCCTTCATTAACAGCGCTCCCAACGTGGTAGACGGCCAAGTGACCCTCGGCGATGGTGGCAGCAAGGGCGGGAGTTTTACCTTTGACCCCAACGCCTCCGAGGCCGACTTGAACAAACAACTGGCCACCCCCCCGGCCAAGAAGAAATAAACCCGGATATGTCCCAGAAACCCAACGCCGGTGTATTCCCACCCCGGCGTTTTGCAGTTTTGGGAAAATGCCCCTACAATCGCCGCTAATAACCGCTGGCGAGCAACCGTCAGGGTGTTTGTGCTGGCGTTTCGATTCGTTAACAGGAGTGTACCGACATGGCCGTGAATTATGCCAAAATTACCAAAGACGTGCTGACCCGGCACCCCCGCAATCCGGTGCTGACCAGCAAAGATTTCCCCACCAAAATGCGCGCCGTGTATAACTCCTCGGCCATCAAAACCGGCCCCAACAGCTATGTGATGCTCTGCCGGGTGAACCAGCTTAATCACCGCACCCTGCTGTGGGGCGCGGATTCCACCGATGGCATCCAATGGAAGTTGCGGCCGGAACCCTTTGATCTGGGCAACGATGCCGAATGGTTGAAGTGGACCGCCAGCGTCTATTACGATCCCCGCATCACCTTCATTGATGGCGAGTACAAGGTTCTGATGGCCACGGAAGCCGGCTTCGGCAGCCGCGTGGCGATCTTCACCAGCAAAGACCTGCAAAGCCTGAAATATTCCCACTTCATCACCGCCCCCGACAACCGCAATATGGTCATCTTCCCCGAGAAGAGCAAAGATGGCCGGTACATGCGGCTGGAACGCCCGAATCTGGGCTCCGCCGGCGGTAAGGGCAACGTGTGGCTGAATCATTCGCCCGACCTGATGCACTGGGGTGATAGCCATGAAGTCCTCAGCACCAGCGAACTGTGGAACTATGCCATCAGCGGCTTGGGCCCATCAACGGTTCCGCACCGCACGCCCGAAGGCTGGGTCATCATTTTCCACGCCATTATGAACAACTGCACCACGCGTGAATACTCGGTGGGTGCGGCCATTTTGGACCTGGACAAGCCTTGGATCGTCAAGCACGTCACCAAGCACCCGATCCTCTTCCCTGAAGCCGAATACGAAATGCGCGGGCTGGTGGAGCACGTCTGCTTCCCCTGCAGCATGATCGTGGAAGATGACAACTCGGTGAAGCTGTACTACGGCGGGGCCGATACCTATCAGTGCGTGGCGGTGGGCCAGTTGGCCGACATCATCCACGCCTGTAAGAATTGGTAATGGTTGGCGTCGTGTGAAGTTGTTGTGTTCACCATACCCCGTTTCCCCGGGAGCTGTCTATGCCACGCATTATTGAAGCCGAAGTGGCCCAAGGCCAATTGACCGCGCCGCTACCCGCCGAAGTCACGGGTAAAGTTCTGGTGGCCGTGCTGACCCCGGAAGAATGGCAGGAACTGACCGCCGGCAAGATCGAACCCGCCAAAGCCCTGGTCCTCGCCACCAAGGGCGGGGATATGGACATGGCCGGTTTGGGCGATATGTTCTAAACGGTTGCGGGATAAGCCGAACGAATCGAAATCAACGGCCCGGCGTGGGAGTACCGCTGCCGGGGTCGAGCAGTTTGGTGTAACCGGGGGGCAGGGTTACAGGTAACGGGGGTGGCGGAGTGGTTTCTTCGCCCGGTTCCAGATACCGTTTGGCCCCGGTCAGCCGGACCTTTTCAAACGCTTCGGCATCGGCTTTCAACTGCTGGGCCTCCGCCTGCATCAATTTCATCGCATCGGAGATTTGGTCGCGTTTCAGAATCAGGTCATTGCGCCGCTGTTGGATGGTTTGCAGGTCCATATAGAAAGCATCGCGTCGGGCCACCAGCACGGCATCTATGACGCCCATCTGCTGGCGTTGCTGGGCAATGAGCAAGTCGTAATAATTAATGTTGGCCACGGTGGTATTCCAGTCGCGGGTGGCGCTTTCAATCTGCCCGACAGCAGAATCGTACGCCAGTTGATTCTGGCGATATTGCACGTCCAGTTCACGGATTTTGCCGTAAAGCAACTGCGCGGTGGCATCCAGATTGTTGCGTTCTTCCTTGGTCACCCAACTGGAGCCGTAACGATACAGCCCCTGCTTGGCCATCAGCGCCACCATGCGCGTTTCCGCCTGGGCGTACGTGGCAGTCAGGTTGATATAACTGGGCAGCGTCTTGGAGCCTTGATAGGAACCGAGGAAGTCCGCCACATTATCCACCACCAGCCGGTTATCACCGCCGGATTGGAGGGCTTTGCTGAAGTTCAGCAGCGCTTCAGGTTCCCGGTTCAACTGCAGCGCCGCGACACTGGCATTGTTCCAGCCCAAAATGCTGTCGGGATCAAACTCGGTCATGTGCAGGAACCAGTCCCGGGCCAGCAGGATTTGATTCTGACGCATCGCGACCATGCCCATAATCGCCAAGGCGGTGGGATTGCCCTCATCCACCGTCAACGCCGACTTGGCCAGTTCCACGGCTTCGCGCAGCTTGCCGGCGCGATACATATCCAGCGCGGGCACTGACCGTTCGCGGCCTTCCCGAAGCAGCCCGTCACGTTGTTCGGGGGCGACCCAGTTGCGACGAAATTTGACATATTTCCCCGCCTGCATGCGCTGATAGGCTTCGCGACTTTCCCGCGCGCTGCGGGCACTGTCGGAGGTGGAAAACTCCGCGATAAAAGCATCGTGTTCCTTGATGATGTCGGGGAGTTTGTCCATGGCCCGGAACCGCGCCTGCATGGCGGCCCAGCGGGATTCAGCCTTCTGCGTTTCCGTCACATCCGAAGTCAGCGAGACGGAGCGCACGTCCTCGACCATCACGGTAAAAGGTTCGCCGACCCGGGGCTTGATTTCCATCTCGCGGGCATTCAGCCGGCGCATCCGGCCTTCGATGACGCGCCCGTCCAGCAAGACGATCCGATCGGCCCAGGCGGGGATCAGGGAGACACTCGCCAGACACGTCAACAGCAACCAAGTCGGAACCGCGCGCATAAACACTCCTTCACAACCCAAAAGACAGATTATTCCACCATTTATGCGCAGACACGCAGACTGGTGGCAGGGTTAGTTTATTATATCCGGCAGCACACAGATTCGGGCAGTAAATCGGGCGGGTTTATCCCCCGCTACCCCCACAACCCATGAAAAACGGGCGGGGTTTAGAGCCCCGCCCGTGGTTTGATATGTGCTTGTATAGGTTCAGGTCATTCGCCAAAAATGACTTTGGTGCCATTAAAACTTACGGTACGGGTCCCGAGTTTGACCGTGGCAGCCAAATCTTTACCGGTCACCGTCAGCGCCGGAGCATTGCCCTGTTGCAGGGTGGCCACAAAGAAGAAATGGCCCGCGGTCGGATCGCTACCGGTGACGGCCACACGGCTGACGTTGAAACCAATCTCGGTCTTGCCCGCGCCGTTGCCGGAGCTTTTCACCGACTGGTAGTTTTTCACCCCGACATCCACTTTGACGCCGGCGGGAGCCACGAAGTGCCCCACCAGAGTGGCGTTACCCTTAGTGATAATAAAACCATCGGCGGTGGCTTTGGCGGCGCTGGCATCATCGAGTTGCCAGACCCATTCTTTGGTCTTGCCACCATCAATGGAATCCACAATCGCCAGCAGCATCGGGGCGCCGACCTTGCCGGAATAATCCACACCGAACGCACGGATATGTTTGGCGCCGGGTTGCGCGGTGCCGGGGTGGCGGACATCGCCATAACGCTCATTTTTCGGCCAATTTTCCTTGTCTTTGGTGGACAGTGTCAGGGCGCTGAGATCAAAACTGACCTCCCCCGAACCATCGGGCCGGGCCGCCTGATGAATGAGCTTGCCGATATTGCCGGTGGCAAAATCGGGATCATCAGGGAACATCACCACGGATTCCAGATACCGCCGGGTCTCACGGCCTTCATTGCCATGGGCAAATACCTGACCGAAACCCAATAGCCGGAAGGTCCCGCCATCATCGCCACCCCAACCGCCGGAACTGCGGCAACGGCCAAAGGCCTGGAATACGATGTTGTCGGCACCCGCCCAACCGTTACGGAAGGAATAGTAACCAAAGTCCGGCGCCTGCCAGACCAGCGGTAAGCCCGCTTGATTCAACGGCACCGGTTTCATCTCGGTGGGATAGTGCAGGAAAGTCTGGACCGGATCGCCCGCGGCAATTTTTTCCAGATCGGGCTTGTCTACGCTGCCGCCGACATGCAGATTCCACGCCCACAGCACACCTGCCTGCCACTGGGCGGGAACGAGTGGGAACAAAGCGGAAACATTGTCAGGATCCAATTCCAGATGGGCATTGATGCCCTGGTTCTGCCATTTGCCCGCAGCGCCATAAACCGTGGCACAGAGCACACGCGGCAGATAATGACTCAGATCCTCCAGCGACGAGAGCGGCCGGCCGAACATATTGAGATACGCGGCGTGGTAGCGATTGGGACCGCTGATGGCATGCTGGAAGTAGCTGCCGGATTCGGCCTGATACCCACCCAGGCCCAGACCTTCGCGGCCAAAGAGATACATCACGCGCCGCCCCTGCAGGAACAGCCGCACGGTGGCCTGATCCATACCATCGGCACGTTTCCATTCGGCGATTTCATATTCCCATTCTTTCACCGCGGCGTCATACTCGCTCTGCTGAGCCACCATCACGGTTTTGGATTTGGCCAGATCCGCCTCGGTGACCGCTTCAAACCACGGTTCGAACGAACCCCACTTGGCACTGAGCCGCAGGGCGCAGTGCATGGGATACAGACCCTTCTCCAATTGGATCACCTGATCATTGGCCACGCGCACGCCGTTGAGTACCATCTGGGTGCGCCCGGCTTTGCTGAAGGGCACACGCACTTTGAGCTGGCGCGGTTCGGGATTATCAATCACGGTGTAGAAGAAGCAGGTGATGGCCTTGTCTTTTTTCAATTGCTCCAGCGAAATTCCACCCTTTGCCGCTTGAATATATTTGGCGTCCAGCGGGGCGAAGGTGAGTTCTTTGTCGTCAATGGTGAATTTGCTGCCGGGGGCGGGACGTTCACTTTCCAGACCGTTCATGGTCTGCATGGGATCGGTCACGATGGCCAGCGGCAGCGCTTCGGTGGCCAGCCATTGCGTGGGACTCTTGCCCAGTTCGATCTTGACCACTGGCACCTCGGCCTGGGGCTTGAAGTCAGCAGCCGGGGGAATCAGCGCCGCCGCGGAAGGGGCGGCAGGCTTGACGGGCGCGGGGCCTTTTTCTCCCCAGAGCGCCAGACCGGCGAAAGCGGAGCCGGAGTAAATCGGGGCGGCATAATTCGAGGTGACATTCCAATTGATCGTGCGACTGAGTTTGGATTGATCGTAGAAGACAATGAACGTAATCCAGCGCAGGTAGGTTTCTACCTGCTTGCGGAATTCCGGCGTCCACGCATCGTAACAAAGGTCATACGCCACGGCGACCTGTTCCTGCCGTGGGCCCCAGGCTCGACCTACGGCCAGTGCGCCCCCGGCCTGATTGGCCATGTGGCGTTCGACCGAGAGCTTGGCCTTCTCGGCCCAGGCTTTGTCCCCGGAAATCTGATAGCGCACGCCCATGCCGATGGCATCGCCATCACCCTCGGCACCTTTTTCACTACCCATGCGTTCCAGACACAATTTGCCCAAGTCGGTTTGGGCGCGTTGCCGCAATGCGGGCAGATCCGTTTTACGGAACAGAATGCGGGGATGTTCGCCGGGTTGTACGGGCACAAAACCGGGGGCAACCGCTTGCGGAGGACGCACGCGGCCAAAGGCGCGACCGGCATAGGGCCGGTCCCGGAAGGTGCCGGTATAGGTACCCGTCAGCGCCCCATCGGGGGCACGGGTTAGACTGACTTTATAACTGGCGCGACCGCCGGGCATCCAGGCATCGCCTTCGACTTTCATTTCCAGTACGAAATCCATCGCGGTGGCCGTGACATTACTTTCCGCCACCCGGCCCATGTGAATACCCACGTTGTAATTGCGCGCGAGGCCCACCACACGTTGCCAGTGATCCCCGGTGCGGGTCAAATCGAGCAGGAGTGAAGCTCCCTCGGGATTGGGGGTCTGGGCATCGTTGGCCAGCGCGCCCACCAAACCCAATTCCAATGCCAGATCCGCAGACGCAGCGGCATCAGCCGCACGGGTGGGGGCCGTCAGTCCCAGCGCAAGTCCACAGACAATGGCCAACATGAGCCTCAATAGAGAGAATATTCGCATATACAAGTCCTGCTAAAAAAATGCACCTATTACTGGCAAATAGAACGCGGTAAACAGGCCGATATTGCTTTCAAAATGAAAAGCGCGTTTGGGGAGTCGTTACGGCTTTTGGTACTTGGCCCGGATAATACTGTGCAGTCCCCCGCGCGGGGTCCATTGGGTGATGATTTCCATGCGGCGGGGTTTCAGCAGCGCCACGAGGTCATCAAGAATGCGGTTGGTCACATCTTCATAGAAAATACCGCGGGTGCGGAAGGATTGGAGATAGAACTTGTAGCTTTTGAGTTCCACACAGGTGGCATCGGGGACGTAGATCAGGCGGATGGTGCCAAAATCGGGCTGGCCGGTCTTGGGGCAGACCGAGGTAAATTCCGGGGCCACGTGTTCGATTTCATAATCGCGCTGGGGATGGGGATTGGGAAACACTTCCAGCAGTTGGGTAGGTTCGGACATGGGGTTGCTCCTGCAAATAATTCCGGGGTTACTTGGCCGCCAGTAGGGTCATGACCTGTTTCAAATCCGACCACATCATATTACGCGTTTCGGGGGTGTAGTTGCGCAGCA
>JBIJDM010000188.1:0-5957 GCA_044344145.1 Phycisphaerae bacterium
GGAAGATCCGGAACACCTGATACGGGTCAATCGAGCCCATGGTCAGGTCGTCATCGGCATACTTGCGGTCATTAAAGTGGAACCCCCCGAGCCGGTTTTCATCCAGCAACCACGCCACAATCTGCTCGATATTGGTCGAGGCATAATGATGCCCGGTATCCACCAGCACCTTGGCCTGCGGCCCCGCCGCCTGGGCCAGCAGCAATGCCATGCCCCAATCCGCGATATCCGTGGCATAAAACGCCGGCTCAAACGGCTTGTACTCCACCAGCAGGGTCATCTTGGGGTCCAGCATACCGTGGGCGGTTTGCAGCGCCTGGGTCAGCAGCCGTTTGCGCGTGGCGATATCGGCCTGGCCGGGATAATTCATCCCATCCGCCAGCCACAGCGACACGCTGTCGCTCCCACACGCCCGCGCCAGCGCCACGCTGTCCTGTATGTGGGCCAACGCCTGGGTGCGGATCGCCGGGTCGCGATTCGTCAGACTCCCCCACTTGTAATTCTGCGCTTGAAACAGATTGGGGTTCAACGAACCAACCCTCAGCCCATGGGCCGCGGCCAGTGCCACTACCTGCGCCGCAGTTTGCTGCGGCCCCAAATCCCACAGTACATGCAGCGCAATGGTCGGACAAGCCCCCGTCAGCCGATGCACCATCCCCGCATCGGCAATTTTCTCGGCCAGATTTTGCGCCGCCGCCGGCTGATAAAACTTGCCGAACCGCGTCCCGGTATCGGCAAAGCCCCATGAGGGCAATTCCACTTTGAACGCATCCAAACGGGCAACCAGTTCCGCAGTCAGCGACATGGCAAACTCCACAGGTATAATGGCCACAAAAGTTGCGGTTAATTTAGCACAACTGAATGAAAGATGCACAATTTGGTCACCTTGGGGTATCCTTAAGAACATGGAAGTCTTGGCCTACAGTTTCCAGATCCAGCCGGTGCTGCCCATGTGGGCTTGGTGGGGGCTGCTCCTGATCGTAATGCTGGCCACGCTGGCCTCGTTTCACCATCGCCCCGGCCGGGTTTGGGCCGGCTGGCGCACCGTGGGACTCCTGCTGGGCCTGCGCACTTTGGCACTTTTGCTCCTGCTCCTCACCTTGCTCCAACCTCAGGTACGCTGGGAAACCCAGCAACCCCAGCGCGGCGTGGTCTGGGTGGCCGTGGATACCAGCGCTTCAATGGGCCTGGCCGACCGGCAATATACGCTGCAGGAGGCCGTCAGCCTGGCACCACTGGTAGGCGTGAAGTTACCCCCCGAATGGGAAGCCCTCGGTGAATTACACGACCGGCTCCAATTGTTATCGGGCTTATGGGCCAATCTGGCCCAAGGGGCAGGCCCCAAGCCGGAGCTGGTCACTCAGGTGAAACATATCCGCAAACTCCAAACCTCCCCCCTGCTGGCCGAAGTGATTAAGCAAGGGCTCAACCCGCTACTGAATCAGATCGAAACGACGCTGGCCAATCCGCAAGCCAATAACCATGCCAGCATCGCCAGCGCCTTGGATGCCGCCCGGCGGGATACCCAGCAACGCTGGCTCTCGGCCCTGACGGCCCCCGAGTACACCCCACTGGTCAAATCCCTGCAAATGAATCTGCAACCCCTCGCCCGGCGCGAGTTGGTATCCCGCGCCTGGAGCACCGCCCAAGCCGACCCGGCCTTTCAACAATGGCAGGAACGCTACACCCTGCGCTGGCTGGGCTTTGCCCAGCAGCCCACCCTGATCGCCCCCAGCGCGGATGCCCAAACCGCGCCGTTTACCACCCTGTTCAAGGAATTGGGCACCGCCAGCAATCTCGGCCTCCCTTTGGATGAAATCCGCCCCTCCGAAGCCGGGGGCATCGCGCTGTTCTTTTCCGATGGCCTGCATAACGCCGGCGACGACCCGCTCCCCCGCGCCCGCCTGCTGGGTAGTCGCCAACTGCCGGTAATCACCCTCCCCGCCGGGTCCGCACTCGCCCGGCCCGATGCCCAAGTCCTAAGCCTCACCGGCCCCGAACGCATCCAGGCCGGTGACACCGTGGAATTACAAGCCGTGCTCCGCGCCGAAGCCCTCCGCGGCCAACCGCTGAAAATTGTCGTCCGGCGCGATGACGCGGTGATCCAACAATTGCCCTGGGTGCCCGATAGCAGCCCCAGCACCTTGCGTCTGCCCGTGCGGGATGTGCCCACCGGCCAGCGCGATACGCTGCGTTACGAGGTGGAAATCCAGCCCCATCCCAGCGAGGCCAATACGCAGAACAACCGCCGGAGTTGGCTGGTGCGGCTGCAACAGGAACGCTCGGGTATTCTGATCGCCGACCGCTTCGCCCGCTGGGACACCCAAATCCTCACCCACATGCTGCGCCGCCAGAAGACCTATCAGGTGCAGCGGATTTTGTTCTCCCCGCTGGAAGTCGTGGGCGTAGCCCGCCCCCAGCCCCGCGCCGCGGCTCTGGGCCCGGCCGTCCCGCTGGATGCCGAACAGTGGCCCGCCACCAAGCCGGACTGGCAACCTTTCGGCCTGATTATTCTCGGCGATCTGACTCCCCAGGAATTGCCCCTCGTCCAGCAGGAACAAATCCTCACGCTGGTGCGCGATCACGGCGCCACCCTCGTAATTCAGGCTGGCCGCGAAGCCATGCCCCATGCCTTCCGCAATCAGCCGCTCGAAGAGTTGCTGCCCATCACCCTGACCAGCCGGGGCCCCGGCTTCGCGGAACTCACCGCCACCGCAGGCTATCAGGTGGTCAACACCCCCATGAGTCTGGACACCCCTTGGGCACTGTCCGAATTGTCCGGCGGTGAAATCCTGCTGCCACGCTGGTACTGGCATCATGATCTGCTCCAACCGCGCCCGGCCGCACAGGTCTGGTGGACTCTCGCGGGTGCCCAGCAACAAAACCTCCCTCCCGCTTTGCTGTGCGCCTGGAATTATGGCACCGGCCGCGTCTTGTATCTGGGCAGTGAACAATTATGGCGCTGGCAAAGTTTCGGTGCCACCGAACGCTTTTGGCAGCAGGTCCTGCGCTGGTCGGCCAGCGATGAATTACCCGCCGGCGGCCAGTGGGTGCGCTTCGGCGCCACCCCGCTGGAAGCCAACAGCGATCAAACCGTGGTGATTACCGCCCGGGTGCGCAACCGCGATGCCAGCCCCTTGCTGGGCATTCCGGTGGACGCGGTCTTACAACCCGAAACGGGCCCCGCCCAACGCCTTCGCTTGGAACCGGTGGCGCAATTGCCGGGGTATTATCAGGGACGCATCAAAACTTTGCCGGCGGGACGTTATCGTTTAACACTTGCGGGAACGCAGGTGGAGGAATTGCTGGCCACCGATCCACAGCGCGGGCGCGATCATCTCATGATTCAGATCAATACGGCCAACGGCTCCGAAACTACCCCCCAGGCGATCAACACCGCACTCCTCAGCAATATCGCCGGCAGTTCCGGCGGGCAGATGCTGACCTTGAACCGTTTGTCGTGGCTGGCGGATTTAACGCAGAGTCAGCAGCGCTTCCTGACGGAAGAACACGCCGCGGGCTTCTTTAATGCGCCCGAGCAAGGCGCAACAAAAACTGCCCATGGGATCGCATGGGCAGTGGTATGTGGGTGTCTGCTGGGAGAATGGTTCCTGCGCCGGCGCCGGGGCATGGTCTAAACACCGCGACCGGACGTACGGAACTTAGCCGGTGGTGGTGACATCACCGGGCGCGCCGGTGGGCGGCGCGATGCTGCCGATGTCAATCTTCTTGACCGTTTCCAGCCGGAAATCTGCGGGTTCACCGCGGATCAGCCAGAGCAGCGGCACACCGGTGATGCGGGACGCACGGTCCAACACATCCACGCGGGGCAAGCGCCCTTTTTCGTAATAGTTGTACGTCGAGGGGGACAACCCCAAGAGTGTCGCAAAGTGCGACTGGCCCCGACTCCCGCATACTTGAATGCGTAGCTGCCGGAATCGTTCACAAATACCCGAACCATTGTTCGCTACTGACATGGCGACCTCCCGCTTATAAGCAGTGGCTGAAAAAGTCCCTCTCCCTCAGCAAATGATTATAGGCAATATATTCGCAAAGACAAAGTGAATTCTTCAGCTTTTCGTTTTTTATTCCAGACGCCACGCACCCACCGTGGCCGCCACCGCCGCCGCGGCCGTCTCGATTCGCAGCACGTTGGAAGCCACGATCACCCGCCGCATATCCGCAATTGAGTCCAAATAGGCCCATTCCGCGTCATCCCAGCCCCCCTCCGGCCCAATCAGTGCCGTCAGTGAAGTACTCCGTGGCAGATCGCCCAACACCTGCCCCAACGGCTTGGCCGCCCGGAATTCCAGCCATAATAGCACCTCATCGGCCGCACCAACAACATCATTAAGTGCTTGTAGTGAAACGACTTCCATTACCCACAACCGCCGACACTGCTTCATGGCGGAAATCACCGTGCGCTGCTGGCGGGAGATTTTACCCAGGCGTTCGCCGGGTTTCACGACCCCGCGCAGCGTGTCGAGCCAGATCAGCCGGTCCACACCTAGTTGGCAGGCCTGTTCCACCAGCCAATCGGCCCGTTCGCCTTTGGGCATGGCCACGGCGAGGGTCAGTCGGCTCGCAGGCCGGGGCGTATTTTGTGGGGCAGCGGCCAGCACTTCTACGCCGCGGCGCTGGACCGTGGTGATCTGAGCGGAGGCAAGACCACCCCGGCCATCGAACAATTCAACTTCGTCACCCACCCCCAGGCGCAGCACCTGACCAATGTGGTGGGCCTCATCGACCTCTAACCACTGCATACCGGCCTGAAGTTGCGGCTGATAGACGCGGGGAATCATGGGCGTCAATTTAATCGAAACCTGCCGAGATACCAACCGTAGTTGCTCAATATGCGTGGGTGTATTACTATTACCCGTAGGCGTAGGATTCATGGCTTTAGCCCCTTGAGGAAACATATGGATATTCGTTCGTACTCATTGCCCGGCGGTATTGGTATATCGCATATGCGGGTTTACACCACTCCCGGTCCCGATGGCGTCAACAGCGGCGCGCCCCACTTTCACCTCTTATCAGGCGATATTTACTATGCCCTGACCGGCAGCGGGTTACTGGAACTCATTGATGTCAACGGGCCGCAAACCATCGAACTGCATCCCGGCGTGGTGGCGTTCATGCGCCCCGGCGTCATTCACCGGCTGGTGAATCCGCTGGGTAATCTGGAAGTGTTGTCCATCATGCAAAATGGTGGCATGGCGGAGCGCGGCGATTTTTTCCTGACCTTCCCGCTGGAAATCATGGAACAACCCGGCCAATATAATCAGGCGGTAAAGGTGCCGGATATGGCCTCAGCGCATACCCGGCGGGATTTATCCGTGCGCGGTTTTCTGGAACTGAAAGCGGCATTTCATCATGACCCCGAGTCGGGCAAGGCGCATTTGCGGCGGATGTACAAAGCCGCCATGAAGCTGGCCAGCACCAAAGTCGAAGCCTTTGAATGGAGCCTCAAACACGGCGCCGGTGCCGAAGCCAAGAGTTGCCTGGAAGCCTGCCACTTCATCCGCGCCGGCGATGTGAGTTATCTGGAAAAAAATATCGGCTCAGTGAGTCCCTGTAACGACCCCAACGGCCGCCCCGGCATGGGCGGGGTTCTGCGGACGTACACCGTGCCGGCCAATATGCTGCGCGATGTGGAAGAGTAAATCAGTAGCATGCATTTAGCCCCAACGGGGCGTCCGGTGTAGAGCCATGGGCGGCAGCCCATGGTTAACCGGCCCCACCTAAATGCTCAGCCATTTAAAATATTCAGCCCTGAAGGGGCCATAACTCAGCCCCAATGGGGCGTCACCGCCGTAACCCACATCCCCACGTAATGCCAACGCATGAACTAATCAACGCCCCGATGGGGCTTGGTTTATGCCCCTTCAGGGCTGTTTTTTTACTAATTAACCATCACTTGCACCATCCCACTACCATGGGCTGCCGCCCATGGCTCT
>JBIJDM010000014.1:0-24556 GCA_044344145.1 Phycisphaerae bacterium
ATCCAAACTACGGTGAAATCGCAACGTGGTTTTGTCCACTCCCGCACCACGTAAAATCACATTCCCCGCAGGGATCGTCAAACGCCCGAAGACTTTCCAATCTCCCGGCGGCAACTGCACGGCCACCAGCTTGCCCTGCTGGCGCGATAACTCAATGGCCCTTTGCAGATATTTACTCACCGCTTGGCCCGCTCCTACATTGTGGCGCAGGGGCTCGGAGATTTCCTCTGGCGAAATCGTCAATATAATGTCGGGTTCAGGGATTGGCTTTTCACCATAAGCGTACCCACTATAGGAAACATTGGGGATATTGGGGTGATGATCCGGCTGGGCACAGTATTCATCCCAAAGCGTAGGCGCACCGGTCGTCGCGGGCAGCGAGCGCGAACCCAACCAAACAAACAGTAACCAGCCCAAGCCAACCATCACCATAGATAATATCAGGGCTAAACCAAGCCAACGCCGTTTTACATCACCTAGTCGCATCTGGTTGCTCATCCTTGCTGATTTTTAGTTGCATATTTACGCCACCACAACCACCCACCCGTCAGTAGCACAAGTAAACCAATTACCAAGCCCCACAGTCCGGCACGTTGCCACGCTGGCGCGGTATTCTTTTGGTCACCATTTTGTGCAGTCTCTGGATGTGCGCCTGCAGAGGTGGAATCAAGGTACGGGCTGGCGATAGTTTGCGTCGCCGCTGGCTGATACGCTTTAGGAACGATGGCCCCGGTCACCCCAATATTATTAAAACGCATGGCGATCCCCTTTTTTAACTCGGGGTCCTGCACAACCTCACTCAACTGTCGCCAATAACGATCTATCTCAGGCGTACGTGGTGATTCAATTGGACCACGTTGCGGGTTCCGGCTTAACATTTCGCCATCTTCTTTTATTCTTCGATAATCCAAGTCAATTTTTCGTTCCGTTTTTTTAAGTTCGCAAAGACCTTCCAATACATATTGCAATTCATTATATGGATATACAGTACTAGGCTGTACAGAAGCCATTCTTGGGATATATACATCGATATAAAATGCCTCGTTTTTGAGATAGTTTGTTTCAGACTCTAGTGGAACATATCCCATTTCATTTTTATGTAAATAGATATAACAAGATAGTAGTACTGCTTGTCGGCGTATACGGGATTTAATTTTTCCTTGCCAATGCCCGACACCTTGTAAAATATTTTGGACAGATACAAATATAACTCAGGCACATAAGGCTCATGCTTATGTCCTTGGATAAAATCCAATATTTCTTTTTCGATTGCATCTATCTTAGGTTCAAGATCACCATGCCCAAGCTTGGTGTAGCCTAAAAAGCGACGCAAAGTTTCGGATTCTGGCAGTGTGCAGTGACGACTAGGCATAGTCGTCAACTCTGTTATGACCACATCACTACTCGTTCCCCAACTCAAACCAACACCACCTAGCAGCAACGCAATAACGTACACCACAAAATTATAACTTAATGCTATTTTATAAATATTATTTCGCAACATATGCCGGGATTCCTGTTAGACATACAGTATGATGAGCATCGCCTCCTACGTCCATAATTATTGAACCCTCTACATCCTGGAATACTCCTGATTTTTTGTATGCTAAGGTTGCAAGCAATTTACAACAACCAGAAACTTTTCTAGTGGGTTCAATTTTGACAACTTGGACTTTTTTGAGCTTACCTAAATCGTGGCGAAACCCAAAACCACCACTAGGGCCGGAATTTGAGCTGTCACATCCATGCATCGAATAGTACGTCTCACGAAATCCTCCGCCAACAATATTTGCACGCACGGGATAGTCTACATAAATAGCACCCACTATACCACCCACACCAGTGCTTGCTGTAAACATCTCTTTGAATATTACCTCAGTCCAGCCCAAAACATCTGCCTTTTCCAATACTTCAGCAGCCACATCAGATGATTTTGTAGTATTCGAAAAATTAATAATTTTCTCTAAAACATCAAGATTACCAGTCCTTGCGCCAAGAACCTTCATTATTGTAGTGTATGTACCGGTCGAATAATAGCCGATTTTAACTTCTGTACTGCAGTTTATCTTATTACTCAGATCACCTTTTGTGTACCCAAATATTTCCCAAGTTTCGATTGTGTTAGAGTTAGATTTCGCAACCGTATCAGTTTCTTTACCACTCCCTTTAGATGCGATCTCAGCATCTATTATATAGGAATTTGACAAACCAACACCCGAAAATTTACTGTTGGGAGCATCTACACCTGTAAATTCAACTAGCTTTTGTTTACGATTGGTGCCATCATAAGCCAAATTACCATATTCCATGATTGTACGTGTCGTACCATATGCGTCCATTCGTACGGCGAGCATGAATACAGAAATATCGCCAGTGTACACAACTTTTTCTTTATCTCCATTATTCAAAGTAATAATACATATAATATTTATTTTTTTGACAGTATCTTTCCCTGCCACATATTTTACTCCGCTATAATTTGTTGTCACACCTGTCAAAACCTCAAAAAACGACCCATATTCTTTATCAGATTCTTGCAAAATACAATCACTGACACCAATAATCCTCCAGTCATATTTAGTGACCTTCATTTCATTGAGAATCTTTTCGGCTGACTCATAGGCACCGTTATACTTACCATCAGTCCCAACGCATTTTTTTAAATTGGGATTAGCCACAACTTGAAAAGTACTAGATTCTGCGTGTTCCGCTTCAGGACCACCCGTATGATACGCGTCTGGGTACAGCACATTTTCTCGCACGTTCTTAATTTTAAACCTGTAAGATCCGGGGATGTGTTCCCCTAGCACCGGAGTAGCGGTATAGTACGCGCCTAGTACCACGACTGACAGCACAACCAGTAACACTCGAAAACCACCACTTACACGATTCAGCATAGCAAGTCCTTCCAGTTAGAGAATCCACTTTTGGGGATGCTAATCCCAACTACGGGATGTGTCAAGGTATACGTCACAGGAATTGGTGCATTTTATCATTTAAGATTATGTTAACGCTTAAATACGCGTATGCGTGCAGCACTTTACGCCACTCCACATCATGTATTTGTAACTTTTCTGTAATAAATAGCGTTGCGCCAGGAGACTGGCAGGCTGACACTGCTTCGATACCATTTGTGTAGCGCAGCGTATGCCTGATTTACTGCCGCAACGCCTGACCTTGGACCAGTTCCCGGAAGGTGCCGGGTTGGTTGAGTAGTTCGTCGTAGGTGCCGTCCTGGGCGATGAGGCCGTCTTTCAGGACCAGAATGCGGTCGCAGTTTTTTACCGTGGCCAGACGGTGGGCGATGACCAGGCTGGTGCGGCCGGCCATGGCTTTTTCCAGGGCGGATTGGATCATCGCTTCGCTGACGGTATCCAGCGCACTGGTGGCTTCGTCAAAAATGAAGAAATCAGAATCCGACAACAGCGCGCGGGCGATGGCCAGGCGCTGGCGTTGGCCGCCCGACAGGGTGGACCCGCCCTCCCCCACCGGGGTATCGAGTTGTTTGGGCAGCGGCGCGATGAACTCCCACGCGTTGGCCAGTTCGCAGGCGGTGCGCAGTTGCTCGGTGGTGGCACCGGGACGCACCACCAGCAGATTCTCGCGGATGGTGGTGCGGAAAATAAACGGGTCCTGCGGGACCACGCCGAAATGGCGGCGCAGTTCGGCGCCCACGCAATGCCGGATATTCAGACCCCCAATCAAAATCGCGCCCTGATCGGGATCGTACAGCCGCATCAGTAATTGCGTGATGGTGCTCTTGCCCGCCCCGCTGGGGCCGACCAGCGCCACTTTCTGGCCATAGGGAATGGTCAGACTGATATCACGAAGCACCGGCTGGCCGGGTTCGTAGGCGAAGCCCACGTTGAATAATACGATGTCACCCTTGCGCGGCACCTGGGCCTCGAATTGCACCGGGTCGGGCGTGGTACTGGCGGTATCCAGCACGGCCTGAATGCGCTGCACGCTGGCATCCGCCGCACCCTTGGAGGTGGCCAGACCAAAGATCACCCCCAACGGCCCCTGCAACGATGCGAACGCCATGATGTAGCCGGCAATCTCGCCCAGACTCACATGACCCGCCTCATAGCGCCACAGCAATACCGCACACAACAGGGCAAAGCAGAGATAACCCGCCGCTTCTGCTTTCATGAATTGATAGTGGGTGTGGATGTCGCGATAGACGCTCATCTTGCTGATGGTGCGGGCCTGATCTTCGAATACTTCGGAAATCCGCTCCTCCATGGCATAGAGTTTCACATGCCGGCTGCCGTGCAGCAAATCCGCCACATAACCCGAAACCGAACTCTCGACTTTCTGATATTCCTTGTGCAGAGTACGGATCCGCCGCCGCGAAAAGTGCATGAGCAGCACATTGATCCCGCACAGCAAGAGCAGCACCGCCGCCAGCACCGGGTCCCAACTGCTGGTCAATATCAGCGTGGAGCCTAGGGTGAAAATCGCCCCAGGCCCCGACAGGGTGAATTGCTGCAAAAAGCTCTGCAACTGGCCCAACGGTGAACCAAAAAGATAACTGAACAATTCGCCGGAATTATGTTTGATATGGAAACGCAGACACAGGTGGTTCACATGGCGGAAAAAATGCGCCCGCAAATCCATCAGCACCTGCTCGCGCACCTGGGTAAAAATCCGGTAGCCGATGTGCCAGACGGTCATCCGGCAAATCAGCGAGATCACCAGATAGGTGATCACCAACTGCAGCAGCGCCATCCAGCGCTGCTCGGAGGTCAAACCCTCTTTTTTGATGACATCATCAATCAGATATTTGGCCACCAGCATCTGGTAGGTGATCGCCAGGCCATGCAGGGCATTGAGCGCCAATGAAAGCGTAATCTTGCCGATATGCGGACGTAAATATGGGCCCAAAAGTTTGAGCATTCCGGAAGGCTTGGGACCTGGAGCGGGGGCCGGGACGGCGGATACAACAGTTTTCGGCGGTTCGGTACTCATGGCTACAGGGATTGCATCTTAACGGGCGCAGGCTAAAAATGCGAATCGGCCAACTTTTTGCCTAAATCCAAGCAATAAACGTCATTTAAGCCGTTATAATCCCGGCCAAGGAGTCTGGTGCTTATGAAAACCCATGAAACTTGTTGTGCTGATGTCGTCATTTTAATGGCCACCCCCGGCGGTTTGGCCGCCGCGGTCGCCGCCGCCCGCTTGGGCGCCAACGTGGTGGTTCTGGAGCGTTCCGCCCATCTCGGCGGGTTACCCGCCAATGGCCTGGGCGCCACTGATCTGGCCACCCGTAGCGCCACCGGCGGATTCTTCGCGCAGTTCATCGCCCGTAATCTCGCCCACTATGTGCAAACCTACGGCGCGGATTCCGAGCAGGTCAAAACCTGTTCCGGCGGATTCCATTTTGAACCCTCGGTCGCGGAACAAAACTTCCTCGCCCTGTTGTCCCAATACCCCAACATTACCGTCAGACTGCACCGCCAATTCGACGCCCTCCCCGCCAATATTGTCATGGCCGGGCCGCGCATCCGCAGTATCACCGTCACCAACCGCACCGACGGCAGCCGCGAAACCTACACCGCGCAGACCTTTATTGATGCCAGCTATGAAGGCGATTTGTCCGCCGCGGCAGGCGTACCGTTCCGCTGTGACCGCGAAAGCTTTGCGGAGTTCCGCGAACCCGCCGCCGGGGTGATTTATGCCGGCTGGCCCTATGAACTGGGCGCGGGCACCACACACGCCGGCGATAACCTGTTGCAGGCGTACAACTACCGGCTCTGTCTGACCGATGATGCCACCCGGCGCGTGCCCATCACGAAGCCCATGCAATACCAGCGCGACGAGTATGTCAGTCTGGTGGACGATGTGAACCAGCAACGCTGGACCGGCATCCCCGGCGGGGAATTGTGGAAAGACGGCATTGGCCGCATCGTCAACTGCGTGCGTCTGCCCAATGCCAAGACCGATGCCAACAACCAACATCTGGCGTTTATCTCCACGGATCTGCCGGAAGAAAATTACCCCTGGCCTACCGCCGATTGGGCGTGGCGCGATGCCTTTGCCCAGCGCCTGCAGAATTACATCCTCGGTCTGCTCTGGTTTGCCCAGAACGACCCCGCGCTGCCGGAAGCTTTCCGCGTGCGCTGTCAGGCGTTCGGGCTGGCCGCCGATGAATATCAGGACAACGGCCACTTCCCCCGGCAGGTTTACGTGCGTGAAGGCCGGCGGATGCAGGGCCGGCACCTGTTCACCGCGCATGATGCGCTGCCCGTCGCGCCGGGTCTGCGTCCACCGATCCATGCCGACAGCATCACCGCCAGCCACTACGCGCTGGATTCACATGCCACGCGCAAGCGCGAGGCGAACCGCGTGCATCTGGAAGGCTTCTTCAGTTACAAGACCAAGCCCTACATGGTACCGCTGGGTGTGATGCAACCCCAGCAAGTGGAAAATCTGCTCTTCCCGGTGCCCGCTTCGGCGACGCATATTGGTTTTTCCACGCTGCGCATGGAGCCGTGCTGGATGGCGCTGGGCGAAGCTGCGGGCGTGGTGGCCGGGTTGGCCCTGAAGCACCAAACTCCCGCCGGCAGCATCAAGGCCCCGGCAGTGCAGACCGAACTGCTGCGCCATGGCGCGGTACTGGCGTGGTTTGAGGATGTGCCCGTCACCGATCCGGATTTCCCCGCCGTGCAACGCTGTGCCCTGCGCGGGCTGTTCCCCAGCTTCAAGGCGGAACTCGATACCCCGGTCGGCGAACCCCTTGCGGGGCTGTGGGGCCGTCTGCTGGGCACCCCGATCAACCCCCGCACCCTGCGCCGCACACTGGTGCGGGAAATCGGTCAGGAGGCCACATGAAGACTGCCAAATTTTGGGTTACGGCTGAGGAAAATGGCTGGCTCTGTTACGGTTGGTCCGACCGCAATGAAGCAGAAGCCCGGGCCATGGCCCAGCAGCGCTTGCACCGCGTCCTGACCCGGGCGAAGTCCGGGCCGCTGGAGAAGTATGACTATCGCACCAGTTCGGATGGCCTGCTGCGCGAACCGGTGCTGCGCAGCTTTACCGCTGCGGAGGCCCCGCCCTACGCCCTGATCACGCGCAACCGCATGGGCTGTCTGGTACTGAATACGGACGATGTGGTGTTTGTGGATGTGGATGTACCCCCACCACCCGTGCCGGGTTTGTGGGCGCGCCTGCGCGGCCAGAAAGCCGCCACCCAGGCAGATGCGGAGGTTGCTTATCTGAGGATTCTACACACTTGGATCCACGCCCACGGGGCCGGGATGCGCGTGTACCGCACGGCCGGCGGGTTGCGTTATTTGCTTACCACGGCCCGCCTGTCCGCGGCCGCACCAGCCACGCAGGAATTCCTGACCACCTTACGGGCCGACCCGCAGTATCGGGCGCTGTGTCAACGACAAAATTGTTTCCGGGCCCGGCTCACGCCCAAGCCCTGGCGCTGCGGATTGCATGATATGCAACTGAAATTCCCCGTTCCGGAAGCCAACCGCGCTAAGATTGAAGCCGCCGAAACCCGGTGGCTGGCAGAATACGATCTCTGCGCCGCCCGCTACCGCACCTGTGAATTGCTGGAGACCATCGGCCCCGATGCCCGGGACGAACGCATCACTGCCATCATCGCGCTGCATGACGAACTGACCGGGATCGCTCAATCTCTGCCATTGGCCTGAGCGGGTTAATCCTTGAGCCGGGCCACCATGTCCAGCGCTTGCACCAGTGCGGCATACAAACCCGTCAACGCGGCATCCAATTCCATCAGCGGTTTCTGCTCGTGCACGGCCAATTCCACCCGGCCGGCATATTTGGTGACCGCCGGAAATCCATAATTGGCCCCGGTTCCTTTCAGGCGATGGGCCAGCAGGCGCAGGGTGGCGTTATCTTCTTTGACCCGCGCAGCCCGCAAATCGTCGATCACCTTGGGCAGCCCTTTGGCATATTGGCGCTGTAACGGCGCAAAGCCGGGCCGATGGGCCAGACTGGGCGTATAGTCCTCCACCTTGGCGGCCGGCGGTGGCGTGGTCGCGCTGGCGGTCTCCTGCAACAGACGGGCCAAGACCCCGCCCGGGGGCATCTCGGTATCCGCCGGCGCGGGTTCCGACGGTCCCGGCGTTAATAACACGACGATTTGCCGGAAGAAATCTTCCGGCACAATCGGTTTGGGCAGATATTCATTACAACCCGCGGCCAGACACTTGGCTTTGTCCCCGCTGGTGGCAAACGCCGTCAGCGCCATGATCGGAATCGTCTCTCCCTGCGCCCGCAGGGCGCGGGCCGCGGCATAGCCATCCATCACCGGCATCTGCATATCCAGAATCACCAGATCCATGGGCTGGCCGCGTTTCCGGGCCTGCTGCACCCCGCGCACGGCATCGGAACCATTTTCTGCCAGATGTATTTCCGTGCCCACCTGTTCCAATAGGTAACGAATAATCAAGCGGTTGTCGGGATTGTCATCCGCCACCAACACCCGCCGGCCTTTCAGCATCGGCATGGCCTGTGCCCGGGCCCGGGCACGCTGGGCGGACTGATCCGGATCGGTCACCACTGCGCTGAGCAGCGCGGGCGGACTGACCAGATGCAGGGCTTGCGGCTCCGGCTGGGCCAGCCACAAGGTAAAGGCGCTGCCCACCCCCGGCGTGGATTCGACCGTAATCCGGCCATTGAGCAACTTAGCATAATTGCCCGCGATAATCAGGCCCAGACCGGTCCCGCCGCGCCGGCGGCTTTCCTGATCGTGCACCTGTGAGAACGCGGAGAATAATTGGGACATTTTTTCGGCCGCAATCCCGATTCCGGTATCGCGCACGGTATAACACAATTCCTGTTTCTGGGTATCCTCCGCCATGGCCAGCGTGACGGTCACACTGCCGTGATCGGTGTACTTGACGGCATTGCTGACCAGATTGACCAGTATCTGCCGCAGCAGCAGCGGGTCGGTCTGAATCCATTGGGGCACCAGCCCCGTGGCCGCGAGTTGGAAGTGGACCATCTTTTCCCGGGCCCGGGTGTCGAACAGCGCTCCCAGATCACGCAGCACCGCCACCGGGTCCACGCCTTCCAGCCGCGCGCTGGCCTGACCGGCTTCGATTTTCGACAGGTCCAAAATATCATTGACCAGACTGAGCAGGAATTCGGCGTTGGTGTGCAATTGACTGCGCCAATGCGCGTATTCCAGCGCACTATGATGCGGCTGGCCCAGCAGATCGGCATACCCGACAATCGCGGTCATGGGGGTGCGGATTTCGTGGCTCATCGAGGCCAGGAATTCCCCTTTGTAGCGGCTGGCGGTTTCGGCGGCCTCTTTGGCCTGCTTGAGTTCTTCCGCGTGGGCCTGCATCTGGGCCTGTACCTGCTGGCGCTCCAGCGCCCGGCCCAGGCTTTCCACCAGCACCCGCAACATGCCCAGCTCTTCCTGACGCCACTGCCGGGCGCGGCGGGTATCGTCAAACCCGATGAACCCGCGCATGGTCCCATGCACATAGACCGGCAGCAGCAAACACGCCTTGATCTGCTGGGCCAGCAGGAAACGCCGGATATCATCGGGCACCGAGGCATGCCCGGTGTCGGGGACATTGATTTCATTGCCATCCTGCAACTGCCGGGTCCACCAGTCCATATGCCCCAAGGGCACATCCTGCAGGGCTTCTTTCTGCGGATTCACTCCGGGCGCACACCACTCGTGGGTATTGCACCAGCGCGGCGGTTCCGGGAACATCATGAACAAATAAACCCGCGATACTTCCAGCAATTCGCCCAAACGCGTGAGCATCAATTCGATGGCCGCGTCGGGTTGTTGTTCGCGCAGAAAGGTGGAAATGACCGTGCGGCTGGTCTCGTTGAGCGCTTCCAGATGGCGCTGCGAGCGCATGCGCTCCTCTTCCACCGCCACGGCCGTGGCGATAATTCCCAGTAACTGCAAATCCCCCGGCGGGGGCGCCACCTCGCGCCGATACAATACGCACAACGAGCCCACTACCCGGCGATTCCAACGCACCGGTACGCCGACATAGGTTTGTATCTGATGCCGCACGACATTGGGGTCCGTGCGGGCATAGGTGGATTTGGCCAGATCGCACACCACCAGCGGGGTTTCACCGTTGCCCCGGATCACGTCATGACATAAATGGCCCTCGGACCGGGTTCGCGCTTCAAAGCCGGCCGGTGTCTGCCATTGGCCCAGCGCCACCAGCCATTCCCCCTCCTGTCGGTTGTACAGGGCACAATCCGCCTGCAACAATTCCCCGGCCACCGCGGTCAACCGGTTGATATTGCCTGCCGGATCGGCGCCCAGTTCCAGAAAACACGCATTCAACCGTTCCAGCCGGGCCTGATTATGGTGTTGTTGGGTCACATCATTCTGAATGGCCATGAAGCCGATCGGCTGTCCCGACTCATCTTGTAACGGCTCCAACTGCATGGAGACGTAATACGACTGGCCGTTTTTGTGGTAATTCAGCAGCGTGGTGGTCAGGGGCGTACGTTGCTCCAGAGCCTGACGAATCCGCTGCACTTCCGCCAGATCGGTCTGGGGGCCCTGTAAAAATTCCCCGGGCTTGCGGCCCAGCGATTCGGCCAGAGAATAGCCGGTCAAGCGCGTGAACCCCTCATTTACCCATTGCACTTTGCCGTCCAGATCGGCGATTACCACCCCATTACTGGTGCGATCCGCCACCATGGCCAGGCGGCGCATTTGCGTGTCCTGGGCCCGCAGCGTGGCCAGCGCCTGCTGCACCTGCGTCACATCGCGATAGTACCAATAATGCCCCTGATACTCACCGCCGGACATAATCGGCACATAGTCACGTTCCAGAATCCGGCCGTCGGCCATGACCACCTGTTCACAGCTCACCTTGGTCCGGGCGGTCAGGATTTCCTGCACCCGATGCACGAAGGCCTCGGGCTGGGCAAACAACAGCTTGGAGGACTCCGCCGCGTTGGCACAATCGCCCCCGATCAGCACTTCCGGCGGCGCGGCAATCTGGAACAAACGGCAAAATTCGGGGTTTACAAAAACAATCCGGCGCTGGGCATTTTCCAGCAGCAAACCCGCCGGCAATTCCGCCACCAGCGTGGACAACTGGGCGTTCAACGCCGTCATCCGGACCTGATTGGCCTCATACTCATGCTGCAGGCCGCGTTGATACAAGAGCGTGCCATAAAGCCCCAGCAGCGGTTGCAGATAGCCGACTAATTCCGGTTCAAAGCCGTCCGCACGGTTGGCCAGTACCAGCACGCCCACCAGTTCTGTGCCCCGCATAATCGGCATGGCCAGCAACGCCCGCAGCGCGGGAAAACCCGCCGGCGCCGCCGCGCCCGGCGGCGGCGCGGGAATATTGTTCAGGATGAGTGGTTGCTTGGTGGTCAGTACGCGCCCGAACGGGGACTGCAGACTGCGGAATTCCTGCTCCTGACTCTCCGGCCCGGCATACTGGCTCCGCGTGGCGTCGTCCCAGGTCAGACTAGTCAGCGCCCGGATCTGCAAATAAGGCGCCCCCGCCTCATCGCGCAGCGCTTCGGCCACAAAACCAAACTCCGCGTCCACCAACTGCAGCACTTCCGTCAGCAGCGGCAGCGCCAGCGTCTCCAGCGTGCCCCCGGCCATGAACTGTTGCTGCAAACGCGTCAGCGCGCCCAGCATTACAGCCAGAATATCGTCGTCATGATTTTGTGCGTCCGCTTCCATGGAAGTGTCTGACATGGTGTCTTCCCGGCTCCGTGATTTTGTTTTGTTCTCGAACCTGCCTATTCGATCCATTATACCCAGAATAGCGTATAAACTCATCCAAAATCACTCAGACTTGGTCGGCACGGGGGGATTTGGCCCCTGGGGGCTGGTCAGATAGGCCATCACCCCATGGGCCAGCATCAACCCGAACATGCCGGTAATCGTGGGTAAACTGCCCAAACTGGCCCGTGGCCGCCCCCGGCGATGACCAGTGGGATGGGCCTCCGGTGGGCCTGACCATACCTCAGGCGTGGGGTGGCGCGGCTCATTGGAATAGACACAGGTGATATCCAGCCCCGCCCCCGCCCGGCGCAGCCGTTTGCGGACATGAAACGCCAAGGGGCAATGGGTGACCTGTTCCAATGGCCCCATCCGCACGGCCGTGGGATCGGTCCGGGTGGCCGCGCCCATGGCCGAAAAGACTTTGATCCCGCGCTGCTGGGCCGCCCTCAGCAAGCCGGTCTTGGGTCCCAGCGCATCAATGGCGTCAATCAGCACATTGGGCGCAGGGTCCAGCACCTGCGCCATGGTGGCTTCGCCGACGAACAACTCCCACGCCTCCACTACGCAGGCGGGGTTGATATCGCGCACCCGCGCTGCGGCCAGATCACATTTGCGCTGGCCCACAGTACTGCCCAAGGCGTAAAGCTGGCGATTAATATTGCTGACCGAGACCACATCGCAATCAATCAAACGCAGATGCCCCACGCCCATCCGGGCCAGGGCCTCGACGGCAAAGCTGCCCACCGCGCCCAAACCGCAGACCGTCACATGGGCCTGCGCCAGCCGCTCCATACCCGTTATACCCAGCAGACGGCGGGTGCGGGCAAAGCGTTCATCGGGGGGCATGGGGGCATCAGTCATGGAAGCATCACTCATGAGTCCATGCCTCCCACACTTCCGCACCCACGAAGGCCCGTGTATTCGCCCAGGTCTGCATCTGGAATTGGTCCGGCGCACGGTTCAAAAGCTGCGCCAGCCCCCGGGCGATACTGGGCAGATTCGCGGGTGGGTTCAGATTGTCAGTATTATGCGGACCCCACTCTGGCGGGGGCGGCATATACGGCGCATCGGTCTCGACCAGCAAGCGGTCCTCGGGTATCTGCTGCACAATGGGTATGCGATTGGCCTTGCGCGGCTCCAGTGCCGCGCCACCAATACTGAAATAGGCCCCCACTGCCACCAGCGGGGCAATCATCTCGGGAGGGCCGGAATAGGCATGCAGCAGCATCCGCGGCCAGCGCGGCCGGGTGGCCAGCAATCGTTCCAGCCAGGCCCACGCCCGCAGGCAATGCACCGTCACCGGCCGATCCAACGCCAGCGCCAAATCGCACTGGGCGAGAAAATACCGCTCCTGCCGGACTTCATCCCGGGGCGTAATCCATTGATCCAAACCGATTTCCCCGATGCCCACCGGAAAGGCTTCCGCCAGTTGCGCCAGCCGCGTTAAATCGTCCGCATTGCTCCGGTCCACCCACCACGGATGAATTCCCAGAAATGGAATCACCCCGCGCCCGCCGCGCGCAATTCCCGCTTCCCATTGGACCGCTTCTGTGGCATTATCCAGCCACACCCGCACACCCGCCGTGCGGGCCGCGTCCAGCCGGGCCGGGCCAGTTCCCTGCCAGCGTTCATCGGCCACATGGATATGGGCATCGGCCCAGCCGTGGTTCATAACGAAACTCAAACCAGAGGCCATACGTTCCGGAGCGGAAATTACAGATTGATCCCGTTGGCTGCAATCACACTGCGATACCAGTGCCCCGATTCCTTGATCGTGCGCACCTGCGTGTTGAAGTCCACATGGACCATACCGAACCGCTGTTTGTAGCCTTCGGCCCATTCAAAATTATCCATCAGGGTCCAGTGGAAGTAGCCGCGGATATCCACGCCGTCCGCACACGCCCGGCGTAACTGCTGCAGATAGCGCCGCGTGAAGTCAATGCGGTATTCGTCGTGGACCTTGCCATCCAGCGCCACCCAATCGTGGCCGCTCATGCCGTTTTCCGTGATCATCAACGGCAGCTTGTAGCGTTCCTGCAACAGCTTGGGGCCCCAATAGAGCGAACGCTCTTCCATCGGCCAATCGAACAGCGTGCGGGCATAACCTTCGGGACGTTTGGGATACGCTACACCACCCTTGCCATCGTCCGCACACGGCGCGCCGTTGTAGATATTCACGCCGTAGAAATCAATCGGCTGACAAATGGTCTTCATATCGGCGGCGGGGAACTTGGGCATGTCCCAACCGAACAGCCGCACCCCGTCTTCGGGATAATGACCGAAGATGGCCGGATCGCTGAACCAGGTATTGACCCAGAAGCCCTTGCTGGTAATTTCGAACATCCCCTTGCGGGCGGCAGCGGTATTTTCCGGCGTCTCCGGCGTGGGCATGCTGACAATCCCCACCGGGGCCCAGCCAATCGTCGGCGGCTTGGGACAGAACTCGCGCAACACCTGCACGGCCCGGCCATGGGCCAGCAGCACCCGATGCGTCACCACCAGCGTATCGGAGAAATTCAATTTCAGGCCCGGCGCATGCACGCCCGCTTGATGCCCCAGACCCACAATACATTGCGGCTCATTGAGCGTCATCCAGTTGCGCACGCGATCGCCCAAAGCCTGCGCGACCACTTTGGTATACGCCGCGAACCATTCGGGCGCCAGCGGATTCAACCACCCGCCCTGCTGATGCAGCGCGAGGGGATAATCCCAGTGAAACAGCGTGACATAGGGCGTGATCCCCGCCGCCAGCAGGGCATCAATCACGCGCGAGTAAAAATCCAGCCCCGCCTGATTCACCGCGCCGATACCGTTGGGCATGATGCGCGGCCAGCTCAGGGACAGGCGATAGGCCTTCACGCCCAGCGTCTGCATCAGCTTGATATCTTCCAGATAACGATGGTAATGATCGCACGCCACATCGCCGGTGCTGCCGTGATTGATCGCGTCGGGCTTGCGCACGAGCATATCCCACACGCTGGGACCTTTGCCATCGGCATCCCAGGCGCCCTCGATCTGATAACTGGCCGTGGCCACACCCCAGACGAAATCTTTACGAAACGCCATCGCTTATGCTCCTGAATAATTTGTGTTCTGCCGCGCCGGTGGACGCCAGCCAATTACATACCCGAACGCAGTGCCTCAAGATGCTTGGCAAAGTGCACCTGCAACACCTGCTTGTAGGTATCGGGATGCGCCTGCAAACACGCCTTCACGGCCGGGCCGAAGCGGGCATCGGTCAACACGGAACCAAACGTGCAGTGCAGAATCTGCCGGCCCGGATTGGTGAAACCCTTGCCCGCGGGCACCGTGGCCCAGTCTTCCAGATACAGCGCTTCCAGTTCCGCCGCGCTGCCGGTGGCGGGGACCTGCGAATTTTCCGCCGAGACGTGATACGTCTTGCGGTCAGTGTCATAACGCGACCGGCCAAAGGCCACGATATCCTTGAACAGTGCCGGCTCGTGCCGGGCCACCACACGCAGGGCTTCCAGATAGCTGGTCCCGGCGGTCTTCACATGGAAGCGCCCCTTGGTCAGCCGGGCAAACGCCGCGTAGATCGAAAGCTTGTCCGAACCCGAGTGCAAACTCAGCTTATACGGCCCCAGCAGGGCGGAAATGCCCACATGGTCGGCCAGTTCGCGTTCAAAGTTCTTGATGTCGCCCTTGTAGTCCACACCTTTTTCAAAGTCGCCCACATAACGCGGGGCCAGACTGACCAGCTTCATCCCGCCGCGCAGACATTGGTCGGCGATGATGTAATGTTCTGCCAACGTGGTGGGTTGGGGGGTTTCATCCACGGAGAGTTCAATTTCATACGCCTTGCCCAGCGCGCCGCAGGCCTGATCAATATACCCCGCCAGGTCTAGCGCCTTGCGGATGGCCTTGCCATATTTCACCGCACAGCGTTGCACGGCCTCGGGGCTGAGCGCCACGGCCCGGCCGGTATTGAGCATGATCGTCTTGCCCTGATACTTATCGTACCACGGGGCATATTCGCGGGCCGCGGCAAACTTTTCCGCCAGTTCGGCGGCGTTGTAATCGTCGGCCTTGGTGTCCACATCATCGCTGGGGTCAATGGTAAAGAAGCAGAACCCCGCCGCGGCGGTGCGCTGGATATCTTCGGCGGTTTTCAAATGGTCGGCATCGGCCGCATGGGGGCCTTTATAACCCGCGGCATCAATCCCGCGCAGGGCATCGGCCATAACATCCTGCGGGCTGCGACCCGTGCGGGTCATTTCCCGGATGGACTGCTGGGCGAAAATCGGCTGGATTCCGCTGGACAGCGACAACAGCGCCGCCACATGCCCCGGCGTGGCCATGCCGGTACGATCCCCAAAGCCAAAACTCGGACGTAAACCCAACGGAGCCGGATGCGTTGCCATAAGCGTCAACCTCGCAAAATAAAAGCGGACCAAAACACCTTAAAACGGCATTGTCTCCCGAGCCCAGCCAAAGAGCAAGCCCAACGCAACTTGGTGCGTAAAAACACCCCCGAACGGACCCCAAAGCATCCCCTACCTTAACCTAAACCGCCACAGCATTGAACCACCCCGGCGGATGCGTTATGCTTGGGCTGGACGAACCTATCTCTCTTGTATGTGAGAACTACCATGGATCGTTATCTGACGGCTCTGGCCTTTTTGATCGCTATTCTTGGTTTGAGCTTCGGCCTACACGCCGCCGAGACCACGCCAGCAACCCAACCCACCACCAAACCCGCCACCAAACGACCCGCATTTGTGGATGAGTATCTGCCCTTGGTCTACACCGATGCCGCTGGCAAGACGCTTAACTACCGGCTCTTTGTTCCACCCGCTGCCCGTCAAGCCAATAATACGGAAAAATTCCCACTCGTACTCTACCTGCACGGTTCGGGTGGCTGCGGGGATAATAACATCGGCCAACTCACCGATGGCGGCTACAACGGCGCCCAGCTTTTCGTGTCCGCCGAAGTGCAGAAGTCACACCCCAGTTTCGTGCTGGCCCCCCAATGCCCCAAGAAGCAAGTTTGGGGCGGGATCAATTTTGCGGAGAAAAAATTCACCCCCGGCGTTGCCCCCTCGGAACCGCTGCGCCTGACCTTGGCACTGCTGGCCAAACTCACCAAAGACTATCCCGTGGACACCACCCGGCAATACATCACCGGCCTGTCACTGGGCGGTTTTGGCACCTGGCAAGCCATCACCGAAGCCCCCGACACCTTCGCCGCTGCCATCCCCATCTGCGGCGGCGCCCCCGTAACCAGCGCCCCGGCACTGGCGCAAACCAAAATTCCGATCTGGGCGTTCCATGGTGGCAAGGACACCACCGTCCCCACAGACTTCTCCCGTCATATCGTTAAAGCACTGAAAGACCTAAGCGCGGATATTACATATACCGAGTACCCCAGCGCCGGCCATAACTCATGGTCCGCAGCCTACGCGGAAAAAGAACTGGTCACCTGGTTGTTCAGCAAGCAGAAAAAGCCGACGAAGTAATCGCCGCGCACTACCTCCCGTCCCCTTATTATCAGACTGGATGGAAATCATGGCAATTGTAGTCCGACCAGCGCGCCCGGGCGACGGCACCGCAATCCTGGTAGTGCACCGTCGGGCCATCCACGAAATCGCCTGTGCTGACTATCCCAACGAGGTACTCGCGGCTTGGGGACCGCAGCTTCCCGAGGTTGCGCTGCCACAGCAGGGCGCCATTTTCGACCGGAAGATTGAACTTGGTGAGATTGTGCTGGTGGCCGATGTTGACGGCGTGATTGCAGGTTTTGGGGAGATCGCTCCTGCCAGTTGCCTGTTAGTGGCCGTATATGTGAATCCGGATTTCAAACGGCAGGGAGTGGGCAAAGCACTGCTGCGCGAACTAGAGCGAATTGCCCAGGAACAGTCTGTACCCTACCTCCAAATGGATTCCTCTTTGACCGCTGCGCCATTTTACGCTACGCACGGCTATCGCAACTTGGGGCAGGGATTTCACCGGCTCCGAAACGGTGGTATGATGAAGTGTGTGAAGATGCGCAAAGATCTGGCCTGACCATCATGCCCTACCCCCTAAAAACCACCTCATCCCCCAACCACCAGCTACCCAATAGCCCGGTATTCGGCTATTCCCAGCAATGTTAGACTCTATTTGATGCACAATAGACAACCATGATGCCATTTGCTCTTCATGCCGAAGGCATAACAGCAGGTAACCGGTGGTTGAAGCGCAGCGCAAACCACCGGAACCCAACGCAAAACGTTTCATCCCCCCACCAGCGCCGCAGCGCCTTTGGCGGGTTGCACATAACGATCCTGATCCAGCGTATCCGCCGCGATCCAGCCGGACATCATGACCATCGGCATGCCCGGGCCGGGGTGGGCGGAACCGCCGCAGAGATAGAGCCCCGCCACATCCGGGCTGCGGTTGCTGGGCTTGAAGGCGCCGTTGAACCGTCCGTGACTGGCCAGCCCATAAATCGCCCCGCGTAAAACGTGGTAACGGTCGTTGATATCCTGCGGCGTCAAATGCCGTTCAACCACGATGCGTTCTTCCAAATCCGGCATCTGCCCGCAACGTTTCAATTTCTCGATAATCACCTTGCGATACGCGGGGAACATCACTTTCCAATCGTGATGGTCACGCAGATACGGCGTATGCACCAGCACATACAGCGCCTCGCCGCCGGGCGGGGCGACATTGGCTTCGGTACTGGCCGGGGCGCACAGATACGCCGTGGGATCGGGCGCCGGTTCGCCCTTGCGGTAGATGCTGTCGAACTCCTCGTGCGGATCGCGTGAGAAGACAAAATCGTGATGCGCCAGATGCTCATAGCGTTTATTCAGCCCCAGATACAACACCACGCCCGAACAGGCCGGCTCATATTTGCGCCGGTTCATAAACGGTTCGCTAACCGTGCGCGGCAGCAATTCCTGATGCGTGCGCACCACGTCGCTGTTGCTGACCACGGCGTTGAGCGGAATCAGTTCCCCATCATCCACCACCACGCCGGTGACGCGCCCCGCTTCGGTATCGATACGGCGCACGAAGCAGCGCGTGCGGATATCCACGCCCAGATCAATGGCCAGCCGCGACAGCGCCGCGGGCAGCGCCGCCGTCCCGCCGCGCGGGTACCACACGCCCTCGCCGGTCTGCATCTGCGCGATGGCGCACAGAATCGCCGGCGCCTTTTCCGGGTTCGAGCCCACATACTGCGTGAAATGATCCAGCATCTGGGCCACGCGCCCGTCCGAGACAAACTTCCGCACCGTCCCGGCCATGGTCCGACCCATGCGCATATCCAGCAGATCACTCAGCACCTGGCGGTTGAACACGCCCGACATCGAAAACGTGTCGCGGACATTGCCCACACTGCGATAGAAGAAATATTTTTCTGAAATCTCGTTCAGCCGTCCCGACAAGGCCAGAAAACTGCGGTACTCCGCCGCCGTCTGCGGCGCAAAGCGCGTCAGCTCTTCGCTCATGGAGCCGGGATTGCGCCACAAATTAAGCTGCCGGCCGTCTTCATAAAAACAGCGCCACTGCGGGTCCAGCTCGATCAGGTCCAGATAATCCCCCAGCTTGCGGCCCGCATCTTTCCAGATGCGTTTGAGCACCGACGGCATCAGCAGAATCGTCGGGCCCATGTCAAAACGAAACCCGTCGGTTTCCAGCAGGACATTCTTGCCCCCCACCCAGCTATTACGCTCCAGCAGCACCACCTTGTACCCGCGCCCGGCCAGCACACACGCCGCCGCCAGGCCGCCCAGTCCGCCACCAATCACGCCGATCTGATACTGTCCCATCGCCAGCTCCTATGTCTGTTTGGTGCCCAGCGCCTGCCGCACACAGCGCCCCGCAGCCCGTAGCCGCGTACCCAATGATAGGCAGTGCCGGGCTTGAAGGGCAGCGGTTAGTAATACCTCATCCCCCGGCGTCGGAGGCCGTAAATGCCAACGTCCCCCCCGCACCGCCACCCGCACCCGGCGGGAGGTTAATTCCAGCAAGCCTTCCGCTCCACGCGTCCGGCCAAACCCACTCGCCCGCACCCCGCCAAACGGCAGCGCCGGGTCCGCCGTGGGGGCGATGAGATCATTGATCTGCACAATGCCCACATCCAGTTGCCGGGCCACACGCTGCGCCGCAGCCAGAGGCCCGAACACTCCCGCCCCCAGCCCACACGCATGGTCATTGACCAGCGCCACTGCTGCCGTCAGATCCGCCACGGGAATCAGCGCTGTCACCGGGGCGAAATACTCCGCGGTGGCCAATGACGCTGTGACCGGCACATCCGCCACCACCAGCGGGGCAATCCCCCCCGCCGCGATCCCGCCACACACCTGCCGGGCGCCATGCTGCAAACTCTCCTGCAGCGCCGCGCCCACTGCGGCCGTAATCCCCGGCGGACACGCGCACACCCCGGCCGTATGCAATAGCGGCACCAGCGCCGCCTCCAGCCGCGCCAGCGTCGCCGCGGTGCCCAATATCCGGCGCGGTGCGATACACGTCGCCCCGCCATTAAAGGTCAGCGCCAGCGCGATACACCGCGCCGTTAGCGTCATATCCGCCTCCGGCAGCACCACCACCGCATCGGCGCCCGATAATTCCATCACACTGGGCACGCCATACGGCGCCAGCAACGCCAGCACCGCCCGTCCGGCCCGCGCCGATCCGGTCAATAACACCTTCGCCACGCCCCGCGCCAACACCGCCGGCACCACCGCAGGGTCTTCCGGCAATACGGTAAAGACTTCTTCCGGTCCACCCGCGCGAATCCATAACTCACGCAACAACTCCAGCGCCGCCGTGCCCCCCAGCCCCGGCTTGACGATTACCACATTGCCCGCCACCAGCGCCTGCAGCGCCTGACTACCTGCGATAAACAAAGGATAATTCCCCGGTCCGATCACCAGAATCCGCCCCAACGGCACGGCATCCACCCACGCGGGCCGCAGCAGCCGGCCCATCAAACTCTGCGCCAGACGCCGACTCTTGAGCACCCGCACGGCATGGCGCTGGTGCCACGCCATGGCCTCCAACAGCGGCATCACCTCCGCCGCCAGCGATTCACGCCGGGTCCGGTTCGGCAACCCCGCCAGTGCATCCGCCAGCGCCCCCGCCTGGGTCGCACATAAATCACGCCAGCGGGCCACGCAGTCCAGACGAGTGCGTACGTCCGACGCCATCCAGGCGCGCTCGGTTGAGGTTAAAGGGATCATGCCTGACACGTGAGCCTCCCGGCCCCGCCAAGAATGGACTTAGACCGTGGCCACCGCCGGGGTTTCCAGCGCTGCGAGTTTGGGCGCCGCACCATCAATAAAGCCCGCGTCCAGCCCCAAATCCTGAAGCAGCAACCGCGCCGAAATCCGCGCGCCCTCATAAATCACCGGCAGACCCGAGCCCGGATGCGTCCCGCCCCCCACCAGATACATCCCGTCCAAATCCTCGAAACGATTGTGCGGACGGAAGTTCAGCATCTGCGTCAGCGTATGGGCCAGATTGAATGTGGCCCCGCGGAACACCGAATACCCATGTTCCCAATCCAACGGCGTAACCACGGTTTCGAATTGAATCCGCTTTTCCAGGTCCTTGATACCCAGTGTCCCGGCCATCTTCTGCAGCGCGATCGTGCGATATTCCGCCCGCATCTGGGTCCAGTCAATATTCTCGTGCTTGTGCGATACCGGCGTCAGATAATACAGCGTACTGCACCCGCGCGGGGCCAGCCGGGGATCACTCACGCAGGCGTTCTGCACATAAAACGAGGGGTTGTCCGACAGCACATGGTCGTCCTCGATGTCGCGCAGATTCTGCCGGTAATCTTTGCTCAGGCAGATGGTATGGTGCGGCAAATCCTCTTCCAGCCCATCAATCCCCAGATACAGCATAAACGTCGAGCAACTATATTTTTTCTTTTCCAGCTTCGCATCGGTCCATTTGCGGCGCAGGTTATTGGGCACCAGCTTGCTCATGGCGTGGGCAAAGTCGGCATTGACCACCACCGCATCCGCCCGCAGTTCCCCCTGCCGTGTCACCACGCCCACCGCCCGTCGGCCTTCGAAGATGATCTTTTCCACCGGTTCGGCCAGCCGGATTTCCCCGCCCAATTCCTTCACCAGCCGCGCCATCTCGGTATTCAGCGCCGTACACCCACCGAGGGGATGAAACACGCCGTATTCATATTCCAGAAACGACAGGATCGAAAACATGCTCGGGCACTTGAACGGCGACATGCCCAGATATTTGCTCTGGAAACAGAACGCCAGCCGCACGCGCGGATCGGAAAAATATTGCTGGAGGTGTTTGTCAATATTCTGGAAGGGCTTGAGCATGGGCAGCAGCTTCAGCATGTGCCGGTTGAGCAGATCGCTCCACTTCATAAACGGATGCTGCAAACACGGGGCAAACGCCTTGAGCTTTTCGCGGTTGTCGGCCATGAACGCGCCGATATTCTCGGCATCGGCGGGACATAATTTCGCCACCTGCTGCTTCATCGCGCGCAAGTCGGCGGTGGCATCAATCTGCCCGCCCTCCTCAAACATCACCCGATATTGCGGGTTCAGCCGCACCATCGGCACTTCCTGCCGCAGGTTATAACCACAGGCCTGAAAAATGGATTCCAATACCTGGGGATATAAAAAGAACGTCGGCCCGAGATCAAACTTGAAGCCATTCCCCGCCAACATGCTGCTGCGCCCGCCCACCCGGTCCAAGCGCTCCAACACCGTCACCTTGAGCCCGGCTTTGGCCAACAACATCGCACTGGATAATCCGCCCGGCCCGGCCCCGATCACAATCACATGTTTCGTCGCTGCCATAGAAACTCCATTGCTTATGTGCCATCAGCCGCGCCTGCACCTTAGGCGACCTTGCTGCAATCATAGGCAAGCACTCGCAATCTGCATACTAGACTGTTTTAGTGCGCATTACTCCCCCCCAAATTTCTGGTTCATCCGGTATTTCCGGGGAACTGGCATGGTCTTCGCCCCAACGGGGCGGCATTTATCAAGCCCAGGGCAACGCCCTGGGTTTGGGTGCGACCTGCCTTGGGTGCTCTGAAGCAGCACGATTTGCCGTGATAAATGGTGCTCCTTCAGAGCACTGCGCGGGCCAGAACACAGTTACCCAGGGCGTTGCCCTGGGCTATTCAAATATTGCCCCGTTGGGGCAGAATACCCAAAGCTCCCCGGAAATGCCGGATGAGCCAAATTTCTGCCTGATTGCCGCCTGATTCGCAAATCGTAATTTTCCTAGAACTGCCCCTCGCGGTAATTCTTCCGCAGCCGGGCGCGCCAGGGCGAAATTCGACTCACTCAACCTTCGGGTTGGTCACCCGGCCCAGGAACAGTATTTCGCCGGTGGCGTTGTGGCGGATGAGGAAGACAAAGGGGTGATCAGCTGTGAAGGTTTTGGGCTTTATCTGGCCATAATCTACTAACCCCAAGAAATAAATTGCCGTAGCGGCTGTCGCCTCCGTCCCCTTTTCGTCAACGGCCACGAAAGCCTGATGGACGACCGCAGAGAGGAAGAGCCGGTGGGCACTGGTCATGGCCGAGAAATCAGCCTTGGTCGCATCGAAGGCATCCGTCATACCCATGGTTTTGAGCGTGTCAGACAAGCGCACCTGCGTATTGATGGTAAACTTCGGAAGCGTGACGTCCACGACTGCCCGTTTGGTTTCCTTGAACCGCGCGCGAAGATTGGCGGCGGTCAGATTCTGCTCCAGCTTCGCCAAGCCATCCACTTTCTTTGGCAACAGGACAACCATGGACAAATCCCGATGTTTGTATGGCATTTCGAGCATTTGCAGGTCGGTGTCCTCCATGTACGCAAACCCATGCTGCATGTACATCAGTGGTACGGGCACTGATTTGTCCGCAGAGAGTCTGAACGGGCCGTCCTTGGTGGCACTACTTGAGAACTCCTCTTCCCAGCGGCTCTTAAAGTAGATGGCGTTGGTGAGTACGAGCCGAGTCGCTGGCGTCAGCACGCCTGGTGCGATCACATCTTTGATTTTGTCTTCGGTTTGTTTACCCACCCAATCATTGATGGCAAGACTGGCGATTTCCGGCTGGCGATAATCCACCGAATTAAGTCCGGCGCCATAGGTCTTCTGGACAAGTTCCGTGAATGCGGGCTGAAATGGGTAGCCCTTTTGACCCCACAGGGCGTTGGCTATGACCAACTCATAGGCTGGTCGCTTGATGGGTTGGCCAGTCGCATCTAAATCTTTGACGGCATTACCGTTTTGGTCTACGAAGTTGAACGCCTCGGGTGGGTCGTTGAGTATTTTCAGAAGATTGCCGAAGGCGGAGTGGACTTGTTCAGTCGTTCCACGGTAGTGGAGGGTATTGGCCATCTGCTGGGCGGTATTGCCCTTGGTCCCGGCATAGGTCATGGCCAGCGCCATATTGATGCTGGTGGGAGAGAAAAACAGGTTTCCCTGCGTGTTGACAGCGAGTTGCTGGTACAGATCCACGGCGAATACGGCGGTATCGGTTGGCGCGCTGGCCGTCGTCGCCACTGGCACCTTCGACGATTCCGGCACCTTCAACGGCTCTGCCACTTTCGACGGCGCCGCCACCGGTGCCTTGCACGCCGCCACGCCTAACATTAACACCACCATCACGGCCTGCTTGATGTATCTCATCCTGGTTGCTCCTAAGAATTTTGCGAACCCCACCGGCATTACGCACGCGCCAGCATCACGACGGATAAGTATACCCCTGCCCCGCCCACCCCTGCAAACCCTTCCCCCGTCCCCTTAGAACTGCCCCTCGCGGTAATTCTTCCGCAGCCGGGCGCGGAGCCACATGGCCGCCAGATTCAGCACCACGACGATCAGGATCAGCAGCAGCGTGG
>JBIJDM010000234.1:0-4009 GCA_044344145.1 Phycisphaerae bacterium
GTTTCAACAACTGACGCAATGCACAAAGAAACCCAACACCTCGCAAGTCTCTACGAACAGAAGCTAGCCGCATTGGAGGCGTTGCAGAAGTCGCTGTTGCAGCAGGCGTTTAGCGGAAAACTTTAGGAAGCGGCAGTTATTCGGAAATTCCGACATACTGCCACCGAAGGCTAGCACTACGTCACCACATTAGGAAAAACCGTGCTAAAGGGTCGGCCAGTGTCCAGAGATGCCATTATAATGTGATCTGTGGTACATTATTGCAGGAGGCCACATGGCTAAATTGCCCGTTTATTATCACTTGAATAAATTCCCGCCCAGGGACCTTGATTTGGCGCGTTTGGCACCCCTGATAGGACCGGCCAATGCCAGTTTGGGACGCTACGATGGCTTGTTGAGTGCGATTCCCAATGCGCATATTCTCCTTTCGCCACTGACCACGCAGGAAGCGGTGCTATCGTCCAAGATCGAAGGCACCCAAGTCACGATGGGGGAAGTATTGGAAATAGAAGCCGGTGCGGAATCCGCCGCACTCACCCAGCCCAAGCGCGACGATGTGGAAGAAATCGTGAACTATCGCAAAGCCACACAATCATGCAGTGCGGAAATGGAACGGCGGCCGTTTTCCCAGCAGATATTACGGGCGGCGCATAGCCTGCTGATGCAAGGCGTGCGGGGGCGCGACAAGGCTCCGGGCGAGTACCGGAACGAGCAAAATTGGATTGGTCCCAAGGGGTGCAAGATTGAAGACGCCAGTTTTGTTCCCGTGGCCCCGGAACACCTGCAGCAGGGGATGGATCATTGGGAACGTTATCTCGGCAGTACCACCGAGCCCGATGCGCTGGTCCAACTGGCCGTGCTGCATGTGGAATTTGAGGCTTTGCATCCGTTCAAGGATGGCAATGGCCGTTTGGGCCGCATGCTGATCCCACTTTTTCTCTTTCAACGCAAGTTGTTGGCCAGTCCGGTTTTTTATATGAGTGGCTATTTGGAAGCCAATCGTGAGGAATATGTGGCACGCTTGCTGGCCGTTTCCCGTGATGGTGATTGGACGGGCTGGTGTGAGTTTTTCCTGCGCGGTATCCACACGCAAGCGGCCGAGAACGAACGGAAGGCCAAGGATATTCTGGCCTTGTATAAACGAGTTAAAGAGCAGGTGGTTGATTTGGCGCACTCGGAACACTCGATTCGGGCCGTGGATTCCATATTCCAGATTCCAGCTTTTACCTCCACCAGCTTTACACTACACTCGAAAATACCCAAACCCACCGCCAGCCGTATTCTTAAGCTCTTACGCGACAAAGAGTTATTGATTACTGTGCAAGAAGGCAAGGGGCAGCGGCCGGGGATTTACGTGTTTCGGGAATTGTTGAACTTGGCGGAAGGCAAAGAGGTGTTTTAAGTATCGCCGTGAGCCATAAAACAGTTTGTGTCTCAAAAATGGCAAAAAGTGAGACACAAACTGATTAGCGTCTAATACGTGAGACACAAACGCATGAACGAAGCCGAGACCAGAGCCGAATTGATCGACCCCGCCCTGAGGGCGGCGGGTTGGGGCGTGGTGGACGGCAGCCGGGTGCTGCGCGAATATGCCATCGCGCCGGGGCGGATTGAAGGGCGGCAGGATGGGCAGGTGCGGCGGGGCCGGGGGCTGACGGCGGATTATGTGCTGATGTATCGCAATACCAAGCTGGCGGTGATCGAAGCCAAGGCGTGGGACCAACCGCTAACGCAAGGGGTGGGGCAGGCCAAGGATTACGCCAGTAAGCTGGCGGTGCGGTTTGCCTATGCCAGCAATGGGCAGGGGCTGTATGGCATCGATATGCAGACGGGCAAGGAAGGGGAGACCGCCAGTTACCCCACGCCGGAGGAACTGTGGGCGCGGACCTTTGCGGAGGCGAATGCGTGGCGCGATGCGTTTGCGGCGGTGCCGTTTGAGGATAAGGGGGGTTCGCATCCCAGCCGGTATTATCAGGATGTCGCGGTGGAGCGGGTGTTGGGGGCGGTGGCGGAGTCGCGAAAGCGAATATTATTGACGTTGGCCACGGGTACGGGCAAGACGTTCATCGCGTTTCAGATTGCGTGGAAGCTGTTTCACAGCCGGTGGAATCTATCGGCGGTGGGGGCGGGCAGCGCGTATGGGGCGCGGCGGCCGCGGATATTGTTTCTGGCGGACCGGAATATCCTGGCGAATCAGGCCTATAACGCGTTTTCGGCGTTTCCCGAAGATGCGCTGGTGCGGATCGAGCCGGGGGATATCAGGAAAAAGGGCAAGGTGCCCAAGAATGGCAGTTTGTTTTTCACGATTTTCCAGACCTTTATGAGTGGCCCGCCCAAGGAGGGCAAGCCGTCGCCGTACTTTGGGGAGTATCCGCCGGACTTCTTTGATTTCATTGTGATTGATGAGTGTCATCGCGGGGGCGCCAACGATGAGAGCACCTGGCGGGATATTCTGGAATACTTTGCCCCGGCGGTGCAACTGGGACTGACGGCGACGCCCAAACGCACGGACAATGTGGATACCTACAACTATTTCGGCGAGCCGGTGTATGTGTATTCGCTGAAGGACGGGATCAACGACGGCTTTCTGACGCCGTTTCGGGTCAAGCAGATTCAGACCACGCTGGATGAGTATGTCTACACGGCGGATGATACGCTGGTGGAAGGGGAGATCGAGGCGGGCAAGCGGTACGAAGAGGCGGACTTCAACCGAATAATCGAGATCAAGGAACGGGAGAAAAAGCGGGTCGAAATCTTTATGGGGCAGATCAACCAAAGCGAAAAGACGCTGGTGTTCTGTGCCACGCAGGCGCATGCACTGGCGGTGCGAGATTTGATCAATCAATGCAAGCGGAGTGCGGACCCCAATTATTGCCAGCGCGTGACGGCGGATGATGGGGAACTGGGGGAGCAGTATTTGCGTGATTTTCAGGACAATGAAAAGGCCATGCCCACGATCCTGACCACGTCGCAGAAACTTTCGACGGGGGTGGATGCGCGGAATATCCGCAATATTGTGCTGATGCGGCCGATCAATTCGATGATCGAGTTCAAGCAGATCATCGGGCGCGGCACGCGGCTGTATGATGGGAAGGATTACTTCACGATCTATGACTTTGTGAAGGCGCATCACCATTTCAACGATGAGGAATGGGACGGCGAACCGGTGGCGCCGGAGCCGGAGGTGCTGTGTACGGTATGCGGGGTTAGCCCGTGTGTGTGTGTGTGGTACCGCCGACGGAACCTTGTCCGGAGTGCGGGAAGCGGCCTTGCGTGTGTCCGTGCCCCAAGTGCGGGAAGCGGCCGTGTGTATGCCGCAAGCGGGTGCGGGTGAAACTGGCCGATGGCAAGGAACGCATGATCCAGCACATGATGTGTACGAGTTTTTGGCATCCGGACGGCACGCCCATGTCGGCGACGCAATTTATGGAGTTGTTGTTCGGCAAGCTGCCGGAGTTTTTTCAGGATGAGACGGAATTGCGGACATTGTGGAGTGCGCCCGATACGCGGCGGCGGCTGTTGGAAGGGCTGGCGGAGGCGGGTTTTGGCGCCGAGCAGTTGGCGGAGATGCAGAAGCTGATCGAGGCGGAGCAGAGCGATCTGTTTGATGTGCTAGCGCATGTGGCGTATGCACTGCCGACGGTGACGCGAGATGCACGGGCGACGCAGGCGCGGGGGCGCATTGTGCAGAAATTCAGCAACCGTCAGCAGGCGTTTTTGGATTTTGTGCTGCACCATTATGTCCGGGAAGGGGTGGCGGAACTGGATCAGGGGAAACTGTCGCCCTTGCTGCGGCTGAAGTATCACGATTCGATTCCGGACGCGGTGGCCGATCTGGGGCCGGCAGAGGAGATTGCGGCGTTGTTCGCGGGTTTCCAGCGGTTTTTGTATCAGGAACCGACGGCGGCATGAGGTTGGGGCGCTGGGGTGGGGCATATCGGTTTGGCTTGTTTGCGGATGTAATATCCCTTAGGATGCTGCGTTAGACAGGTGCAGGGCCGATCTTTTT
>JBIJDM010000021.1:0-20446 GCA_044344145.1 Phycisphaerae bacterium
AATCAGGGATGGCGATGGTGGTGTTGGCGGCGGTGCTGGCGGGGACGCTGGTGGCGGCGGAGCGGGTGTATAAGGATGAGAAGGGGCGCATTCTGATGACGCCGATGCCGGTGGCGGCGAAGTGGCTGAATCCCACCACGCCAGCGTATGAAGAGGAATTGATTGAACGCAACCAGAAGATTATCGCCCAGATCGGGGCGGGGTCGAAGGGGGCGTATGGGAACCTGTATTTCGAGAACGAGAAAAACACCTACCCGGTGGCCATGACGGATTTTCTGGCGGGGAACCGCGAACGGGCGCTGCGGGTGTTGCAAATGGATGATACCGAGGGGTACAACAGTTATACCAAGATGGTGGATTTCTTCCCGTGCTTCACGCTCAAGGGGCAGGTGCGGAAGTATTTTTTCTTCGGCGAATATCTCACGCCGGAGTATCGCCAGAAAATGCTGGAGGGGGCGAAGATATTCACCGCCAGCGATCCGCTGAAACGGCAAATCCCCGGGCAGGAAGTCACGCCCAAAACCCGCGGGGTGGGTTGGATGCCCAGTGCGGTGGGGGCCGCGGTGGATACGCGCAATACCGACAATCTGCGCGCGATGCGCGATGTGTCGGTGTATCTGTTCGCGGAAGCCAGCGGCAATGAAGAGGTGCGGAAAATCTACAAGGAAAAGATCCGCACCTGGGTGACGACGTTCTACAACGTGGGCAATGGGGAATGGGATTCCAATAATTATCTGTCGCACACGTTTACGGGGTATATCGGTTTGTATGACTTTGCGCAGGACCCGGAAGTAAAGGGGCTGGGTAAGGCGTGTCTGGACCTGCTGGCCACGTCGGCGGCGGTGAAATACTGGCATGGTGATTTTGGCGGGCCCTCGAAACGTGATTACGGCGGGAAACTGCCCTTTGGCTGCAACGCGGCGGTGGGCTATGCGTATTACTTCGGCGATTATGTGGAAGACATGGCCAAAGGGGACCGGGATGATGTGCATCAGATGACTAGCGCATATCGGCCGCCCCCGGCGGTGCTGGCGCTGGCGCGGAAGCAGTTTACCAAGCCGGTGGAAATCCTGGCGAGCAAGCCGGTGTATGACATTCTGCGGATGACGCCCGAAGCGGGGCCGGAGAGTTTCGAGACGCAATACATTGCCAATACCTATCAGTTGGGCAGCCTGGCCAATGGTTCGTCGGACGATATGAACGGCTTCAAACTGATGACGGCCAACTGCAAACGCGGCACGGATGATCTGTATATTTCCAGTGCGCCGGGAGCAGCCCCCAAGTCGCTCTCGACCGGTACCGACGGCGGAGAGAGTATCGCCCAGTACAAGAATATGGCGATTATTCTGAACCCCAAGGGCGCGGCGAAGTTTAATATATTCCTGCCCAAGTCGGCGGAGATCAAACAGGCCGGGGCCATCACCTTTATCAAGTTTGAAAAGACCTGGCTGGCGTTGCAGCCGATCAACAGTGAGTGGAAAGGTGTGGATGAGGCTGTTACCCAAGCCATGAGCACACAGGAGACCAAAGACAAGAAGGGCGTGGTGACCGGGAGCAAAGCTACCACCGAGGCTGGCGAACAGATTGCCGTGGTGGCGGGCAAGGGCGGGAACTATGCCGGGATGGTGCTGGAACTGGGTGAGCAGGAGACGCATGGCGATTTCGCGGCGTTCTGTGCGGCGGTGACGGCGAAGTCCAAGTTGGATGCCAGCTTGGCGGGCAGTGGCAGTGTCAGTTACGCCGGGGCGTTGGGCGAAACCGTGGCGATCAAGGCCCAGGGCGGCTTGCCGGAGGTGACGCGGAACGGCAAGGTGCACGATTGGAAGCAACATTATGCCTTGTGGCAGGATGGCGCGACCAAGGCGCCGGTGACGTTGGGCTGGAAGACCGGCAAGCTGAAAGTGGAAGCGGGTGGGAAGGTGTTTGAGGCCAGTTTGGACAAGGCCGGGGCGTATACCTTTAGCAACCGTTAATGTCGGTTGTGGTCCTGCCAGTACGGCAGGCGGGGTCGAAATCGGCACCCGCGAAAATTTATATCTGGAAATTTGTGAATACCGCAAGTGCTTTAATAACAAGCACTTGCGGTTTTTTATGCGCGAACATATATCCGGTACGCAGCTTGCTATATCACTGGTGTCACAGGGCCTATCCAAATGTGATGGCCCGGTTTTTAGGAGATGATCATGGCAAAGGTTATTGGTATTGATTTGGGTACGACGAACTCGGTGGTAGCGGTCATGGAAGGCTCGCAGCCCAAGGTTCTGGTGAACTCTCAGGGTTCGCGGCTGACGCCGTCCGTGGTGGCGTTCACCGATAAGGGCGAGCGTCTGGTGGGCCAGCCCGCCCGGCACCAGCAGGTGACCAATCCCCAAAATACGGTATTCTCGATCAAGCGGTTCGTGGGTCGGCGGCACAGTGAAGTGAGTAGCGAGGAAAAGCTGGTCCCCTATACGGTGGTCGGCGCCCAGGACGAACTGGTCAAGGTGGAAGTACGCGGCAAGTCGTACACCCCGCCGGAAATTTCGGCGATGATTCTGCAGGATTTGAAGAAGACGGCGGAAGATTACCTCGGTGAGAAAGTCACCGATGCGATCATCACCGTGCCGGCGTATTTTAATGACAGCCAGCGCGTGGCGACCAAGCAGGCGGGTGAAATCGCGGGCTTGAATGTGCTGCGCGTGCTGCCCGAACCGACGGCCGCGGCGCTGTCGTATGGTATGGACAAGAAGAAGGGCGGCAAGGTGCTGGTCTTCGATCTGGGTGGCGGTACGTTCGATGTCAGTGTGTTGGATATGGCCGATGGCGTATTCGAAGTCCTGAGCATCAACGGCGACACGCATCTGGGCGGCGACGATTACGATCAGGCGCTGGTGGATTTCATTGCGGAAGAATATCGCAAGCAGCAGGGCATTGACCTGCGCAAAGACCCCATGGCGCTGCAACGCCTGAAAGAAGCGGCAGAAAAGGCCAAGATCGAATTGTCCAACAATCTCGAAACCACGATCAATCTGCCCTTTATCACCGCGGATGCCAGCGGGCCCAAGCATTTGCAGACGGCTCTAAGCCGCAGCAAGTTCGAGGCATTGACCGAGCATCTGACGGAACGCTGCCGGCAGCCGGTGCTCAAGGCCCTGCAGGATGCGAAGTTGAGCGCCAAGGAAATTGACGAAGTATTGCTGGTGGGTGGTTCGACGCGGATCCCGCGGGTGCAGGCTTTGGTGAAGGAAATCTTCGGCAAAGAAGGCAACAAGACCGTGAACCCCGACGAAGCCGTGGCCCTGGGCGCGGCGTTGCAGGGCGGCATTGCCACCGGCGATGTCAAAGATATTCTGGTGCTGGACGTGACGCCGTTGAGTTTGGGCGTGGAGACGTTCGGCGGTGTGATGACGGTCATGATTCCGCGCAACACAACCATCCCGACCTCCAAGTCGGAAACGTTCTCGACGGCGGCGGACAATCAGACCAGCGTGGAAATCCACGTGTTGCAGGGTGAACGCGAATTTGCGAAAGATAACCGCACGCTGGGCAACTTCCAGTTGCAGGGCATCCCACCCGCCCCGCGCGGTCGGCCGCAGATCGAAGTGACCTTTGATATTGATGTCAACGGGATTCTGTCGGTCAAGGCCAAGGATAAGACTACCGGCAAGGAAAACAAAGTGGAAATCCGCGGCCACAGCGGGCTGTCCAAGGAAGAAGTCGAACGGATGAAGAAGGAAGCCGAAACCCACGCTGATGAAGACAAGAAGCGGCGCGAGGTGGTCGAGCTTAAGAACCAGTCCGACACGCTGATTTATCAGGCGGAGAAGGAACTGGGCGAGTTCGGCGACAAGGTCGGCGCCAGCGAACGTGGCGATGTTGAATCAGCGGTCAGTCAGCTCAAGGAAGCGGTCAAGACCGACGACAAGACGGCCATCCAACGGGCGCTGGATAACCTGCAGAAGGCCCGGATGAAGATCGGCGAAGCGATGAGCGCCGCCGGTGCGGCTGCAGCCGCAGCTGCCGGTGCGGGTCCCGAGGCGCAGGCCAGCGGAACCCAGGCCGGACAGCAGAAGGCCGGCGGCGACGATGTGATTGACGCGGAGTATGAGGTTAAGAAATAACTCACGAGAGAATAATTTGACTTAGGCTCGGGATTATCCGATAATCTAGTCAGATAAATTATGTCTTTCTCCATCTTCGGAAGCTCCATCAAGGCCTTCCGAAGACCTCCAGGAGCTCGTAGCCCCCCCTACGGGCTCCACTTTTTTTTTGCACATAACACAGGTGGTCCAACCAACCAAAACGGCCAGGTTCCGAGTTGGAGCCTGGCCGCTGGTTTTATTGGGTAGTGATAAGCGCTACCGGTTTATTTCTTTTGGACAAACACAAAGCGTTCATTGCCATTGGCACTGCGGATGGAGAGACGCACGCCTTCGGCGAGAGTGCGTTTGCTCAATGCGGAGTTGAAGTCCTCGAGACTCTGAATGTCTTTGCCGTGGATGTTCAGGATGACATCACCGGGAGTGAGACCCAACTCGGCGGCGAGGCCGTCGGGGTCTACCTGCGTGATGACCACGCCGGCGGTGGAGTTGATACCCATACGCCGCGCCAGGGTGGGGGTGACTTCGGTGACGGTGATGCCGATGCTGCTGGCGGAGACGCTGGCGTCTTTGGATTCGGTGGCGGGTGTGGTATTGGTGGCCAGTGAGGAGTCGGGTTGGGTGCCCACGGCGACTTTTAATTCCAAAGTTTTACCATTGCGGAAGAGGCCCAGCGTGATGGTATCCTTGGGGGCGGTGCGGGCAATGTTGCCGCGGAACTGGGTGACGGATTCGAGCGTCTTGCCGTTGAGGCTGATGATGATGTCGCCGCGTTGCAGGCCGGCTTTGGCGCCGGGGGAGGTTTCGGCGAGTCCCTGAACGAGAATTCCCTGCCCACCGGTATAGCCGAAAGATTCGGCGACTTTGCGAATTTGATTGTCGCGGATATCCGCAATGTTGATGCCGAGATAACCGCGGATGACCTTGCCGTTCTTGATCAGCGAATCCATGATGAAACGGGCATCGTTGGAGGGAATGGAGAAGCCGATCCCGTTATAGGCGCCCGAACGGCTGGCGATGGCGGTGTTCATGCCGACGACTTCGCCTTGCAGGTTCACCAGCGGACCACCGGAGTTTCCGGGGTTGATGGCAGCGTCGGTTTGGATGAAGTTTTCGTACGTCAGGCCCGCGAGTGCGGGGTTGTTGCTGGCGATGATGTTCACCTGCCGGCCTTTGGCGGAGATGATGCCCTGGGTCATGGTTTGTTCAAAGCCAAAGGGGGAACCGAAGGCCAGCACCCAATCGCCGACATCCATTTTGTCGGAATCGCCGAGTTTGGCGGCGCGGAAATCTTTGCCTTCGATTTTGATCACGGCCAGATCGGTTTTGGGATCGCGACCGACTACCTTGGCGGTCAATTCCCGATTGTCATTCAAGCGGACGACGATGTCAGTGGCATCGTCAATGACGTGATTATTGGTGAGGATGTAACCATCGGCGGAGACGAGTACACCGGAGCCGGTGCCTTCGGCTTTACCGCCGGGGGTGGCGTCGGGTTCGGCGTCGCCGAAGGGGTCCACGGGGAGCATGCGGCGGAGTTCTTCGGGGATCTGGTTACGGGGGGCGAGTTTGCCCCGGGCCGGGGCTGCGGCGATGGTACGCGAGGTGCGGATGTTGACCACCGATTCTTTCATCGTGGCGTGGACGCTGCGGAAGACTTTGGATAACTCCACCACCGAGGCCACTGCGGGTGCGGGTGGGGTAGCGCGAAGCGGGGACGGAAGGGTGGCGATGCTGCCGATAGCCAACAGACAACTGAGCGCCAGAACGTGTTTCATGGTCATACGCGTTTCCTCTGTAAAGAATACCAATCGTTCAACTTTGGATTATACGTTGCCGGCGGGGGAAGGTTTATTCTTCCAGCATACGATAAGTATGGCGCTCGGCGGGGTAGGCGCCGGTGGCGATGGCGGTTTTATAGGCCGACACGGCTGAGAGGATGGCGGTGGGGATGGCGCCGTAGGGTTCGACAAAACGGGGCAGGCGGTCGGCATAGCCCAGCATGTCGAGGGTGACCACAACATGGCCGTGGCAACTGGGCCCGGCGCCACAGCCGAGGACGGGACAGTCTACGGCGGCAATTACGGCTTGGCTGACGGCATCGGGTACGGCTTCGAGCAGAATCATTTGGGCGCCGGCGGCGCGCATGGCGCGGGCGCGTTCGACGATTTCCGCTTTCGCGGAGGCGGAGCGGCCTTGGGCTTTGTAACTGCCGCCGGGCGCGACTTTTTGGGGTAGTAGACCCAGATGGGCGCAGACGTTGATGCCCGCGGCGCTGAGCGCGGCGACGGTGGGGAGGTCACTGGGTTCGACTTCGAGTTTAACGGCATCGGCGTGGGCTTCCTGCACCATGCGCTGGGCACTGATGAGGCCCTGCGCGGGAGTGAGGTAAGAGCCCGCGGGGAGATCGGCCATCAGGAAAGCTTGCGGAGCACCGCGCCGGACGGCGGCGGTGATAGTAACCATGTATTCAAGGGTGACGGCAGTGGTGCTGTCGTGGCCGAGGACGACCATCGCGGCGGAATCGCCCACGAGGATCAGGGGGATGCCCGCCTGCGCGAGGATGCGGCCCATGGGATAGTCGTAGGCAGTAAGCATGGCGATTTTTTCGCTGCGCTGGCACATGCCCAGTAGATCGGCGTAGGTGACTCGGGCAGCGGGGGTGGAAATAGGTTCTGTCATGGCCTTATCCTAGCGTCCCGGGGCGGGGTAATGCCAGCGAATTCCGCCGGGGGGGTATAAAAAAACACTTCCGGGGTTGGGCCGGAAGTGGGAAATGGATTGGGGATATGGAAGGGGTTACTCGGCTTTCTGCGTGGTGGGTGTTGAGATCTGAATGTCGGAACCACCGGAAAGAATTATGGTGCCACCTTGGACGGCGCCTTCAACTTTGATCACATTGTTTTTGTTGCCTTCCTTAAACTGCTCATATTTTTCCTTGAGTTCGGCCGGGATGGCTTTGATCTGTTCGTCGGTGCTAACAGGGCCATCGAAGAGCACTTTACCTTCGCGGTCCTGGATGTTCAGTTGGGTGTCTTTGCCGGTTTCCTCGGTGATCTGGATGCGGTGTTCGTTGTCGGTTTGGGTGCGGACGGTTTTACCATTGCGGGATTCCACGCTGGTGCTCTTGATATTCATTTGCTGGGGGACGCCATTGCCCTGCATTTGCTGCATTTGGATGCGAATGCCCCCCGGCATGTTCTGGAGCATCATTTGTTGCTGGTCTTGCATACGCTGCCGGGCGCGGGCCTCGACTTTTTCGGGGGTATCGGGATTGGGGTCGGGGATATCCAACGGAATGGTGACCGCACCATCGGGGGCCGGGATGGATTTTTGTTCCATCTGGCCGCGCAGGGTGCGCTGCAGGTCCGGGGGCAGATTCGGCATTTCGCGTTCAATGATGTCGCGCATATTGGGGGACATGCCATTTGGGGCAGTCAGGATGATGCGGTTGGGCATGGGCGTAGCGTCAGCATCCGCCACGGGTTGTTCTTTTTCGGTCAGGGTGGCGGTGACGATGAGGGGCTTGCCAGCGCGCAGCAGGCTGACATTGATCTTGGTCCCGGCTTTGTACCAGCGCGTCAGGGCGGCCAGTTGGGCGTGATTGAAAATCATCTGGTCATTGATTTTTTGCAGCAGATCGTCTGGGGCAATCCCGGCCAGCGCGGCGGGGGATTCGGGTTCGACAAAGCGGACCACCAGACCCGGGCCGTCGGCGAGTTGCAATTGCTTGCGCAGTTCGCTACTCATGGGGACCACGGCAACGCCCAGAAAGGCGGCCTTTTCCGTTTTCACAACGGCTTCGCCGTTGAGCTTGCGGACATAATTGAGATCCATCAAGCCAACGCCGCCGGGCTGGGTGGACGGGGCGAGTTGGGCGAAAACGGAACCACCCACACACAGGGTCAAGAACACAGCCGTAAGACGAGGAAACATTGTTGGGACTCCTGAAAAAAAACAGTTCACGATCCGGGTCACTATGCCGATAAGACGTTCAGTTTACCGGCAATCTAACCAGCATGACATTATTTTGTGGGATTTCGACCTGATACATATCCGCCTGTTGGGGGCGGGCCATCAAAACTTTGCGATAACCCGTCACGGCCACGGCCTGATAGGGTTGGCCGGCCATTTCGAAATAGACTGGCGGGGTGGTGGGGGGATGGTAGACCGTGGCATCCAGCACATAAGGGGCGGTGGCTGGGGGTAATTGGGTTACTATGTCTGTGGGTGTCGAAACGGGTGTTAGCGGTTGTTTCAAAAATACCGTGACAACCAGCGCGGCGGCAATGCTGGCGGAACCGATCCAGAGCAGCGAACGCCGTGGCCAGCGTGATTGACGGCGGGCGTGGCGCTGCCGGAACGTGTGGGCCAGCCGGCCGGTGGCGGAGGCCAGATTGGCATCAAGCTGGTCTTCCAGCAATTGTTCAAGCGGTTCGGTTGGCATTATCATAATGCTACTCCAGTCGAAAGATCGCGCTGGGCCAACGCTGGCAACAATGGGGCCAGACGCTCGCGTAATTGTGCCCGGGCGCGGGACAGACGCATATCCACGGCGGAGGGGGTGCAGTCCAGTACGGCGGCGATAGCCTGGGCGGACTGGGCGTCAAAATAACGCATCATCACGGCGACCCGTGTGGGTTCGTCCAATTCGCTAAGAGCGCGGCCGACCAGATCATGCGGGGTATCCTCGGTGCGGTCGGTGGTCTGTAATTGCAGGCGAAAATCGGCCCAGTCGCGCAGGGCGAATTCATAACGTTTATGCCGGCGGATGCTGTCGAGGGCTTTACGCCGGACAATTTGCAGGAACCAGCCGGGAAAGCCCGCGGGTTCGTGCAGATCGGCCAGATGTTGCCACGCCTGCCACGCGGCATCTTGCAGTACGTCCTGAGCTTGGGCTCGTTCGCCGACGATGGCGTAGGCTACGGCCAGACCGGCGCGTTCCATGCGGGTCAGGATGCGGGCATAAGCATCCGCATTTCCGTGACGGGCCAAGGTGACAAGCTGCGTTAGGTCTTCAGGCACACAGACTCCTTACGTCCATATACCATAGACACCGACGAAGGCCTGAATCTAACATGGTCGCGCCGGGATTCGCATCCCAGAATATTGGCGTTTGCGTTACTGGGGCGTTTTGGGGTGTTGCATCCGTTGTTTGGCCAGCCAGGTGGGAATTTCGCCGAAGGGATATCCCGCATCAGGAACGAACAGGCCCACATCACCTTGATTACGATTGAGGTCTATATCCTTGCCCGACAGCGTGAGTTCTGTTTTACCACCCCGGGTCACGGTGACGAGATTTTGGGCCTCATCGGTCGCCGCCGTGGTACCGGCAAAGGTGATGGTGTCATTGCCGACTTTGACCCCGCCGGGGATGGCGGTGATTTCGGGGGTGGTGCTGCGCGGGTAGAGGACGCTGATGAACTCACCGGCCTTTTGCCCCTTGAGTACGAAGCGTGGGCCTTTGCCAGATTCGGCGCCGTTACGGTGATTGTGGCTCCAATCCTGACTGGTGTAGGGGAGTGGGTTGGCGGGTTGCACCAGTTGGACGGTGAGGTTGCCAAAGTCCACGCGGTTGCCTTTTTGGTCGGCTTTATCACTGAGGACCTGCAGGCAGTAGGTGGCGTTGATGGGATCGGGGGACCAGTATTGATCGCGAATGACGAAGTAGTCTTCGGGTTCGGCATGGACCATGACCATGGTGCGCCGGTAGGTCAGAGGCTCCTTGAAGGTGTGCAGCGGCCAACGCACATCCCAGTCTTCGGGGGGCAGATCTTTGCAGGCACGCAGGCGGTTGGATTCAACCTGGCCGACGGAGACATCGGCGGTGGGACTGGTCTTCAAGGCGATGACCCGTTCGTAGCCATCCATGTTGGCATAGGGCAGCGCGTCGGTGCTGAACGCGACGCGGTTGTGCATGTGTTCCTGACCGGCACGGGGACCGTATGAGGAGGCGTAATCAATGGCGAGTTTTTTACCATTGGCCACATAATGGAACGCGAGCTGGTCGCCGTGATAGTGGCCCCGGTTGGGGCCGGACTTGAAGGACAGATAGGTTTCGCGATCAGTACCGGCACGATTACGGAAGACCACGCCAAAGCCCTGCAGTTCTTCGGTTTTGAGTTGTTTGATGTCCAGATTGGCGCCGAAACTTTGGCCGAAGGCGACGGGGTCGGTCATATTGTGGGTATCGCCCATGGGATTCATGGTGCGTTTACCGCCGGCGGGGACGCTGATGCGGATATAAAATTCTCCGGCGGCTTTCCACTGGGGCCATTGGGTAGGGTCGAAGCCCAGGTGGGTTTTGGCAACCGGAGCCATTTCCAGATAGCCAGCTAACGCGTGGGCCTGATAGCCGGGACATTCCTGGCCGGCACCACTGGGCAGCGTGATGGAGTGGTAGACGTCTTCATAAAACACATCTTTGGCCCGCTGGGCAAGTTCCTTGAATTGCGGGTGTTTTTTCAGATTGGCGGTCAGGCCGATACCGCGTTTCATGAAGTCGGTGAAGAAGTTGGGATTTTCCGGGGACCAGCCCAGCCAATAGCTGCCGTAGGTGTCGGGATGGAAGATAACCTGGGCTTTGCTGAGGGTGCCGAGGTTGCCATCACCGCCTGCGCCTTTGATGGCTTGACGGCCGAGATTGCGCCAGAAGCCGGTGGGATTGATGTTGGAGGAGAAGGGATTTTCCGCCTCGAAACCGCCGGGGGTTTTCGCCGTGAGTCCCGGCCAGGTGAGGATGTACTCGCGGTTAAGTTTGTCCAGCGCCAAGTGGGCATAGCGGGCGATGTAGTCCTGCGTGGGGGTTTGTTGGCCGGGTTGAATACTGAGATACCACAAACGCTGGCCACGCCAGGTGGGGGCGAGGAAGATGCCTTTGGGGCCACCCTCGAGCCGTGCCTGGATGGCGCCATCGTGGGGATATTGCCATTCGGAGGCCCGGCCGACGCTGCCCGAGAGGGTAACCTGATCATCGGTCAGCGCGGCCATCCAGCCATCTTTGACGTGCTGGTTCCAGCGCGGGAACATATTCATGATCAACTCGGGGTCCTGATCGGGATGAAAGTTGCCTTCGGGGGCGATCCACTTGCCGGTGGGGCGATTGCCGTATTGGCCCGAGGCGCCACTGCCAAAGGAGTTGTATTGCACGGATTTGAGCGTGAAGTTGGCCCCGCCGGGGGCGTAAGACCAGGCATCGCCGGGCTGCATGGCGTAGCGTTCGGCGAGGGTGACGTGATTGGCACCGGGTAGCAGGGAGACATCAATTTCGGCAAAGGCGGGTCCGCCGATGTCGGCAGTGCCCTCGAAGTCATAACGCAGGCGCACCTTGCCAAAGACGGTGCCGTCGCCGGTGATGGTGGCCTTGAAGGTCTTGAGTTTGAGATTGGTTTTCCAGCCGGATGTGCCGATGGGTTTGCCTTGCGGTAATCGTATGGAAAGTATGGGTCCGACCAGGGTGGTGGCTTCGGCGGGCAGGGTGACGACGAGGTTGCCATTGTCGAGGGTAATTTGGTTGCCGGTCTGGGTGACTTTGACCTGCTTATCGGCAGTTGTACCGGGCGCGAGGGTAACTTTATTCTCGCCGGGAGGGACGTTGCCGACAATCCAGAGCCGGGGGGCGTCGGGGGTGGTTTCGAGCATCGTGGGGACGGGGGTGCCGTTGAGGGTCGCGGTGAGGTTGGCGGTGGGCTTATCGGCGGGAACGCTGACTACTTCATTGTCGCGCGGGGCGCCGAAGGGATTGATGAGGGTGTGCGTTTGGGCCGAGACGGCGCTGACAACGGCACAGGTGAGTAGGGCAGCGAGGGGATAACGCATAAATAAGGCTCCAGATGAGAGAATATATGCCTAACATCCGGTAGTTATGGCCGGATGTCAATTACTACAACGCGGGAGGGGGGGAATAATTACGGACGCAAGCTTGTTACCCAGGAGTGTCGCCGGCAAGAATACTCGCGGACGGCATAACCACCGTGTAAATAATGTCTTGCAATCCTTGCCGTGGGGGCGATTCATTGATTATCGGCAACGTCAGTTGAGATTAGCTAGTAGTAGGATTCCATCGTTATATGTTGGCTTATTACGAGTGTGTGCTGCGTGCCTTAGAGTCGTTACGTCAGACTTGAATTGTCAACGGCGGAGGGAAACGACAAAAGTATGAAAGCGGTAACACGGTAACCTCCCGCTAGCCGCGGCGGGTGCTTGTTTGGCGTGAGGGGAGAATTGCTTGCACGCTTATTAGGCTGATGTATGATGTGTGCGTATAATGTAGGCACTAGGTGACGTCGTGCGCAGTGATTGTTATGCATTGTTCGCGCTGACAGGTTTAGGTCACGGCAAGAATTTGTGCGGTGAGCTTTACGATCTTGGGCCAATTAGGTAGTGTAATGCCTAGCAATTTACGCTAATTCACATTAGCGTAGACTCTTTATAGAAATTTATACGATGGGAGTATCCTTTGTCTGAAAGTTTGCACGGGTTTTGCACGCCTTCTAATCAACTGGATTCATCGGCTGCCCAAGTTTCGGGCGAAGTGGCAGGCGCTAGCGCTGTGTCAGCAGTCCAACATGATGAATCCACAAGGCGGCGAAGCATGGAGCGCGCGGAGCTGGAATTACAGTTATTGTCCGAGATCGGCAAGTTTCTGGGTTCGACCCTGCAACTACATTCCGTATTTGACCAGATTATGCGGGTGCTGGCCGAACGGCTGGGAATCTTGCGCGGTTCGATGGTGTTGCTGGATGAGCCTTCCGGCCGACTGGTGACAGAGGCGGCGCTGGGGTTGTCGCCGGAGGAAATCGCGCGCGGGCGATATGCGTTGGGTGAGGGGATCACCGGACAGGTCGCGGCGACGGGGCAGACCCATGTGGTGCCGGACATTGCGCGGGATGAACGGTTTTTGAATCGTACCGGAGCCCGGCAGATGGTGCCGGGGGTGACGATTTGTTTTGTATGCGTGCCGATCAAGTTTGAGAACCGCTGCATCGGGGCGCTGTCCATCGACAAGCAGTTTATTAACGAGGCCACCCTGAAGGCCGATGCGCGCTTGCTGGAAATTGTGGCCGCGTTCATCGGGCAGGCGATCAAAATCAGTGAAATTATCGCCGAGGAACGCGAAGCCTGGCAGGAAGAACGCCGGCAGATGTCGGATTCGCTGCGCGGGAAATACAAGTTCGACAATATCATCGGTTCGTCGCGGGCCATGCAGGAAGTATTCGATACCATTGTGCAGGTGGCCAATTCCAAGGCTACCTGTTTGATTTTGGGCGAGACCGGCACGGGCAAGGAACTGATTGCCAAGGCAATTCACTTCAATTCCCCCCGGGCGGAAAAACCATTCATCCGGGTGAATTGCGGCGCCCTGACCGGGACGCTGCTGGAGTCGGAACTATTCGGCCATGTGAAGGGCTCGTTCACCGGGGCCATCCGCGACAAGATGGGGCGCTTTGAAGCGGCCCATCAGGGCACTATTTTCCTGGATGAAATCGGCACGCTGGATTTGAGCCTGCAGGTGAAGCTGCTGCGGGTGTTGCAGGAACGGGAATTTGAGCGCGTGGGCGACCACCGCACGGTGAAGGTGGATGTGCGGATTATTGCCGCGACCAATCTGGATTTGCAGGAAGAGGTCAGTAAGGGACGGTTCCGCGAGGATTTGTTCTATCGGCTGAATGTGGTGACGGTGTATCTGCCGCCGCTGCGCAGCCGGCGCGAGGATATCCCGCAGTTGATTGATTATTTCTTCGACCGATTCAATACCGAAAACGGCAAGTCGTTGCGGAAGATGAGCAAGGATATGCTGACCATGCTGGTACGGTACCCGTGGCCGGGGAATGTGCGCGAGCTGGAAAACTGTATGGAGCGCGCGGTGGTCCTGAGCCGGGGGGATACGCTGGCGGAAGATTTGCTACCCACCTCGATCCGGGCGTTTGCCCAGCAGAGCCGGGGGATGGCGTCGAACGATTCGATTGATTCGCTGGCGCGGCGTTTGAGCGACATGGCGATCAATGAATTTGACATGCGCGAAGGGCAGATTTACGACATGGTGATCCGGCAGGTGGAAAAGGCGCTGATCGAAAAGGCGTTGCAGCGCTGTGAGGGTGTGAAGCTGAAAGCGGCGGATTATCTGGGCATCAACCGCAATACCCTCAACAAGAAGGTCAAGGATCTGAGCATCGAACACCGCGAAGACGGTGGCCATGGACCCGGTGCGGGCGAGTCCGGCCCGGCCCACTGAGCCCGCTTGCCAACGCGGGGCAATTCCGGTATTATTTGGCTCGCTTGGCACCGATAGCTCAGTTGGTAGAGCAGCTGACTCTTAATCAGCGGGTCCTAGGTTCGAGTCCTAGTCGGTGCAGTTTCCTTTTAAAACACCACGGCACATTAGAATGCGGTTGAACGGTTCGTTCAGGCACGGCTAACGGGCGATTAGTGCCGCACTAAGTCTATTAAAGCACGTGGGTTACAACTTATCATACGGTGCCTACTGTGGTACAAGTGGGGGCACGCCTGGGCTTGCAGTTCAGGCATATGTACACCCCCAACGACAGGCGTCCGGCATGGTTGCCACCAGTACTCAAGTGTTAGAGGAGGCCGTTCACCAATACGCCCCGCTATCTCTGCTATTTTAAAAACGATAAAATAATCTGGTAATCACGTTCTGCACTCTTTATACTGATGCTGCCAATCTAGAAGGGAGCGAACCGTTCAGCGGTTTCGATGATATTATGCGACCATATCCCACATGTGCCGTGGCGTTGATTTTTGTTTTCACCGTGGTGGTCATGGCGCAGCAGCCAAAGACCGGGCTGGTGCGCAGTGTGGATGGAACCACACAGGCTTGGAATGAGCGGGGGGAGATTCAGTATCAGGGGCGTGCTTTTGACTCCTGTACCGTGAAATATTCCACGGTCGGCAATACGGAACGCACGGTTTACAATACGCCGGTGGGCATGATCGCTTGGTATGCTGACCCAACGGTTAGTTACACCCGCTTCCGGGGTCCGCATTACCGTAAAGATGATGGCAATTATTGTCTCTATAGCTTTGAATCACGACTTTGCTTGTCAGCGGATGGTAAAGTTCTAGCCATCGGGGCCCGGGAAGTTTTTTCTGGCGGTAGTGTCTGGGGTTGCCTGGTTATGCAATTGCCCAAGGGCGAAGGCCGGTTCATTCCCTTCGCTGTGCCACCGGAAATGGGCGTGTATGGGGGGACAGATAAGGACAACATCACCATCCAAAACAATGGGGAATACTTTGTGCTTAGTGGTGATGGCACGCAGCTCATTTATCATGTGCAGGTACAGGGCGAGCAACCATACCATAATGCCGCCGCGATCATCGCCATGGATCTGGCCAGCGGGGCCACGCGTCGGCTGATGGGGTATCAATCGTTCGACCCGAAAAACCGTCAGGTTACAGTTGATCCCAAGTCCCCTTGTTGGATTGACGTTGGTCGTACGTTGCAACTAGCCGGAGATCAGGTGGTGGTGGTGGGGCGGTTGCCGGAGGCCAAGGAGGAAGCGAAATTTACCTACGATTTGAAACCAGCAAAGTCAGTGCCGACCGAGGTTGTGCGCAAACCGGAAAGTGTAGCAAATCTGCAAGTCGGGCAGGCTACTACGCGCCCAGGGCTGGCGCAAACGTTGCATGCTCAGGGGCGTGATTTACTGTGTGCCTGTGCCGGTGATCCGGTCCTTACCGACCGGGCGATTGCGTTATTGGAACAAGCCCATAAGGCCGACAAGGCCAATGATTTGTATCGTCTCGATTTGGCCGATGCGTATGTACATTTGAATACCGAATTGGCGCTGGCTTGGGCCATTGATTTATATGAGGAGGTTTTGAAACGCCAACCGGAAGATCGGTTGTTCGCCCGGGTGGCCATGGCGTATGAGCAATTGGGCAACTTCCAGACCGCGCTCGACTATGCGGAAAAGCGTTTAAGCGTGCCCGACGCGCAATTATATTCCGCGGCGCTGCAGATCAGTCAATTGGCCTTGGAGTCTGGCCAACACGCGCGCGGAATTAAACTACTGACCGGGCTGGTGGCGAAAAAGCCGGATGATCAGGCCGTAAAACTGCTGCTGGCCACAGTGCTGTCCGAAGCCGGACGCAAGGCGGAGGCGCTGCGTATGGCGGATGAGGCGATCCTGAAATTGCCCCCGGGAATACCGCTGGCCAAAGAAGCCGCCACGATCAAGGGGAGGATTCAGCGATGAGTCATTTTGGTTTCGGTAGCAACAAAGCGATGGGGCTCGTACTGCTGCTGGCTATGGCCACGGGTTTAAGCGCGCCGAGTTTCGCACAAGTGGCGTCGTTTGATGTTCGTCAGGAGCGTCAGGCCTATTATGCCTCCCTGCAGGCCCACGAGCAGCAACTGGTCGGCAAGTATAACCTCAAGTACGACTTTGACGGCAAGATTATACAGGATGAAAACTGGCAGAAAGCCGCCACCGAGTATAAACAATTCGAGGCCAACCACCGCGCGCAATTCAAGCAGGATTCCCGGCGTGATCAACACTGGACTGATATCGTCAACCAGGCGGGAGTCAAGCCGGACAACTGGACCGACACCGGTACCCCACCGGGGCATAAGCAGTACCGTGCTGGCCATAGTGATCGTGATATTACCGTGGCCAGCGTTAAGGACGTGAACGCCATCGTTGATGCCGCGAAAGCCAAAAACTACAACGTCCAGTGTGATCCGGGCAAGGTTTACATCAAAGAACTGGATGTGACAGTTTGGGATCCGGATACAATCACACTGCCCGGTGGTGAAAAACTCGCCAAGGGCAAAAGCCTGAGCCAGCAGGTGGCGGATTTGCATGACGCTGAGGTGGTGCTGAATCCGGAAGCCCCCGGCGTGGCGCAGCAGGTGAAGAAAGCCGCGAAACATCTGAATGTGCCACCCCCCAGTGATCCGACTGAGCAGGCGCGTTATGTTCAGGAACTGGCCAAAAGTGGGTACAAAGCCCAGAAAACCGTTGGCTTTACTGCCAATCAGGATACTTTTGAAAAACTGAAAGCGGGGGGTGATCCGACCGATATTCTCTATCCCTTTGGAGCCAGTAAAACACAGAAAAGTCAGGCCATCGGGCAGTTCCGCGACCAAACGGTTACCGAGGCGCTTAAGCTGTCGCTCAAAGCCGATCAGGCCAACCGCCAATATGCTTTAGCGCAACGGGAGAATTTCGTTAAGACGATGGACCGACAGTTGGAAATAATTAAAAAAAGCGGTGTGACACCGCAGCTGGAAGTCATCAACCACCGACTCCAGACAGTTAAAGCCGAGATTGCACGGATCAAGAAAGTTCAGATGGGAGAAGAACTGACCCTGACTGTGGTACAGAAAAAATGTCCTGCCTTCGCGACTACACCCGGGGTTACGCACGAAACGGCTGCGGGTCTTTCCGTCGGCAAAGCAGTGAAGATTCAGACGGGTTTATCTGCGGTGGGCGCGCTGTTGGGATTGTATACGGATTACAACAACGAAGCGGCCAGCGCCACCGCCGAGGGGCGAAATATTTCCTACGGCAAGATCGGCACTAATAGCGTACTGAATCTGACCGGCATTAACAACGCCGTCAACGCCGGCTCCGAGCTGTGGCGCGCCACCCACGAAGGCACTACCGACTATATACAGGAGCAACTCGCAGCCTATGCCAGCGCCGGTTACGACACCGATAAGTTTGGAGTCAAGCTGATCATTTTCATGAAAGCCTCGATCCGTGGTACCGTGCTGGGCAGCTATGCCGGAGCCAAAGGTTTACCACTACTAGGCGATGTACTCAGTGGCGTTGAAAACGCTTCCAACCTCATGGCCGCATCCGTTGGATTAGCCCATGATCTGCGGGCGATGTATGCCACCATGGAACAAAACAAGCTGCAGCAGGCGGATACGCTGGAACAGGCTATGGCCAACGCCCGCTTGCTGGCGGCGGAATTACAAGCCTTGGTGGCACGCATTCGTACGGATGAACAGGCGCTGGGTAAGCTGGCGCAACAGACCCAGAAGATTCACGAGAATCTGCCGGTATTTAGGCAGGCTTTGGATGAGGATATTGCGCAAATCAACCTTCTGAACCAGCGTATCGTCGCCATGCAACAGTTTACGACCGGGAGTGGGTCGGCCAGCTTGACTACTGAGTTGGTGGGTGAGTATCAGGCAGTGGGGCAGGGACTGGAAACACCGCTGCGGATGGCCGGGGGACTAGTGGCCAAGAAAGAATCGGCTAATGCTACAACGATCCAGTCCATGCGTGAGGTTTTGGGCCGGGCCATTGCCGATGGAGAGGCACGTTTCGCGCAGGCCAATACCAAGCTGCGGGGGGTGGCCGATTTGGTCCAAGCCCGGCAAATCCAAAGTATTCAACGCACCCTCCGCGCGCGTGCCACCGCCAATTTGCAGGGGATGCAAAGTTTGGCGCAGGCACTGCCCAATGCGGCTGAATACTTCCAGAAGTTACACATTGAAAGCATGGCTAATCGGGCACGTTTTGCGGATGTGAAAGGCCGTTTGCTGCGCGGTATTGACTTCTTTGTCGCCAAGAAAACGAACCCGACTGAGGTGAGGCAACTAACCAATATGGCCAATGCAGCGCAGGCGATCCGGCTTGACCCCTCCGTGCTGGATGCCACTTCCGAGCGTCAGCGGATAGGTCGGCTGGTCGCTTCCCTGGGCCGATTTCTCGATCAGGAATTACCTCCGGACGAGGACCTTTCGGTCGTGCTTACGCGGGCCGAAAAAGCCGGACCCTTGAATGGTCCACTGCAAACCGCAGTCGCAAATGCAGAGGCCACGCTGGCTATGGCCCGAGAACGCATGGCTCAATTGAATGAAATGCACCCAACGCAGACAACTGTGATCCAAAAAACCAAGGATGAAGCTACCCAAGGCACGGGTAGCATCGGTAAACTGAATGACTGGATGCGCAAGGGTGCGGGTGGGAAAATATCTGAATAATCTCCCACGGATGCCAAGCGTATCGGCATTCATATCCTTGAATGAACGGTTCGTTCAGACGGGGCTAACGACTGATTAGTGCCGCGCTAAGTCTATTGATGGAAGTGGGTTACAACTTATCATACCGTGGCTGCTGTGGTACAAGTGGGGGCATGTTTGGGCATGATGCTCAAGTATCCGTTCACCCCTCAACGACAGGAGTCCGGCATGGTCGCCACCAGTACCGAGTTATTAGAGCAGGCCATTCACCAACACGCCCCATTATCGCGCAAGGGGCTTATGGAACGGTTGTTTACGGCGTGGTTTGGGGGCTGGGTATATAACCAGATTTGGGAAGATCCGCGCGTGGATGCCCAGGCGTTGCAGATCGGGCCGGAGAGCCGGATTTTGACCATTTCCTCGGCGGGCTGCAATGTGCTGAATTATCTGATCCATAAGCCGGCCAGTATTGTGACGGTGGATTTGAATGCGGCGCATATGCACCTGACGCGGCTGAAGGTGGTGGCGGCGCAACAGTTGCCGGACTACGAGGCGTTTTTCAATTTCTTTGCGGTGGGCAAAGCCAAAACCAATTTGGGACTTTATCAACGATGTATCCGGCCCCATTTGCCGGAAGAAACCCGGAAGTTCTGGGATGGCGGGATGCCGGGGCGGCCACGGATTCATAGCTTTAAGAGTGGGTTGTACAATCAGGCCAAATTCGGTTTGTTGATGCGGGTACTGCATGGCTGTGCCAAAGTGATCCGGCGTGATCCGGGGGCCTTGCTCAAGGCCCGCACGCTGGAGGAACAGGAACAGATTTTCCACCAGCAGATTGAACCTTTGTTCGATAATCGGCTGGTACGGCTGGGAAGCCGGATACCGCTGGTGATGTATAGTCTGGGCATCCCGCCGCAACAGTTTGAGCATGTGCGCAACGAGGGTAATGTCACAGATATGTACCTGCGCCGTTTGCGGCGGTTGGCGTGTGATTTTCCGGTGGGGGATAATTATTTTGCCTGGCAGGCGTTCGCGCGGCACTATGATTTGAAAGACCGGCGGGCCTTGCCGGATTATCTGCAGGAGGAGCATTACGCCACCGTACGGGCGGGGGCGGATCGGGTGGAAACCCGGATGACCTCACTCACCCGGGCTTTGTATGAAGCCAAGCCGGACAGCTTCAACGGCTTTGTATTTTTGGATGCACAGGACTGGATGCAGCCGCATCAGTTGGAGGAGTTGTGGACGCTGGTGGCGCTGAAGGGGCAATCGGGTAGCCGCATAATATTCCGCACCGGAGCGGCGGCCTCGCCGATCGAAACGGCCCTGACCCCGGCGTTGCGGGCACGGTTCAAGTATCATGAAACCATGTCGCAGGAGTTGTATCAGCAAGATCGGTCCGCTATTTATGGTGGTTTCCATGTCT
>JBIJDM010000282.1:0-2871 GCA_044344145.1 Phycisphaerae bacterium
GTCAGGGTTTCGCGGGGGTATTGATGCGCTCGGCCGCGGCGTCGGTGACGGGGGCGACGCGTTCAATCCGCACCAGCCAACGCGGGGCAGTCATGCCATTGGTCAGCCGGGGGTTATCGAAGTAGCCGTTCAGATTCTGCTGGTTGCGCTGGAATTGCTGGCTTAAATTCCCGCCTTGCTGCTCAAGCACCACGCCGCGCAAGTTGATGCGCATACGCTGGGGCTGGGAGGTGTTCCCCAGAATTTGTTGGCCAACTTGTTTCGAGCCATTGAGGTCTGTCTCCTCAACAGCCACCTTGTTCGCCAAATTCGCGCCAGTCCCGGATACCTTGCCGGCTTTATCCATGATTTCGGGCATGGGGGTATCAACAAAGAGACCAATGGTGTCCGGCAACGTTGCGACGAGTGTTTCCATCTGGCTACTATCGAGGCGGAGATCAGCCGTGTCCTCATTCTTGCGCAGTTTTTTCGCGGTTTCGAATTTGGTTGCGTCCCCACCTGCCGGGGCGGCAGCCAGCTTTTCGCGTTCGGTTTCGATGCGCCAATTTTTCAGCTGGCTATTCTGCACCTGCTGCAGGGCCTGCAGGGCGGTTTGCTCCTGCTGGTCGTTATGGACCTGAATGACCAAGGCCAACATGGTATTGGACTCGGTGGGTTGGGTCACGGCCAGAGCGGGTTGGGGTATGGTGGATGTGCTGGGCGTGACAACCGGGGCTACCGGAGTGGGGGCGACGGTTGTCGGTGCGATGCCGTCCCGAGGACTTGGTGTCATGCCTTTGTGTAACGATGCGATCTCACTGGTGGCACTGCGTGGTAATAACAGTTCTTTGTTGCCGTACGTGCCTGTGGACCTGGGCGCACTGGGAGCCAAAGCGAGACTATCCTGGATTTTGCCATCCCGGTCACCTCGGCCTGCGTCACCATTGGCCCAACCTGTCCGACCGCCTTCTACCTCACCTGTAGCGCGAGCAATCGGCTCATTTTTATGGTCCAGAAGCGCCAGCTCCGAGTCTTTGGCGGTTGGTTTCTTGGTTGTGGCACGGCTTCCGTCGCTATGCACGTCCGTGGGGAGGTCACTGGGGAGCACCGCGGGTTTTCCCGTATTCAACGCCAAGTCATCCCCTGATGGATGGGCAGGCCAGAAATTCGCCACCATCAGCACCCCCAGGCCGACGCAGCACAAGGCCAGTCCTGCGGCAATGGCCGGGCGATAGGTGCGCCATGGGCTGGATTGGCGTTGGATAACCTGTTCCAAACGCTGGGTGAGTGAGGCCGGGGCACTGACCTGAGGCAGTTCCCGCAGCAGCATACGATCCACCCGCAGCGCGTCCAGCGAGTCGCGCAGGACCGGGTCGGCCGCCAACTTGGCCTCGAACGCCATCGCCTGGGCAGGCGAGAGTTCATCCTCGATGTAATCGAGGTATTCAGGCGGGATGTTGTCAGGTAACTCGGACACAATAACCTCTTATCAGTGACGCTCTTAACCGGGACTTTCAAGGGCCACGCGCAACGCTTGCCGGGCCCGGAACAATCGGGACTTCACGGTCCCAAGGGGAATATTCAAAATTTCCGCAATCTGATCATATTCGCAACCCTCAATATCACGCATTACGATCATCGCCCGGGTGTCAGCGTCCAACTGCGCCAAGGCCGCGTATAAACGTTCGTGTTCCTGATGCTGATGGGCCGTATCCACTGGATCCGACCCCGGGCGCGTATCCGCCAATTGTAGCGGTGTGTGCGCTTCCTCGTCGCTGCTCGTTTCCCAGGCCAATGACACCGTTTTGCGTCCGCTCGCACTGCGCCGATGGCTCAGTGCCTGATTCATCGCAATCCGGAACAACCAGGTGTAAAGCTGGGCGTGGGCCTGAAACGTCCCGGCGGCCGCAAAGGCCTTCATGAAGGCTTCCTGCACAATGTCCGCAGCATCGTCGGGCGAGGCCACCATCCGCAACACGGCGTTGTAGATACGGTCCTGATACAACCGGACGACCTGACTGAACGCTTTGCGATCGCCAGCGCAGAACGCCTGGGCCAGCGCTGTCTGGTCACCGCTGCCACCCGCTTGGCCTGTCCACCCAATCGGGCCGGACAGGTTTCTGTGGGTCGAAGTTGCCGTGGTTGACTCGGCCACCGCTGATTCACCTCGTTAGACGCCGGGATGGGGGAAAAGTTCCCAAGCAATGGAAAAATTTACCCATGGGCGTTACCTGAGACTGCATCCACTACCCACTATGATGCCATCAGTGAGCGCAGCTTTCAATCTTTCCATATAGACGAATCAAGAATTTGGTGGTGTGGCACTGAGCAATTCGGGTAATCGCACCGTAAATAGGCTGCGGGGCAGCACCTGATCGGCCCCGGCAAGGGTGGCGCCCTGAGCCAGTGCGGGCTGGACGTGGGAACAGAACGCCACCAGCGGTGTGGCGGGGGCTAGTTCTTTAATTCTGCGCACCATGGCCACGGCATCCTCGTCAATGTTCAAATCCACAATAATTAAAGTGGGCTTCAGTTCGCTGAGGGCTGCTTCCAGCCGGGCGGGGGTGGTGGCCACGCGACAAGTCCGGTTCAAGGCTTTCGCTGTGGTGGAAATCTTGGTCATGAAAATCAGGTCGGCAACGTATGCAACAATGGCCATAAGCAATAATCTCCAGAGGCGGCAAATTACTGCAATTGTAGGCGGGCCTGGCCATGTGCGGGCAATAGCTCGGTGGTTAATTTCTGGGTGCCCACTTTGACGTCATAGGTGCCATAAAAGCCGCGGAAGGACACTTTGCCCTGGGCGTCGGTGACCGCTTCCACGTGGGTATGCCAGCGCTGGGTGAGTAATTCCACATAACGCTTCCCTGCAGGCAGGAGCTCAAATTTCTC
>JBIJDM010000023.1:0-20149 GCA_044344145.1 Phycisphaerae bacterium
CAGGAAGGCTTCAACATTGGGATGCGAAAAGCCCATGGTATAGAAGGTGTCCAACGCTTCGGCTTTGCGTTCTTCATCGGCGGTCTTGAAGGAAATTTCGGTCAGGTGGATGGGGAGTTTCAACGCCCCAATTTTATCCAGCCGTTTGAGCATGGCCGCAGGCTCCAATTCCAGATTGCTCTGGCGTTCCACGGGATCATCGCTGCGGTCTTCCTTAATGCGCATGTGCGCACAGCGTTCGGCGGCGTGTTCCTGAATTCCGATGCCCCCAACCACGGCGCCGTCACGCTGCAAATCGGCGATCAAATCCAGATAGCGCTGCGTTTTTTGATCGTCGGCCAGGATGCCGTATTCATTGACGAACGGCAGCGCCTGGGGATCAAGTCGTGCGGCCTCGCTAAAGAACCAGGCGTTAATTTTCTTGCCCAAACGATCGGCAAAAAACGAGCCATCGAGCATTTCGTTATTCACATCCCAACTCACCAGCTTGCCGCGATAACGCGTCACCGCACTGTCCAGGCGCTGCGTCACGGCAGTTTTGAGTTCTTGGTCATTCAAGGCCTGCACCCATGGCTGGGTGAACTTGGGCTTCGCCCAGAACAGGCAGTGCCCGCGGATTTTTAGTTTATTTTCCTGGGCAAAGGCCACAAAGGCATCGCCCCCGGCGTAAGTCAATTTACCCGCTTCTTTTTCCGTGCTGTACCATTTCATGGTGTTTTCATCCACCACCCCGCTAAAGTAGGTGCGGATGAAATCCAGATATTTGGTTCGGGTGGGGCTGTCGGGCTTGGTCAGGATGTCGGTGTTGACGGCAGTGCCAAACAAAAAGTGATGCCGGTACAGATTGATGGTGACGGGTTGATTGACGGCGGGTTGGCCGGTGGCGTCGGTGACCGTCAACGTGAAATCGCCCTGCCGATGCGTGCGAATCCGCGCCTCGGCGGCGGTACGCCAATCTTCACCCGCACCATGACTAATTCCGGCACAAGAAGCAAGCATGAGCACTCCTGCCAGCCAAAACGATTTCATGAATCAGTTCCCCGCGTAATTTGGCTATTTGTGCGAGCCATCGCAATACGGAGGATTGCGAGTTTTCTTGCACAGACATAACGCTACCTTGGCGGTTTCGTCCAACTGCACTTTGACCGGGGCATAGCCCGGCGCGGCCAGTTTATGCGAACCATCGCAACTGGGCTGGTTATTTGAACAGCCACAACTGCACCAGTAGATGGGTTTGCCGGCGAGAATTTCCATGATCACAGGACGGGTTCCAGCGCTGCGGGGTAGTTCACTCATGGTCAGGTCTCCTCAATGACGGGATTGGTTAGACTGCCGATACGTTCAATGGTAATCGTAACGTGGTCGCCGGCTTTTAGATAGCGATTGGGCGTGCGGCCCATCCCCACACCTTCGGGTGTGCCGGTCAAAATCACCGTGCCTGGCAGCAGGGTTGTCGAGCCCGAGAGGAACTCAATCAGCGTGGGCACATCAAAAATCATGTCCTGCGTACTGGAGCTTTGCAGGCGCTCCCCGCTGACGTCGGTGCTCAACTGCAGTTGATTGGGATCGCCCACTTCGTCGGGGGTGACAATGGCCGGGCCGATGGGGCAGAAGGTGTCAAACGTCTTGCCCCGGCACCACTGGGTGCCGCCGAAATCTTTCTGCCAGTCGCGGGCAGAGACGTCATTGGCACAGGTATAACCCAGCACGTATTTGAGGGCATCCTTGCGGGCCACATTCTTGCAGCGTTGGCCGATGACGATGGCCAGTTCGCATTCATAATCCACTTTGGTGCTGGCCAGTTTGCGCGGCAGCACAATCGGATCGCCGGGGTTCTGGATGGCGGCGGGGTTCTTCATGAACAATACCGGATGACTGGGAATCTTGGTGCCGGTTTCTTCCGCATGCTTGCGATAGTTAAGACCGATACACAGGATGGCAGGGGGGATGACCGGGGCCAGCAACTTGGCAATGCTGAGGCGCTGGGTCGTGATGGCGTGATCCTGCCACGGGGCCGCTGTAATCCGTAGCGCGGTACCATCGGCTTGCAACACGCCAAAATGTTCCTGTTGACTCGCATCCAAGAATCGCACAATACGCATGGGTGAGGTTCCTATTCAAGAGTTGCGGATGATTTTACTGCTGGGGCAATAAAAACGCCCGCAAGTGCGGGCGTCATAAGGGCAAAAATTATTCCCGGTGTGGGATTAAGGTTCGTCGCTGGTCGCCTTGAGCGTCTTGACCGGGCCGGAAGAGGCGGTCAACTGTTGGTTGGTATTGGCGGCGGGTGGGGGAACCGTGGCCTCAGTGGCGGAAGCACCGGCATCAGCCAAGCCCTTCTTGAATTCGACAATGGTCTTGCCGACATTGCGACCAATTTCTGGCAAGCGCCGACCAAAGAAAACCAAGCCGATCAGTAGAATCAGGCCAAGTTCCATCGGACCAAGATTTAAGAATCCAAGCGTATGCATACACACCCTTTCGTAAAGGTGAACAGGAATATGCATAAGTATAGCCTTTCCCATGGCCGGTTGGAAATATTTGTTTGGAAATTCCTCGTGTTCGGCGGGTAATATCGTGCCGGTCGTCCCGGTGACCAGTGCCATAATCATTCTTAAACGGGTACAATCCCACCCATGAAGCCTACGAAACGCACATTGCTTAAACCCGGCAAGGCCGTTGCAGTTCCCCCCACGCCAGATGTGGTGATTCCGGCACCTCAGACCGACGAAACCGTCGAAACGGTCGAAACTGAGGTGGCCAGCGAGGAAGAAGGCCCGCAGCGGGTCGCCTGGACCGTCCGGCACGACCTGAAAAAGCGTATGGACCTGTACTTGCGCGACCGGTTCCCGGACTTTTCCCGCACGGCGTTGCAAAAACTGGTGCAGGAAGGTGCCGTCACGATCAACGGCCGCAAGGCCAAGTCTTCCACCACGCTGCACACGGGTGACCGTATCGAAGTGACCCTCCCGCCCCGGGCGCCGGATGAAATACTGCCCGAGAATATCCCCCTCGAAATCATCTACGAAGACGACCAGTTTCTGGCGATTAACAAACAGCCGTCCTTGATCGTGCACCCCGCGCGGGGGCATTGGAGCGGGACGCTGATCAATGGTCTGGTCTATTACGCCCAGCAGACCAACAGCCAGCTATCAGTGGGGTCCGATCCGTGGCGTCCCGGGATTATTCACCGGCTGGATCGCGATACCACCGGCATCATCCTGATTGCCAAAACCGACGAAGCCCACTGGCGTATCGCCGGGCAGTTTGAACGTCGTACCACCCAGAAAACCTATCTTGCCATCGTCCATGGCGTGCCCGAACTCGACAGCGATCTGATCGATGCCCCGCTGGCGGTGCATCCGCGCATGCGCGAGTTGTATGCGGTCCGGCCCGAAGTGGGCAAGCCCGCCCAGACGATCTACAAAGTGCTGGAACGCTTCGATGGCTTTGCTCTGCTGGAACTGCAGCCCAAGACCGGCCGCACGCATCAACTACGGGTTCACTGTGCCCATATCGGCCATCCGATTGTCGGCGATGTGATGTATGGCGGACGGGCGGTGAGTCTGTGGGATCTGGCCCGTGGAGCGCTGCCGGACACGCCGGAAAATCGTGCTTCGTTGATCAATCGTCAGGCCTTGCATGCATGGCGCATACAATTCGTACATCCGAAGCTGTTCCACCGGGTGGCGCTGGAAGCCCCGCTGTATCAGGATATCAAGACGCTGTTTGGCGCATTGCAGAAATATCGCAAGAAGGCCTGATGTTTAAGTCCATGGTCAAAAGCCTGCTCGACTCCGCAACCTTGGTCGGCCAAGCCGTGCAGCAATTGGAACTCTTTGCCCCAAAGCCGGAAGCGTCGCCCCAACCTACACCTCGGCCCAAACCCACGATGATTCCGGCCCAGCCCAAGCCCGCACGTCCCGCCAAAGCCAGCAAACTCACCGAGCGCCAGGCCTATTACGATGCCATGGTGGAGGAACTCAAGGAACGATATCAATTCACGATTCGGAAATGGCGTAAAGGCATGTCGGGGGCGGCGTATGAATTACGCTATCGCGATGGACACATCAAACGCATGCTTTCCGCCCCCCGGCCCCGTTCCAGCGTTTCGGCGGCCATATTCCTGCACGAAGTGGGGCATCATGCCATCGGTTTTCGGCGGTATAAACCCCGCTGTCTGGAAGAATATTACGTATGGCAATGGGCGTTTGCGGAAATGAAGAAACGCAATATTGAATTGGATATGCGGGTGGAAAAGCACTATCGGCGATCCATGTATAACTATGTGCGGCTGGCATTGCGCCGCGGCTTGAAGGAGTTGCCGGCGGAGCTCAAGCAATTTCTGATTCCACCGGAATAAAATAATTCACGATTTATCGGGCCGTTTGGAAGTTATTGTGGTTTTTGTTAATATAGGGCTTATCTAGGTTGCCTGAGAACGACCGTTCGCTCTGTTGCCGAACAGTTTTTCAAGGCGGGTATATGTGTCGGTACGACACACTGGGCCGTGGGTGCGGCCAGATCAGGAGTTTCTGGGTCATGTTAGAAGACATCATGCACACGTGCGTTGATTGCGGGACCAACTATTTATTTACCGTCGCGGAACAGCAGGATTTTGCCGCACAGGGATTTACCCAGCAACCCAAGCGTTGTCTGGCGTGTCGGGCGGTGCGGAAAGTGGCGCGTACAGAAAAACTCGCCAAGCTCAAAGCCGCGAAGATCGCCTATCGCACCGCGCATCCCGAAGAATTCAATAAACCCCAAGCCCAGCCGCAACCCCAGATGGCGCCCAAGCCCGCTGTGATTGGCTTCCGTCCGCCGCATCAGGTGGGCACCGATACCCGTACGGGTGGCAACCGCAGCGGTGGATATAATTCATACGGTTCCAATTCCAGCCCCAATTCGAGTTATGGCAGTCGCGACCGGGGCCGCAGTGATGATCGGCGCGGGGGTGGCGGTGGTTATGGACGCGATCGCGGTGGCTATGGCCGCGGGGTCCGTGATCAGGGCCGGAACTTCGAGCGTCCGCGTCTGCAACTGTTCCCGGCGGTCTGTGCGGCCTGCGGGGTGACCACGGAAGTGCCGTTCCGGCCCACCGGTATCAAGCCGGTTTATTGCCGGAATTGCTTCCAGACCATGAAGAATCAGCCCGAGGCGAATGCGAATCCGCAGGGCCCGGCAGCCCCGGCTCAGGCCGAGAATATCTAAAACATCGTTTAGCTTAAGTGACAAAATGCCTCCGGCGCCAGTATATTGTGCGTCGGAGGCATTTTTTATGCGTACATGCAAACTCGGCTCAAGTACCATCACCACCAGCGCCATGGCCTATGGCTGTATGCGTTTGCCCGGCACCTGGAATCCCAGCGAAGTGGATGCCACCCGCATCGAACAGGGTGTGCAGGCGCTGCTGACCGCCTATGAGGCGGGTTATCGTTTGTATGATCACGCGGATATTTATTGCCGGGGTGAATGCGAAAAAATTCACGGTCATGCCCTGCGCCAGCATCCGCACCTACGGCGGGGGATCACCATCGCCACCAAGTGCGGGATTCGTTTTGCCGATACCCCCGAGGCCGGGATGCCCAAACGGTTTGATTTCTCCGCCGCGCATATCGAAGCCAGTTGCAACCAGTCGCTGCAACGGCTGGGCGTGGAAGTGATTGATATTTATCAACTGCACCGCCCCGATTTTCTGATGAACCCCACGGAAGTGGCCGAAGCTTTTGCCCGGCTGCATTCCGCCGGCAAGGTGCGTTACTTCGGCGTGAGTAATTTTGCCCCCAGTCAGGTGACCTTGCTGCAGCATTTCCTGCCCTGGCCGCTATTGGTCAATCAGGTGGAAATCCATCTGGGCAAGCTGGATTGTTTCAACGATGGCACCTTGGATCAATGTCTGACCAACAACCTGATCCCGTTGTCCTGGAGCCCGCTGGCGGGGGGGATGCTGGGCACCGGCGGCAAGATCCGCCCCAATCACCCGCAGTTGGAGTTGATGCAGCAACTGGTGGCCACACTGGATACCATGGCCGAGCGCCTTGGGACTACCCGTAGCGTGCTGGCGCTGGCATGGCTGCTCAAACATCCCAGCAACATTATCCCCATCGTTGGCAGTGTGAATCCCGCGAACATCCGCACCGCGGCCGGGGCGCTGGATTTGAAACTTAACCGCGAGGATTGGTATACCTTGCTGATTGCGGCGCGCGGCAAGCAGTTGCCGTAAGGCTCGGACTAAGGCTTTGGGGTTCGACCAACCCCTGTTACCTTCCCACGGTCAGCACGATATCATCTGGTCTGGTTGGGCTCTGCGATTTCGTCAAAACTTTGGTGGGGATGCTCATCAACTACCACGCGCCAGGTATTCCCGTTCCGTGCGGTATATAGGCAATGCTTGCTGTCGGGGCTGAATTGCAGGCTTCGGATTTCGTCATATCGCATACCTTGTTGTTCATCCACCACCACGTTCCAGTATTTTCCTTGTCTGGCTACATAGGCCATGCGTTTGCCATCGGGACTGAAAAGTATGGCGTTGCTCGTGGCTGGGTCGTATATTTGTGCGTTCTGGCCGGTACGAACTCGCTCGGGAGACGGTCCGGTGTTGGTGCAACCCATTACTGCAACCATGGCAACTAGACCACACATACAATTGAATCCACGAGGCATCATCGTCTCATCCTTCTTTTTGAAGTACGGTGCAAATTTCATACGACCACGCAAAATCGATGTTGCCCGATCGGTATTGTTATGTCAAGTCATGTTTGGTTGGCCTCTGACCAGGTACACAGTGAGTAAGGATTTTGTGGCAATAACCATGCGGCAACGGGCATATTGATTCGCAATAATGTAACAGATGCCTCTTTATCGCCTTGCCCTTCCCACGTATACTGCACGTATGAAGATTATTCTCAACGGTGAACCTTACGAACTGCCCGAACCCGCAACCATTGCGGAGTTGCTGGCCCGCATCCAGCAGCAGCCCCGGCTGTTTGCGGTGGAACGTAACCACGAATTGGTTCCCCGGCAGCAGTACGCCGCCACGACGGTTCAGGAGGGTGATCGGATCGAGATCGCCACGTTTGTCGGTGGTGGTTAAGCCCACTTTATTCCGCATTGGAGTTACCCCATGAGTCTGATTCCCCCGTTCAAAATTGGTTCCTATACCCTCAATAGCCGGCTGATTGTCGGTACCGGCAAATATTCCAGTCTCGAAATGATGCAGGCCTGTCACGAAGCCTCCGGTGCGGATGTGATTACCGTCGCCGTGCGCCGCGAAAGGTTGCAGGATAAGAATTCGGGGCGCAATATTTTGGATTTTATTGATCCGGCCCGGTACACGCTGTTGCCCAATACCGCCGGGTGCTTTACAGCCGAGGATGTGATCCGCGTGGCCCGCTTGGGACGTGAGATGCTGGCGAATTCGAATTTCAAAGGCGCCGACTGGGTGAAGCTGGAATGTCTGGCCGAAACGCAGACGCTGTTGCCGGACCCCTGGGGCACGTTGGAATCGCTGAAGGTTTTGGTTAAAGATGGCTTTCAGGTGTTAGTCTATTGCTCGGATGATCCGATTCTCTGCCAGCGTCTGAAAGAAGCCGGCGCCGCGGCGATTATGCCGGCGGGTTCGCCGATTGGTTCGGGTCAGGGCGTGCTGAACCCCAACAACATCCGCATCATTTTGGAAAAGCTCAAAGCCAATGACCCCACCTATCCGGTGATTGTGGATGCGGGGGTGGGCAATGCTTCCGATGTGACGCTGGCGATGGAATTGGGTGTGGATGGCGTGTTGCTGAATACCGCCATTGCCGGGGCCGCGGATGCGGTGGCGATGGCCCATGCGATGAAGGCTGCCACTGTGGCTGGGTATCTCAGTGCCCGCGCGGGACGCATCCCGCGCAAGCTGTATGCCACGGCCAGCTCGCCCATGGATGGCCGGATTAATGCGTGAGGCTGAATACGGATGCCACGGATGTCACCGGGCATGTTGATAGCACAGATGCTGCATTTATTCCCCATTGGGAGATAGTGCAAGAGTTTCGTCGGTTTTGCGTTGTAATTCATTCATCGTCCCTTTTTATGAGGCATAAAATGCAATATCGCAAACTTGGTCGCAGTGACGTGAAGGTCTCGGAAATCAGTTTTGGTTGCTGGACCATGGGCGGGTTGAATTGGGTCAACGGCAGTCCCAACGGCTGGGCCAATGTGAATGAAGACGAAGTTACGACCGCCGTGAAGGCCGGACTGGATGCGGGGGTGAACCACTTTGACAATGCCGATGTGTATGGCAATGGCAAGGCCGAACAGATGCTGACGCGAGTATTGGAACGACTGGGTGTGGTCAGCACCTCGGTGCTGATTGCCTCCAAAGTCGGGCATTTTCCCGGCACCGCCGCGCATGCCTACGAGGCGGCGCATATCCGGCATCAGTGCGAGCAGTCGCTGATCAACCTGAAACGTGACTATCTCGACATTTACTATTTCCACCATGGCAACTTTGGCCCCAAGGACTGCTATCTGGCCGATGCCGTGGTCACCATGAACAAGCTCGTGGCCGAAGGCAAGGTCCGGCTGGTGGGCCTGTCGGCGTATTCCGCCGATGATTTTGAACGGCTGGTGCCCCATGTGAAGCCCACCTGTCTGCAAAGCTGGGCCCATGCCATGGATGACCAATTCATCCGCCCCGGCAGCCGCGTGGCCAACCTCATGGCCCAGCACGGCCTGAGCTTTGTCTGCTTCAGCCCCTTGGCGCAGGGACTGCTGCTGGATAAGTTCAATCCCGATAATCCTCCGACTTTTGATGAAGGCGATCACCGTCGCAATGCCAAGAAATTTACCCGCGAGGAATTGCTCAAACTCAAGCCCAAGCTGGCCCAACTCAAGGCCCGTTTTGGCACCACGACGGAAGATTTGGCCGCGATGGCGCTCAACTATGATCTGGCCCAGCCCAATGTGGCCTGCGTCATCCCCGGCTTCCGCAATGTCGGTCAGGCCGTGTGCAATGTGCAGGCGGCGGGGCGGTATCTAAGCCCGGCAGATGTGGACTTTGTACGGCAGATTCTGGCGTCCTAACGAGGCCATCCATGACGGTACGGCTTTGGCTGGTAGTTTTGCTGACAGGCCCTCTGGCGCTGTGGGCGTATGCCCTGAGTCTGCCGACTACTGCGCCCGCCACCGCCCCGGCCAGCCTGAGTGTGAAGCTGACGTTGACCAGCACCCGGCCCGTCCAGAAGGTACTGGCCATTGATCGCAGCTTGGCCGACCCGTTGGCCGTTTCGCAGGCCAAGTCCGGCCCGGGGATTTATACCCCGCGCAGCAGCAATACCAGCCCCCCGACCTATACCTTTGATAAACTCCTGCCCGGCCGCCTTTACGACCTGATTGTCTGGGACGACCAGACCCGCTGGGAGGGGGTTACGATGGACTACCATCGGCCCATTGAACCAACGGGGGCCATCAAACCCGAAGGACGGGCCTGGATCGAAGACTTTATCCGCAAGATGCCCCAGTTTTACGACCATTGCCGACCCCTATGGATCGCGGCGGATAATGGCCATGCCACGGTACTGGTGGAGTTGATCCGGAGCCGTGATTTCTATTCCGCCAAACATGGGGAAGTCATATATCGCACGGAATTGTGGTATTTCGAAAACCTTTACGGGGGCTGGGCCAAGGACCGAAATACCGAAAAAGTCGTCACCCGCCTGCGCGGCCAGCCCGACAAACTCCCCGCCAATCTCATCTATTGCCCCAGTCTGGGGGGCCAAATGGCTTCCGCGACCCAGCCGGCCTGGAACCTGACCCTCCCCCAAACCCCCGACCCCAAACGCGGGATTGTCAGGGGGCAGTATGCCCCGGCCCCATCCGCTACCCAGCCCGCAGAACAGCCCTAAACCAGAAAAATTTTATCGGGTGGCCCGGCCCGTTTCCCCCAATGGTGCAAAGCGTTAGAATCTACGCTCATGAACGTGCTACTTGATGATGAACAAATTCAAGTCTGTCTGCGAAATATGGCCCAGCAGATCGCCACCCGGCCCGACTTTCGCGGGCCCGATGGTTCGTTGCCGGCCTTGGTGGGAATCCGCCGGGGTGGGGATACCCTCACCCAGCGCCTGCTGCCTTTATTACAGGCCGCGGGGATGAGTCAGGTGGATGTGGGGGCCTTGGATATCACGATGTACCGTGATGACCTGTCCACCCGTGCCCGGCTGGTGGTGCCGTACGAAACCGATATCAGTTTCCCGGTGGATGACCGGGTGATTGTGCTGCTTGACGATGTGCTGAACACGGGCCGGTCGGTCCGGGCCGCACTGGATGCGCTGGTGGCGTTCGGACGCCCGCGGGCGATTCGGCTGGTGACGCTGATTGATCGCGGCGGGCGCGATTATCCCATTGCCGCGGATGTGGTGGGTAAAACCGTCAGTGTGCCCGCAACCAGTCAGATTCAAGTGAAATTGCAACCGCACGATGTGCATGATGTGGTCCTGGTCACCGCCTCATAAAGGAACGCCGGCTATGCCTACGTTGGATCGCATATGGACGCGCCCGCACCTGCTGGACCTCGAGTCGCTGTCGTTGGCGGAAATAAACGCCATTCTCGACACGGCCCGCTCTCTGAAAGAGGTTTCCACCCGCAGCATTAAAAAAGTTCCGGCCCTGCGCGGCAAGGTCGTGGCCAATCTGTTCTTCGAAGATTCCACCCGCACCAAAACCAGTTTTTCCCTCGCGGCCCAGCGGCTCAGCGCCGATGTGCTGGATTTCTCGGTCTCTACCAGCAGTGTATCCAAAGGGGAAACCCTGCAGGATACCGCCCGCAATATCGAAGCCATGGGTGTGGACGCCATCGTCGTCCGCCACCGTAACAGCGGGGCGCCGCATCTGCTGGCGCAAGTGGTGGGCTGTTCGGTAATCAACGCCGGTGATGGGTGTCATGAACACCCCACGCAGGGGTTGCTGGATATCTTCACCATACAGGAAACCATGACCCAGCGTGGCCGCCAGTTGGCGGGGCTGAATGTGGTCATCGTCGGCGATATTTCCAACAGCCGGGTGGCACGCTCGAATATCTGGGGGCTGACCAAGATGGGGGCCCAAGTCACCGTGGTCGGGCCGGCCACTTTATGTCCGCGCACCTTTGAGCAGTTTGGGGTTAAGGTCAGCCACGATCTGGATGCCGTGCTGCCGCAGGCGGATGTGGTGAATATGCTGCGCGTGCAGTTCGAACGCCTGACCAGTTCCGCATTCCCGAGTTTGCGGGAATATACCAAGAGTTTCGGGCTAACCAGTGACCGGCTGGCCACCTGCAAGCCCGATATCATGGTCCTGCACCCCGGCCCGATGAACCGTGGGCTGGAAATCTCCACCGCCGTGGCTGATGGACCGCAATCGGTCATTCTGACTCAGGTTACCAATGGTTTGGCGGTGCGGATGGCGGTTTTATATTTATGCGTAGGAGCCAACGCGGTGGACCGCAGTAACGTATAGTAAGATAGCGGCACTAAACGGCCTGCTTGAGCGTTGGAGATACAACGCTCGAAACCGGATACGAACATGCTGTTGTAGAGGCAATTCAAAGGAGTATCACGTATGCAGATGAAACATTCCCTGAGCGTTCTGGCCTTGTGTGTCAGTTTTGGTCTGACCGCGACTTGGGCGGATACGGTTAACTCTGGCTTCAACGAAAAAGATGTCGCGGTCCGGACCATTCGTGATGGCAAGCTGATCTATGAAAAAAATGGCGAGCGTAGCGCGGAACTGGCCAAGGTTAAAACAGTTCGCATTGATAAAATGACGGATTTCACCGCGGCGGAAGAGGCTTATGCCAGCGGTAAGATCAAAGAATCCGCAGAACTTTATGCCAAAGCCCTGCCCAGTATGGGCACTTTGGCCGTGGTGGGACATGCCCGGGCGATTCGGGCTTTTGATGCTGCCGGACGCTATACCGATGCAATCCGCAGTCTGATGGTTGTGCTCGACGCCAATCCGGAAGTGTGGGTCTTTGACTTGAAACCCACTACCCTGCCCGATGCGCGGAGCCGTAATCTGACCGATGCGGCCGGGATACTGGCCGGTAAGATGGCGGATCAACGTTTCAAAGCTGCCGAGTTGCAGAAAGAGTTCCGCACCTTGCTACTGGAAATCTACACCAAGGCCGGTAATACCGAAAAGGCCACCGAAATGGCCAAAGCATTGGGTGGGGCGGAAGCCACCACCCCGGCGAATACCAATACCACGCCGGGCACCCCGGACAATACCCAGACTCCTGCGGTTACGACCAGTACCGTGGATGCGGCCTCGGTCAGCGCCATTGAAGCCGACGTCAAAGCCAAACGCTATGACGCGGTCATTACCAAAGTAGACGCCATGCTGGCCGGTGCCAGCGGGGATCAGGCCGTACGGTTGTATATGGCGCAGGCCCAGTCGTATGCCGGGTTGAATAAGGCCGATTTGGCCGTTGGGTCTTACATCCGCATTGTGGCCCATTATCCCGCCCTGCCCCAGGCGCCTGAAGCCTTGTTATCAGCGGTGGAATTGCTGCAAAAAGATAAAGACAAAAAAGACCAGGCCAAACGTTTGGCTGATGAACTCAAGCAGCGTTACCCCCAGTCCAGCGCCGCCAAACGGCTGCAGGGATAACCGCACCGCGTGAACCAAACTTTCGACCCATCGCTCATGCGCCGCTATCTGGTGCCCTTCAAGGCGCACCGGCTGCCGTTGGTGCCCACTGATGTGCTGATTATCGGCAGCGGGGTGGCAGGCTTGCGGGCCGCACTGGCCGCGGCGGAGTTCGGTGAAGTCACCATCCTGACCAAAAATCAGAAACACGAATCCAATAGCTTCTATGCCCAGGGCGGGGTGGCCAGCGTCTGGCGCCCGGATGACAGCTTTGCCCAGCATGTTCAGGACACGATCAAAGCCGGCTGTGGTTTGTGTGATCTGGCTGCCGTCGAAGCCATGGTCCGCGAAGCGCCCATCCAGATTGACCAGTTATTGGGCTGGGGGGTCAATTTCGATCGCGAGTTGGGTGGTACGCTGGCCGTAACCCGCGAAGGCGGACACAGTTCGCCGCGCATCCTGCACGCGCTGGGCGATGCCACCGGCAAAGAGCTGGCCAACTGTCTCATGTATCAGGTGACCCAGCGCGAATCGGTGCAATTGCTCGAAAATACCTTTGTGCTGGATTTGCTGACGGTGGATAACGAATGTCTGGGCGCGATTGCCTGGAGTGCCGAACGCGGGTTGTTTCTGGTCCGCGCCCGCATTACGATTCTGGCCAGCGGTGGGGCGGGAATGTTATTCCGCGAAACCACCAATCCGGCCATAGCCACCGCCGATGGCCAGGCCATGGCGTATCGCGCCGGGGCCACCTTCCGCGGGCCGGAGCTGGTGCAGTTCCATCCTACCACGCTTTACATCGCCGGGGCCACCCGGGCCTTGATCAGTGAAGCCGTACGCGGCGAAGGTGCCCCCCTGATTGACCGCTCCGGTTACCGCTTTATGCCGGATTACCACCCCGACGCGGAACTTGCCCCCCGGGATGTGGTTTCGCGGGCGATTCTGGCCCAGATGGCCAAGACCCAGACCACGCATGTCTACCTCGATGCCCGGCACTTGACCGAAACGGCCTTTCAGGAACGTTTCCCCGGCATTTTTAAGATGTGCATGAGCTTTGGTATTAATCCCAGCCGCAAACCCATTCCCGTCCACCCCAGTTGTCACTACATGGTGGGGGGGATGAAGACGGACCTGTTTGGCCGTACCGGGGTGAACAATCTTCTCGCGGTGGGCGAGGTGGCCTATACCGGTCTGCATGGGGCCAACCGTCTCGGTTCCAATTCGCTCATTGAAGCGCTGGTTTTCGGCGCCCGGGCCGGGATGCTGGCCGGCCAACAGGTGGCCAGTGACAATACTGAGATTAAAGTCCCACGCTTCACCACTACTGTCAGCGCCAGTCCGCGAACGGAACTCGATCTGGCGGATGTACGCAGCTCGCTGCGGTCGCTGATGTGGCGCAATGCGGGCATTGAACGCTGCGGTGAACGGCTGTCCGAGTCGTTGGAGATCATCGGTTTCTGGTCGCGTTATGTACTGGATAAAACGCTGGATTCACCCGCCGGCTGGGAAGTCCAGAATATGCTGGAAATCGCCTGGCTGATGACGCAGGGCGCTCTGGCCCGGGCTGAAACCCGCGGGGTACACTATCGCACGGACTATCCGCTGTTGCGTCCCGAATGGAATGTCCATTTGGACTACATCTTCGGCGCGAACGAACCGCTGCTCACGGCCGTAAAATAAATCTAATAAACATGCTTCCAGCCTTTATTCATGGGCCTTATGTGCATGTCAAGTAAATATTATTCCAACTTGGCACCGATTATCCACAGAGTTTTTTCCCCTGTGTATAACTGGTGTACGCAGGAAAATAATTGTTCCTAAGTAGTGCCCCGACAAACCATTGCGGCACTGTGGAAAACTACCCCAAAAATTACGATTGCTCTGGGCTTGGGATAGGGTATAAATAGTCCCTGTTGCGTCACGGATGAAACTCCCGTCCACGCGTGAGCCAACGGTGAAATTAAGTTCATGATTTGGTTCCGATGCGTGCGTGTGCGGAATAGTTTTGATGGTTTGTGTCGGGAACGGTATTGCCGCCGTTCATGTCTGACCAGAAGTAACTTTGGTCGAACGTGTGCGGCGCCGAAACGGTCGGAACACAGACCCGAAGCATGGATGGCTTCCCTTGAATGTGCCGGTTGGTGGGTGTGTGCTTCGGCACCGCCGTCAGTCCGATGTATGCTCAGGGATGCGACAACTGCCCAGGACGGGCGGTGGCAGTACTCCAGGATGGATTGTGTATCGCTTGATTCACGAGTCCTGCTTGGCCCCTGTGTCGGGGCTGGAGACCGCATCCATGTCCGCTGCCGCCAGTATGCATCATGCTTCGCCGGTTGCCGTTGCCGAACTGCCGTCCGCAAACGCCGCCGAACTCACCACAGATATCATCGCGGCTTTTCGCCAGGCGCTGGGCGAACATCGATACGCGCTCTGGTTTGAATCGCGCATCCAGATCACCCTCACCGCGCCCGACCAGATCCAGGTGGCCGCCGCCAATGAATTTACGGCCAAGATGCTGCAGAACCAGCAGGCCGCATTGTTCCAGCGCGTTGCCGCCGGGGTCCTGAAGTGCGTCCCCGCACTGACGGTCACGGTGGACCCCGCGCTGCGGGTAACTACTCCGCGTGCCGTCACGGCGACCGTACCTGCCCCGGTCGCCGTGACGCGCACGAAGGTGGTGGATAAACACGCCTACAGCCTGCCCATGGGCGAACGTTATAATTTTGAGGAATTTGTCATCGGGCCGTGCAACCAGATGGCCTATCACGCGGCTATGGCGGTGATCCAGCAGCCCGGTGTCCAGTTCAATCCCTTCTTCCTGCACGGGGCCAGCGGTCTGGGCAAGACGCATTTGCTGGTCGCCATGTGCCGGCAATTCCAACAACGCCATCCCCACAAGCGTGTGGCTTATCTGACGGCGGAACAGTTCACCAACGACTATATCGAGGCGATCCGCGCGCACGGAACCGAGGCGTTCCGCCGGCGTCTGCGCCAGGCTGACCTGCTGATTGTGGACGATGTGCAATTTCTGGCTAATAAGAAATCCACGCAGAACGAATTGCTGCACACGCTCAATCACATGACCCTGTCGGGCCAGCAACTGGTGCTGGCCAGCGATGTGGCGCCCGCCGATCTGGCCAGCATGGCCCCGGCCCTGACCAGCCGTTTCTCGGCGGGTATGGTCGTGCGGCTGGACAGCCCGGATGTGGCTACACGCCTGGAAATCCTGCGCCGCAAGGCCTGCCGGCAGGGCGTCACAGTGCGTGATACCGTCATGGCCCAGATTGCCCAGAATTGCAACGGCTCCATCCGCGAACTCGAAGGCCTGTGGTTGCGGGCGCTGGCGGGGATGGAACTGCACCACGGCAATCCCCAGCTCATGCGCCGCCTGCTGCACCAGCAGACCGCCACCACGGCCGTGCTGACCCTGCCGGAGATCATGCAGGAAGTGGCCAAGTATTTCAGCCTGACTGTGGGCAGCCTGACGCACGCGGATCGGCGGCGCCATGTTTCGATGGCCCGTTCGATTGCGATGTTTCTGGCCCGAGCCCATACGCGGATGAGTTACGCGGAAATAGCCGGCGTGCTGGGTGGGAAGAACCACTCCACCGTCGTGGCCGCCTGCCAACGCATTCAGGCCCACAAAGACACCGCCGCCCTGATCAGCTGGCCCGTGAATGCCCAAACCCAATCCGCCGCCATGCCCGATGTGCTCCGACAGATTGAGCATCAACTGCGGCAATTGAAATTGCAGCACAATGATTGATGCCGCATTTCGCGGTTAGCCAATAAAACGGCCGTGCACCTGATTCAGGGCACGGCCGTTTGGTTTTATAGGACGAATCTAATGACGCCATTTACGGCGTGGGGGGTAACGGCGGCGGAACACTGCCCCAGAGCGTGTTCAACTCGGGTAACTGTTCGGCTTTGATCCACGTGGCCAGACCTTGCCGCCAGACCAGTGTATCGCGGGTCAGTCGGCCGGTGGCTACTTGTTGCCCCAATGCCGTCACATCGTAAGGTCCGGTCTTGGTTTGACCGACGGCAACATAGATACTGACCGTGGGGGTAATTGGCGGCGGTACGGCACCGACGGTCGGCGCAGCGCCCGCCACGCCGGAGGCCACCATGGCCCCGGCCATTTGCTGGCCGATGACCACACCCGCACCCAGACCCGCAGCCGCACCGGCCAGCCCGCCGGGGTTCTTGGCCGCTTCGGGGATTGCCGTGGCGGTTTGGTACTGCGTGAATTTGCCCATATCGCCCAGCACGCTCATCTTGGACTTGGTATCCAGTGCCTGCTCAACTTCGGGCGGGAGGGAAATATTTTCCACGTAGAACAGCTTGAGTTCCAGCCCCATCTGCGCCAGATCGGGTTTGATCTTGTCCAACGCCACCTGACCGATTTTTTCGTAATTGCCCGCGAGATCCAAAATCGGCAGGCCGGCTTTGCCCAACGCATCGGTAAAGCGCGATACCACGGTGTTCCGCAACTGGGCGGAAATTTCGTAGGTTTCAAAACTCGGATCGGTGGCGACCAACTGCCGCACAAACGTGGCCGGATCGCTGACATGGAACGCATAGGTTCCAAAGGCCCGCACCCGCACCGGGCCAAATTCCGGGCAACGGATCATGATGGGATTCTGCGTGCCCCATTTCTGGTCCGTCCACGAACGCATGGCGATGAAATAAACTTCCGCCTTGAAGGGGCTCTCAAAGCCATACTTCCACCCCAGCAGCGTGGCCAGAATCGGCAGATTCTGCGTGGTCAGGGTGTAGGTGCCCGGACCGAATACATCGGCCAGTTTGCCTTCATTGATGAATACGGCATTTTGGCCCTCGCGCACCACCAGCTTGGCCCCGTATTTGATTTCATTGTTCAAACGGGGGAAACGATAAGCCAAAATTTCGTTCTGGCTGGGTTCCGTCCATTGGACGATATCGATCAACTCACCGCGTAGTTTGTCCCAAATTCCCATCGCAAAACTCCCTGTAAAGATGTAAACATATTAACGTTTAAGCGTACAAAACCCAAGCCCAAATGCCCCGGATTTAAAAACATTAAATCCGCCGATTTTGCTGGTATCAACCCCGCCCATTGTTATACTCAAAATTAGACCTGCGTATGGGAGGAAAAAGTTATGCTTGCCGTACCCCGCGATATCACAATGCCTTATGACACCCCGGCGGACGAACTGTCGGCCGTGGTTAATCTGGCCCGTTGTTTGGGTGATCGTTTCATCACTCCCTGGTGCATGGATGACCCGGTTACTGAGGCGCCCACCTCGGAGCCCGAGCCGGCCATCCCGGCCCGCACCGATCTGCGTGCCTTGGATGTGGAAGATAAGATGGTTTTCTCCACACCTTCGGTGCAGGATGTCGCCCCGGAATATTATCTGGGCTAGCGCAAGGTTTTGGGGGCACGTTTGCGGCGTGGGGGGTGATGCGCCAACGTGCTTAAGCGTGCCCGGAACGCCAATTGTTCCAACTCCACTGCCAAATCCACCGCTTGTATGTTCACATCCGGGGGAACGTGTAACGTCACCGGGGCAAAATTCATCAGGGCTTTGATCCCGGCCGTGGTCAGACGGTTCGCCACTTCCTGGGCGGCCGGTGCGGGTACGGCGATGACCGCGAATTCCGCCCCGGTTCGGGCGCGGATCGCATCCAGCGTATCAAGTGCTTCGATAATCAATCCCCCCAACCGCTTGCCAATCTTATCAGGGTCCGCATCCACCACCGCTTTCCAGACAAAGCCTTTGCGGGTAAAACCGCGGTGCGCCAACAGTGCGCGGCCCAGATTCCCCGCTCCGACCAGAATCACCCCTTTGGTGCGTTCCGAGTCCAAAACCTGGCGTAGATGTTGGATTAATGCCTGCACCTCATAGCCCACCCCGGCCTGGCCGAACTGGCCCAGCATGGCCAGGTCTTTGCGCACTTGGGCATCGGTCAGTTGTAATGCTGCGCCCAACTGTCGGCTGCTGGTGCGCAGCAGTCCCCGCGCCCCGGAGTCTTCCAAAAAACGCAGATACAGACTTAGGCGTTCCCGCGCGGGTTGAGGAATAACGACACGCCGCATGGGCGCAAGCTCCAATAGTACACTAAATACCTACCTCAATAGTAGGAGGTCTACATTTGTCGGGCAAATGCCCTGCGTGGGGAATGCGATTTACCTCACCACGCGAAAATTACCGGATTAGGCTTGCCTTTAGTCCGGTTTCGGGGCAAACTTTCACGCAGTCTTATCCCCAATCTGTACGAGGTGAGTTATGCCCACGATTAATCAGGTACTCAGCCAGTTAGGCTTGGTTCTGCCCCCGGCTCCCAAGCCGGTGGCCAGCTATGTCCCCTATGTTCAGACCGGCAATCTGGTGGTGATCAGTGGCCAACTGCCCAGTCGCAGCGGGCAGGTGGCCTTCACCGGCAAGGTCATCAGCCGGGCCGATATCGAATTGGGCCAGCAGGCGGCCCGGTTGGCGGTCATCAACGCCCTGGCGGTGTTGCAGGATGCCTGCGGGGGCAATCTGGACCGGGTGCAGCGGATTGTGCGGCTGGGGATCTTTGTCCAGTGCGTGGATACCTTTGACCAGCAACCAGCCATTGCCAATGGCGCCAGCGATCTGCTGGTGCAGATTTTCGGGGATAAGGGTCGTCATGCCCGCGCGGCGGTGGGGGTGAATGCCCTGCCGTTGAACGCATTGGTGGAGATTGAAATGCTCGCGGAGATTACCGTTTGACACCGCGTGCGGGTAACTCTACCATTGCATAGCGAGTGGACGCGTTTTGACCGCGTACTCGGATTTGGAAACGTTTTTATAGCAGCTAGGAGTTTGATTATGGCCAGCGCCAATGTGATTCAACTGACGGATGCAACTTTCGCCACCGAAGTAACCAGCGCCACCACGCCGGTTCTGGTGGATTTCTGGGCGACCTGGTGCGGCCCCTGCCGCATGCTGGCGCCGGTGATTGACGATCTGGCCGAAGAGTTCAAGGGCCGGGCCAAGGTGTGCAAGATGGACACCGACCAGAACCGCGAAGCCGCCAGCAAGCTGGGCATTCAGGCCCTGCCCACGGTGATCCTGTTCAAGAATGGCCAGCCGATCAAGAACTTTGTGGGTCTGCGCGGCAAGCCGGAATTCCAGAAAGCCATCAACGACGCGCTGGCCAGCTAAGCTGACCAGTCCGTTATCTGATTACTAAAAAAAGCAGCCCGCGCCATGGCGCGGGCTGCTTATGTTTTTGCTGAGGTGTTAATGCGTCTTACCAATCCAACGTACCCAGCCAGCTCTTATGGAACTTGGCTACCGGTTCGTTCATCAGCCAACCGGCCTGAATCGAACGCACCTTGAGATTGGGTTCGGTGGTTAATTCGCCCACCACGCCCACCGGGAGGCCCTGCAACTGTTTGAGCACGGTGCCCAACTGGTCGCGGGGGACTTCCAGAAGGATGCGGGTGGCGGATTCGGCGAAGAGCAGAATCGCGTCCTGTTTGGCGTCGGCATTGGCGCTGACACCGGCCAGATCCACCGTGGCGCCCAGACCA
>JBIJDM010000145.1:0-7451 GCA_044344145.1 Phycisphaerae bacterium
ATGAGGTTGTTCGCAAAACTTTTTATAAAACTTATGTTTTTCAGACGCAGAAAGATGCGCAAAACATTGGTGGATTGTACGGTCAATGGATTCGTTATTCGATATTTTACCATATTCCATGTGCACGGCACTCCGTTGAGGCTAATTATTGAATATCCATCGCGCGCGGACATGCGAGTAAACCCAGCGCTGCCGCGCGGCGGAAAAACTCGCGCAGGCCAGCCAGTGCTTGGGCATCGGGGATAAAGCGTAGGTAATCCAACAGATATTGTTTCGCCAGCGCTGTGGGCCAGCCGTGGCGCTGGGCTTCGCGGGTGATGATGCCGTCAATGTCTGCCAGGCCGGACGTGATGGCTTCCGCCAGCAGGGGCCGGTAGCGGCTCAGGTCCACATCCGCCAGCCCCATCCACATGGCAAATACAAACGGCAGGCCCGTCCAGTCTTTCCATTCGTGCCCGAGGTCCAGTTGGTAGGGGTATTCGCTCGCGGTGGGTGCGGAAGTGACGACCTTGTCGCCGATCAACAGCCGGGCATCGGCGTCGGCCAGCCCCGGTAGCGCCTCTTGCAGCGGACTTTGATAACGACCGCGCAAAATCAGTTGCACCAGAATATTGCTGGTATGGCTGTGTGCGTCCAGACTCAGAGTGCGAATCTGCGCCACCGGCACACGCGAAAACAGCCGCACCGTCAGCGTATGACCGTTACAGCCGATCATCCCCACCGGCAGCAGTTGCAGCGGCTGCTGGGCGAGTTGGTAATCCACCACGGAAGTCAGCGCCACTTCCACCCGCCGCGCTTCCAGATGGGGCAGCAGTTGGGCGGGCACATCCAGCACCAAATCCACATCGGCCCGCCGGGTCAGGGCATCAATCAGCGGGCGCGAGTTCAGAAACGACACGCAAGCGATGCGGTAGGGCGAAGTTGACGCGGCGGTGTTCATACGTGGCGTATTGTAGCCTGCCGGTACCGTTGGTGGTAAGTCTGGAGGGTTTACAGCGTATCCACCGCGCGCGGGAAACTGCCCAGGATGGCCAGTTGCGAGCAATGTTTGCGGACTTCATCCAGCGCGGCTTTGACGTTGGCATCGTCGGTGTGGCCGATCAGGTCGGTGAAGAAGTAATATTCAAAATTGCGCCGCTGGCTGGGGCGGGTATCAATATTGGTCAGATTGATGCCGTATTCGCGCAGCACATTCAGCACATCCACCAGCGCGCCGGAGCGGTGCGGGGTGGTGAAGATGATCGAGGTTTTGTCATCGCCGGTGCGCGGCACGCCCTTGCGGCCCACCACGAAAAAGCGGGTGACATTGTTGGGATTGTCTTCGATATTCTCAAACACCATGGGCAGGTTGTAGACTTCCGCCGCCAGTATACTGCCGATGGCCGCGGCGCCGGGTTCGCTGACCGCCAGTTCGGCGGCTTTGGAACTGCTGGCCACGGGGATTTTCTTGGCCTCGCGCAGGGTTGCCGCCAGCCACTTGCGGCACTGGTCCAGCGCTTCGGGTTTGGAGTAGATATGTTGGATTTCATCCGGCCGGCAGCGGGCCAGCAGATGATGATGCACCGCCATGGCCACTTCCGCCACGATGGTGATATTGGGATGTTCCAGGAATCCGTCCATGGTTTCGATGACGCCACCGATGGTGGAGTTTTCGATCGGGACCAGCCCCAGATCCACATGGCCGCGAACAACTTCCTCGAACACATGGTCAATGGCCGTCACGGGGACATGTTCGACGGAACTGCCGAACTTGCGTACCGACGCCAGATGCGAGAACGTGCCCGGCGGGCCCAGATACGCGATGCGCAGGGGTTTTTCCAGGGCAAAGCTGGCCGACATCAGTTCGCGGTAGATGGCTTCCAGACAGGTGTCGGGCAGGGGCCCGTCGCAGCGTTTGTTATGTTGGCGGATGCGTTCGAGGACGATTTTTTCGCGATCCGGGGCATAGATCAACCCGCCGGTGGTCTGTTTGACCTTGCCGATCTGGATCACCACGCGGGCCCGCTGGTTGAGCAATTCGACGATCTGCCGATCGAATTCATCAATGCGGACGCGCAGGGCATCCAAAGATTCCGAGGGTGGGGGTGTCTCAGCCATGCCACTATGTTAGCCGACCTTGGATGGGGCATCAATCGGTCCTTGGATGGGCGCGGCATCCGGACCCCATGACCCAACAAAAACCCCCTGAGGGTTTAAGCTCAGGGGGTGTGTGGGACGGATTTAGCGCCTGGACGATTTACTTCGTCGGCTGGGTAGTCGGCTGGGTGGCGGCCTGCGTGGTCGCACCGGCCTTGAGCAGCGTGGGGATCAGCTTTTCCAACTGGCCCCGGCCTTCGGTGGTGTGCAGGATACCCGCGCGGTCCACGACAAACATCGTGGGTATTCCTATCACGCCCAAGGGGCGGGAAATGGCGCGATCCTGTTCCCAGATGTGAATCCAGTTCATGTCGTCGCGCCCGGCCAAATATTCTTTCAGGTCTTCCGCGGTACGATCCCGGGAAATCCCGACGATTTCCAGCCCATCCTTGTGGAATTCTTTGTAGACCTTGATGGTATCGGGCATTTCTTCCATACACGGCTGGCACCAGGTGGCCCAGAAATCAATCACCACGACCTTGCCCTTGAGTTGGTCCATGCTGAAATCTTTGCCGTCCAAGGTTTTGCTGGTGAGTACAAAGGGCTTGCCCTCCAGCGCTTCCAGCGCCTGTTCGGACTGGATCTGTTGTTTGAGGTATAGCGCCATTTGGGAGGTCGAATCTTTGACGATGATCTCCTTGGCCTGCTTGGCGAGTTCTTTGTTGGCGTTGCCGGCGGTGGCCATCAGGGCCAGGGTTTGGGGCAACACATCGGAAGTGGGATTGGCTTTGGTCAGGACCTGCATTTTTTCGAGAATGGCTTTCTGGGCCGTGGCATCTTCCTTGACCCACCATTCCCCCAGCAGCGTGGCGGCCTGGGCATCCAACGCCACGGCGGGATCGGTGCTGGTGCTGGCTGTGGTCAGGGCTTTGATGGCCTTGTCATCGCCCGCGCTCTTGAGCACGGCCAACATAATCAGTTTCTGGCCACGGGCCTGGGCTGCAAAGCGCGGGGTCACGCCGGCGGCTTCGTCCAGCAAATCGCACATGCGCCAGATTAATGGGCTGGCGATGGGGGCCAGTTTGGGCCGCTTGGTGGGGTCGAGCAGGTCTTTCATATCGCCCACCTTGGTATCCAATTCCTGGCCGACCTGTTGCAGATCGCCCAGAATGTCCTGAATGGCACGGGCGCTTTGGGTGGCTGCCTGAGTGGTCGGGGCCGTTGCTGGGGCAGTGGTTGCCACCTGCCCAAACGTTACGGTACTCAGACTCACGGCCGCAGCCACGGCCAAGGTCAACAAACTTGCCAACTTCATATCTTGCTCCTAAAAATAACCACCGTATCATAGGCTGGGCCAGGATTCGCGGTAGTCAGAAAAGAATCGCGGGCCGGAAAAGACAAAAAGGTAACGTCTTTGGTACTATTTTAACAGCCAACAGGCCCATAATGTCCTCAATACGTTGCCGAAGGAGTCGTTTTGTCATCCACCGCCCCCGAAAATGCTGAAAAATCCTGTCAAATCGGGCCATATACCCTTGCTTTGCCCGCGGTACAGGCCGGCTTGGCGGGCTATTCCGATATGGCGATGCGCGTGGTGTCCCGCCGACGGGGGTGTCCCTTTGCGGTCACCGAGGCCTTGCTGGACCGTAACATCCTGCGCGGCGGCCATGGCAAGGAAAAGGGTGCCATGCTCTGCCCCGAGGATCATCCCGTGGCCGGGCAACTGATGGGCCAGGACCCCGCGGAACTTGCGGAGGCGGCGCAAATTCTGGTGGGCTGCGGTTTTGACGTGATTGATCTGAACTTTGCCTGCCCGGTCAAGAAAGTGCTGGGCCGTTGTCGCGGGGGGTATCTGTTATCAGACCCCGAGATGGCCATCACGATGTTACGCACCGTGCGCGCGGCGATTCAGGTGCCACTCACGGTCAAGCTGCGGCGGGCGCTGGATGATACCGCCGAAGCCCGGGACAACTTTTATCGCATCATGGACGAATGTGTGCGCCTGGGGCTGGCCGCGGTGGCGGTGCATGGCCGCACTGTGGAACAAAAATACACCGGACGGGCGAACTGGGATTTTCTGCGCGACCTGGTCCGGGCCTATCCGCAAATGACCATTCTGGGTTCGGGCGACCTGTTCACGGCCGAGGATGCCTACAACATGTGGCGGTACAGCAAAGTAGCGGGGGTCTGGCTGGCCCGCGGGGCGATTGGCAATCCATGGATTTTCACCGACTTTGCCGCCCTGCTGGCCGGGCAACCTCTGCCCACGCCGCCGACCATCCATGAACAGCGCACCGCGCTCATGGAACATCTGGAACTGGCCGTGCGGATTTATGGTGATTACGTCGCGGCCAAACAGATGCGTAAAATCGGCATCAAGTTCGCCAAGCTGCACCCACAGGGCCATGACGTCTGGCGCGAATTCATCGCCTGCCACAACTATGCCCAGTGGCGGGCGGTGATGGACAAACATTACACCGCCGACGGCCCCGGCGTGCGCCCGCCCAGTGTGCCGGATGCGGAAGATGTGTGTAAATGAGTGAACGCCGCGGGGGTCATTTGTTTTTTGCGATAAAATGTGATTCGCCCCACAATTTAGCAATAGAACCGCACGGGAGTCGTTATGTCCAATGACATATTTTGAGTCTGGTTGTTATTGCTGCGTATTTCGTTGAGGAGCAAGGAATACGTACCATGTCAAAAGAAGCCTCGGTGCAGAGGAGCTTGCTTTGCATACGTAATTATTTCGTCCAACCGCAGTTTTGGCGATAGGTGGTGTGCTCTGTTTGGGTTTGGGTGGCGCTGCGCCGGTTCCGGCGGGGGTACCGACCGCCCAGGTGGCGGTTGATCCGGTGGCGCAGGTTACGCCGGTCTATTACCAGTTGGTAATGGAAGGCGCCATGTTCGCCGGGGGGGATCCCGTGAATATCCGCGAACTGGTGGTGGATATGGAGCAGATCGGCACCCGTTGGGGGACGATTTACGCGGTCTCGCGGCGATACAATATGGGCTTTCACAAGGGCGCTGTGAAAGATGCCAAGATCACCGGCGACACGATCGTACTGAAGATCGGCACCGACATCACCCCCGACAAGTGGGTTCCGGGTGGTCAGGGGGAATATACCCTCACGCTTCACCGGGACGCTGAGGGACGCATCACCGGCACGCATAAAGGCAAATATAATAGTGTCGAAGTCACCGGCAAGGTTACGGGTACGGCGTATGCGCCCAAGCCCGCCGCTGATTATGTACCGCTGGCCCCGCAGGAACACCCGCGTTTGCTGCTGCGTAAAAGTGATTTACCCGCCCTGCGGGAAAAAGCCAAGACGCCCTTCGGCCAAGAAGCCATGAAGAAGATTGCCGCCAGTGGAACACCTACTGCCTTGGGCATGATGTATCAGATGACCGGCGACAAAGCGTGGGCGGTGAAAGCCCAGACCGAGGCGGAGTTATATCTCAAAGGCACCAAGCCGGGAGAATCGCCGTTTGTGCCCATGATGGGAATGTGGGGCCGGCTGGAACAACTGGCCCAGGTCTACGATCTGTGTTATGACACGTTGTCCGACGATTACAAGGCCCGGTATCGCGCTTGGATTTCCAATGTCTGTTTTGGCGTCTATTTCGCGCCGGAAAACATGGGCTCCAATATCAACTGGCATGTGGTGAGTAACCATACGGCCAACGTGTTTTCCGGTCTGACCTTGAGTGGCTTGACCTTGTTTGATGAACCCTCGGCAGCGCCCGCAGAACCGAGCTTGCCGTTCATGGAAGAGGCGTTACCGCCAGCCAAGGACTTCAAACCCGCCGAAGGCGTGCCGGTGGTGGAACTTACCCCGGGAAAGTCGCCCACAAATTGGCTGTGTACGGAAATGCTGCGGCAAGTCTCGGGCAGTGATCCGCGCGAAGTATTCTATGGGCTGGAAAAGCTCAATCCGCAGCCTGATACCAAGGTGATGGTGGGTGATTTCCCCCTCACGTTTGGCAAAATGACCCCCGAACAGGTGTCTACTTCCAATATCGGCGGGTTGAAGGTGGGGCCGGCGCTGGCGGCCAGTGCCTCGGCCAAGCTCAAAGAACCCCTCACGATGGTGCAGTACACCGTCATTGAGGTCAAAGAACCCGGCCAGTATGTGTTTACCTGTCCGGTTTCGCGGTCCAATTTGGCCCAGTCTGCTTTGGCGGGAAAACTGCTGGCCGATAAACAGGTGGTGAAACTGGAAAAGGGTTTCTATCCGCTGATCACCATGGTGCAGTGGCGGATGAAGTGGGATGAAATCGCCCCGATGCTGAGTGTGGCCACCCCGGCCGATGTGGCCACCTGGGCCAAGCAGGCGGAACAACTCCGCACGCAGCATCAGACGCGGATGCAGGCTTATGCCACCGTACTGGATAATTGGAAGCGCTCCGCGGGCGGCGATCCGGCCTTTGCCCGGATGTTGCGGCTGGCCCGCTTTACCAGCACGCTGCACTGTTCCGATGCCGTCGGGCGCGGCGGGTTTCAGGGCGAGTCCGGGCATTATTCGGTTGATGCCTGTTTCGGACACGCCCAGCTCTGGCCGACGTATCGCCGGGTCATGGGGTATGACCTGACCCCGAATCATGAGTACCCCGATTACTTGCCACGTAAAATTATCGGTGGACCGCAGGACATTACCGGCACCACCGAAATTGGTGAGCGGTTCTTCCCGGCGTTGTTCCCGACGATCAAACCGGAATGGCAACCAGAAATACTGACCGCGTGGCACAATGAATTTAAGGTCGCCAACCCCGCCCTGCCGGTGGAAGTGCTCAAAGATGACCCGGTGCGGACGTTCATCAGTTATCCGCTGGATATGAAACCCGTGCCGATTGGTACCAAGTTGCCGCGGTTCTGGGAGGCTCCAGATCTGGGCTATTATGTCATCCGCAGCGGTTGGGACAAGCAGGCGTTTATCGCGCAAGTGGTGATAAAAGCAAAATTTATCAGCGGTTGGAACGGCGAAAATGCCGGTACGTATCGCCTGTTGGGTCTGGGGCAGGAATGGGCCACGGGGGTGACGGATCGTTACCGTACCCGGATCCAGGAAAATGTTGTGGCGCTGCCCGAGGCGGACCTGGCCGATGGCGCCCGCGGGCATTTGACGTATTTAAAGACCGACGATCGGACCATGGTTTTAAGCGTAAACATGGATGAAGTTTACGAAGCGACCGGTCGTTATTGGCACAGCACGTATGGCAATTTGCGTATGAGCACCGTACCTACCAAAGACAAACCGGAAATACCGCCAGCCTCGGGCATCACGGGCCTGCGGGCGCTGGCATTTGATTACAGCGGCGAATCCGGGGCACCTTGTTTGTATGTCCTCGTGGATAAAATTGACGGCGGCAAGGATGCC
>JBIJDM010000146.1:0-7352 GCA_044344145.1 Phycisphaerae bacterium
AGATAGCTGCCGACCTCGAACTGCAATTCGAATTCGCTGGGCACGGCCCGGCCGGGGGTGCGGTTGGAGCGGAACTTTTCCTGCATGGCCTGCCGGGAGAGGTAGGTGATGTGCCCGAGCATGCGGGCGAGGGCCAGCCCGACCGTGGGGCCCTGATCATCATAATATTGGCCGTCGTGGAAGCCGGGATCGCGGTAGATGGCGTTGCGGCCGACGACATCGAAGGCGAGCGCCTGGCTGGTGAGGCGCGGGGAACTGGCGACAATCGCGGCGGCAGCGACCCAATCGGGATACGCCGTGGCCCAAGTCAGGGCTTGATGCCCGCCAAAGGAGCCGCCCATAATCAGGGCCAGTTTGCGGACGTGCAGGGATTCCAGCAGGCGTTTTTGCACCTCGACCATATCGCGAATGGTGATCCGCGGGAAGGCGCGGCCGTAGGGCTTGCCGGTGGCGGGGTTGACCGAACCCGGCCCGGTGGTGCCCCGGCAGCCGCCGAGGACATTGGCGCAGACGACAAAATATTGGTTGGTGTCCACCGGCTTGTCGGGGCCGACGACCAGATCCCACCAGCCGGCGTCATCGGCGGCGTCGTGGGCGGTCACGTGGGAATCGCCGCTGATGGCATGGCAAATCAGGACGGCATTGTCCCCGTTGGCGTTGAGCGTGCCCCAGGTTTCGTAGGTGACATGCACCTCGGTGAGTGTGTCCCCACATGCCAGCGCCAGCGGGCCGGGCAATTGCCAGACTTGGGCGTGTTGCAGGGGCCGGGCGGTGCGGATGGAATCGGAGCTAACGAATACAGGTTCACTCATGGTTGGGATTCTAACCGCAGCAAAGCGGCTCCGAAAGTCCTATTTTGTGTCTCAAATTGTGCGCTACGGCCCGCGCGCCTGGGCCAACTCACCGGGGCGTGTCTCATTATGACGCGCCTTTGTGGAGTTTATAGTCTTTTTGTTGCCGTGGCACGGGCTTTGTTGTGGTAATATCAATCTTACTGGAGGAAAGCCCATGAAAGGCGTCGTTTTAGCTGGTGGTTTAGGTACCCGTCTGCGGCCTTTGACAACGGTCACGAACAAGCATCTGCTGCCGGTCTATGACCGCCCGATGATCTATTATCCGTTGCAATGCCTGCTGAACGCGGGGATTGACGAGATTATGATCGTCACCGGCGGTGATCATGCGGGGGATTTTGTGAAGTTGCTCCGCAACGGTAAGCACTTGGGAATCAAGCGCTTAGCGTATGCGTATCAGGACGGCGAAGGCGGGATTGCCGATGCGCTGAAACATGCCGAAGAGTTTGCCGATGGCGGGCATATCAGCGTGATTCTGGGCGACAACATTATTCAAGGTAACATCCGTGCGGCGGCGAAGGACTTCCGGGCCCGCAGCCATGGCGCCAAGATCATCCTTAAGAGCGTGCCGGATCCGCAGCGCTTTGGCGTGGCGCGGTTCGAGGGCGATGCGATTGCCGAGATTATCGAAAAGCCCAAGAATCCGCCCAGCGATATGGCCGTCACCGGCATGTACTTCTACGATGCCGATGTGTTCAAGGTGTGCGCCAACCTTAAGCCCAGCCACCGCGGGGAATTGGAAATCACCGATGTGAACAATTATTACCTGCAGCGCGGGGATATGAGTTTTGATATCCTCAAGGGTTGGTGGACCGATGCCGGCACGATCGAAAGTCTGTATCGCGCCACGTTGCTGGCCGCCAAGGCCGGGGCCAACCATCTGGATGATGATTTTGTCGAAGTGGAATCGTTCGAGCTCAGCGCTCGGTTGTAATTCTGATCCGCAACTCGTAACCCGAGGTATTCATGCGCACCATTCGCAAAGTTCTTCTCACCGGCGGCGCCGGTTTCATCGGCAGCAACTTCGTCCGCTTTGTGCAGGCGAACCGGCCAGCCTGGCATATCGTCAATTTCGATCTGCTGACCTATTCGGGCAATCTGGAAAACCTTGCCGATGTGGATGCCACGCGGCATACGTTTGTGCAGGGCGATGTGTGTGATGCCGATGCGGTGGAGCAGGTGTTGCGGGAGCATCAGATTGATGCCATTGTGCACATGGCCGCGGAGAGCCATGTGGATCGGTCGCTGATGGATGCCACGCCGTTTTACAAGACCAACGTGCTGGGCACGCAGACGGTGGTGGATGCGCTGGTTCGGGTGCAGACCAAGACCGGGCGGACGATTGCGATGGTGCAGGTCAGCACGGATGAAGTGTATGGCAGTCTGCCGCTGGAACGCACGGAGTTGAAATTCGTCGAGACCATGCCGCTGCAGCCCAATAGTCCGTATGCGGCGAGTAAAGCCGGCGGTGATCTGGCGGTATTGGCCGCGCAGCATACGTTTAAGCTGGACTTGATGGTCACGCGTTGTTCGAATAATTTCGGGCCGTACCAATTCCCGGAAAAAGTCATTCCGCTGTTTGTCTCCAATCTGATGGAAGGCAAGAAGGTGCCGCTGTATGGCGATGGGCTGAATGTGCGCGACTGGCTGCATGTGGACGACCATGCGGAGGCGCTGATCGCCGTGCTGGAAAAAGGTACGGCGGGTGAGGTTTATAACGTTGGCGGGAATAATGAACGGTCCAATCTGGAACTGACGCATACGATTCTGCAACTGATGGGTCGGGGGCGTGACAGTATTCAGCCGGTGGCGGATCGGCTTGGTCATGACCGGCGTTATGCCATTGATGCCCGCAAGATTCAGCGGGAATTGGGCTGGACGCCCAGCCGGTCGGCGTGGCCCAACGCTTTGGCGAATACGGTACAATGGTATCAGGAACACAAAACCTGGCTGGAACGGATCAAATCCGGCGTGTATCGCGACTATTACGCGGCCAACTATGGCCAACGCACCACGCAGATATAAAGTTGCCCCCTTTGCAGAGTGTCGGCAACGGCATTCTTTCTCCACCCGACCTTGGACTTGCGTTTAAGGCCGGTTTTTTTATGCTTACAAGCTGGTGCCGGGCCTTGGTCTGTTCTGACGAGGGCCTGTTTCATGTCGTTTTATGCTGAGGAGTCCCGCTGATGGTACGTAATCACTGGCTGACACTGGGTCTTACCGCACTGTTGGCCATCGGGGCCGGGGCGATGGTGCAGGCGGCGCCGGCACTGCCCACGGATGAACTGGCCAAGATCATCACCGAGGCCAAAGCCCCCGCGCGGTTTGCCGATCACAAGGCCAACTTCAGTTTTGGCAAGGAAACCTTCAGCTTTAAAAATGGTGCGGAGAAGACTGAGTTTTATACCATCAAGGATGGCGACAAATATATTGCCGTGCTGCATCCGGGGATGATCCAGCTTGATATGATCACCTTTGATCCCACCAAAGGCGTGGACAAGCCGGGCTTCAAAGATTACTACTCCTGGGGTACGCTGCTGGGGACGCGCATCACGGTGAATTGCTGGGCGGGGGGCATGGGCCCCACCGGCAAAGTGAGTTTTGATTTCAAAACCACCGGCAGCACGCTGACGCTGACTACCCAGCAAGTTTGGGCGGGCACCAAGGGCGTGTGTGACTATGTCATGACTCTGAGCTGCGATCCGGTGCTGGGTTATGTCTGGAACGCCACCACGGCGTATGCTTCGGACAAGCCCCCCACCAAGGTGGTGAAAGACAAGCAGGGCAATGAATCCACCAAGCTCGAGACGATCGAATTTTTTAACTGGCAGGTGCCGGTGACGGCGTGGACTTCGCGCAACAATAACCCGCGCTGGCCCGCGGGCTGGACCCATGCCCGTAAAGTATTCTTCCGGCCCGACAATAAAATCGTCGGCTTCTGGATGAATCCCGATAGCAATGACTATTGCAAATATAAACGCAGCGATGTGAAAGAAGGCGGTTTTGTGGCCAAGCTTCCCGGACCTGATGGTTGGGGCGTGGGGCTGGTGCATGTGCAGAAGGCGCCCTACGGCACCAACAACGCCACGTGCAATATGTGGGCGGACTCGCATAATTATCTGAAGCTGGCCGACCAGCCGGAGGCCGATGGCGTGTATCGCGCCAAGGCGATTTGGCGTTTTCAGGCCATCCCGCCCGAAGGTGTGCAGGCCATTATGAAAGTGGCTGAGATGGACAACATCGGTAAGGATAAATATTGCACAGACGCGCCGTAAGACGCGAGGCGAGTATTCGGCAATCCAGACCCCCGTCTCCGGACGGGTTTTTTTGTTACTAAAATATAAACGCTTTTACGTATATACCGAATATTGCGCTATGTATGTTGCAATTTTATGCCTAATTCTGTATAGTGCATGAATCAAAATTAGGGTTATTCATGATTACGCGTATTGCGGAAAAAATTCTTCGCGATCAACTGGCCAGTGCCAAGGTAACCGTTATCCTCGGCGCACGCCAAGTCGGTAAGACCACACTCACCAAGCAGGTAACAACCGGACGCAACACGCAGTTCCTCAATTTCGACATCACCACCGACTTGCAACGCTTTGTGTTGGCCAGCCGAATGGCGCCTGCCCAAGCACTGGCATATTTACAATCTCCCGACATTCTGGTGCTCGATGAAGTGCAACGCTGGCCCGAGGCGACCCGCGTCATCAAAGGCTGGTACGACCAACAACTGCCGGTGAAATGCATTTTGCTAGGTTCGTCGGCACTGCAACTGCGCGAGCAAACCGCCGAGGCGCTGACCGGGCGCAATTATCAATTCATCCTGCCGCCGCTGTTATGGGCCGAGACCTTGCAGACGCAGGCTTGGTACAGCGCCGAACTCGCACCCGCGTTACTGCGCGACCATGCGGCCCCCGCGCTGCGCGATTATCTGCTGGCCCGGATGGCCTTGGGAAGTTATCCCGAAGTGGTCACCACGCCCAAGCCCACCGAATTACTCCGGCAATTGGCTCAGGATTACCTGTGGAAAGATGTGCTTTACGAAGGCGGGATTAAAAGCCCCGGCCTGATCCAACGGCTGTTACAGATGCTGGCGCTCCAGATCGGCAGCGAAGTTTCCATCAGCGAGTTGGCCACCGCATTGGGGGCCGGGCGCAACACCATCCAGCGGTATCTTGATTTGCTGGAGATGGTGTGGGTGATTTTTCGTCTGCCTGCCTATAGCACCAACCCGCGCAAGGAAATCACCGCCAAGCAGAAAATATTTTTCTGGGATGTGGGCATACGCAATGCCCTGATCAACCGAATCGATATTACCGCCGAGCGCGATGATATCGGCCATCTGTGGGAAAACTGGGCGCTGGCAGAAATCGCCAAGCTTAATCTGCTGACCGGACAAACCTGCGAACTGTTTTTCTGGCGTACCTACGACCAGGCGGAAGTGAACTTGGTGGTGCGCCGGGCGGGGCAACTGCATGCCTTCGAGATGCGCTGGAACCCGCGCCGTAAAGCGCGGACCAGTTTTACGAGTCACTATCAGGTACCGGTGCAAATATTATCACCGGCGGATCCATTCTTGACGGCCGCGACGAACCTGTTTAACGGATCGGGCTCATAACCCGTCCACCTCACCGCAGGCCAAATGCGCAAGTTACTGGGCTGGCTTGCGTACATCGTAACAATAGATGCCGTCCATCCCGCGGATAATCAGGCGGCCATCCACCACCACATTGGCGATGGGCATATTGCCGTAGGCGGTGGTATCGTTGTGGGGCGGGCGCCAAATGGTGCCCAGGGGGCCGAAGTTTTCGCCGTCGGCATTGAACATCTGGATATGTTGCATGCCATGCTGACATTCCGGCTGCCAGAAAATCCGCTGATCCACGGAAACAAAGATCGGATTGCTGTGGGCCATAAAGTCCGGCAGATTTTTGATTGTCTTGCCGGTGGTCAAATCGAGACAGAACGCCCCCACGTCCTGAAACGCGGTGAACACGTAGTTATTGGCGATGGTCAGCCCCACGTGCCCGTCTTCCATGCTCCCGCCGATTTCATTGCGCCAGGCCAGAGTGATTTTGTCGTCCACCACTTTTAACGCCACGATATTGCCGGGAACTTTTTTATCTTTCGGTTCCACAGTTTCAAAACTCACAATATAAGGCCCCGAGCAGATCAGGTTGGCACCCAGACCTTCGCCGAGTTCGCGTTTACCTTTCTTGTCAAAGCCGCCGGGAAATTCGCCCCGCGCCACCGTGGCGCCGGTGCCGGGGTCCACCAGCAGCAGCGTGGGGCCCACCAGCAAGACCCGTTCCTGATTGGCAATCAGCATGCGCCGTGCTCCAGTAGCGCCGGGCGCCTGCCACAATTCCTTCCCCGTGCGTAAATCCAAGCCCACGGTACCTTTCTGAGCCGTCCACACGACCACATCCCCACTGATCACCGGGCCAATCGCCCCTTGATTGTGCGGAATCGGGCCATTACCCCCGCGGGTCCAGAGCAACTGTCCGGTTTTGGCGTCGTAGGCGTGCAGGCCCCAGGAATAATCCGACACGACCAATACCCCCTTGGCCACGCTGGGGGTGTGATTGAGGCCGCGCCATTTGTGGGTCTGATAATTGCCCTGTTTATTGGCCCAAACCGATTCCCACAGGGTCTGGCCGGTGGTGGCATCCAAACACGTTACCACCACATCCGCACGCTGGGCGAAAAAGCGCCGGATGGAGGTCTGTTCCAAGGCGTTATCCTGAAATTTGGCCAGCAGGTCGGCGTCCGCCACGCCGGGCTCATCGGCCGGGCGGTAGTGATACAGATACACCCGTCCGTCGGCCACAATCGGCGAGGAACTGCCCCCGCACAAAGTGCCGTAGGCCGCGCGGTCTTTGTAGCGGCTGTCCACGCCGGTACCCCAACCCGATAACGTCACAGCTTCACTGCGCCAGAGCGGCTTTGCCTGGGCCAGATCATCCAAGAGCGGTTTGCCATAGTCCGGCCCGCGCGCCCCGGCCAGCACCCCATAAAATCCTGGCCAATCCTGCCCGGCGGTCAAACCGTACTCTTTCTGTGTGGTCGCCGCAGCGCACAATAGCCCAGTTACCTTCCCGGTCGCAGTTTTCTCCCCCACCTGAGTGCGCCATGTACCGGTTAATTTCTGGTCGGGCCCAATCTGCATTTTAAGCGTCATGGTCAGCGCGGCCAGCCGGGACTGCGGCGCCCAGATACTTACCAGACGCAAGTCCATTTCGGCCTGAATTTCCTGACCAGCCGTTTGGCCCCGAAGGGCATCGGTCAAGAGCTTGGGCTGCCCCTTAGGCTCCGGACAGCCGGGCAATTGACTGGTCAAGGTCCAAAACTGGACCGGCTTACCCGCACGTAACGCTAAAAACACCCGCCACGTTTTGTCGCCCTCGGTCAAGGTCAACCACGCGGTCTGATATTCGCCCTGCGGATGGGTTACGGTGGGTTGCGGGGGAATGGCGGGTGGCACGGCGGGCAGAG
>JBIJDM010000058.1:0-12845 GCA_044344145.1 Phycisphaerae bacterium
GTCCTGAGTCGGTGGTGGCAGCGGATGCATGTCGGGCGATGGATCAGATGTATCGTAAACAACGATACATTTACGATGCCACGCGCAAATTTTTCCTGTTCGGCCGGGATACGGTGATCGCAAATTTGCAGGTTCGCCCCAACCAAACCGTGCTGGAAATGGGCTGCGGTACGGGGCGTAATCTGCTGCTGGCTGCGCGGCGCTATCCGCAGGCACATTTTTATGGCTTGGATGCGGCCGGAGTGATGATTGAAACGGCCAGTCAGAAGGTGGCACGCGGGCGCTGGGAGGGACGTATTCAGTTGCGGCAGGCGCTGGCCCAAGATGTCCACACCTTGGTAAATGAAGGCTGGCCGGAGTCGTATGATGTGGTGTACTTCAGTTATGCGTTGTCCATGATTCCGCCGTGGGCGGAGGCGTTGGAGGCGGCGTGGGCGGTTTTGAAGCCTGGGGGAACGCTGTATATCGTGGACTTTTGGGATCAAGCCCGCTGGCCGGGGTGGTTTCGCCGGTTGCTCAAGGGGTGGCTGAATAGCTTTAGTGTGCACTATCGGCCGGAATTGCTGGAGTATTTGCGGCGAGGTGCCGCAGAGGGACGGTATACGCTGGAACTGACCTCGGTAATGGGGCAGTATGCGTACATAGCGAAACTGACGCGACCTGAGACGCAGTGATCATCGCGTCGTTTGGCTGCGGCAACCAGTTCCGGTCTGCGGCCATTCCGCATAGGGGCAGAACGCACCGCTTCGGGCTAAAACTCCCTTGGGAGTTGGGCTGAATCTGAATAATGTGGGGGTCAGGGGGGTAGACTTACCCTAAAACATGCTTTGGCGTAAAATAATGGGCTTATCGTCCCGTCGTTTGGGACCTATTTGAAGGATGTTGCTATGCCCTTGCCCAAGGCCGATGAGCTTGCTCCGGTTACCGAGTTGTTGGCGTGTTTGCGTGCGGATCAACATGCGGTGATTCAGCCACAGGGGCGTGAGGTGTTTATCGCCCGGGCGCCGGGGCGGTTGGATGTGATGGGGGGGATTGCGGATTACACGGGTTCGTTGGTGTGTGAGATGCCGCTGGCCGAGGCCGCGGCGTGTGCGCTGCAACAGCGCGATGACCATACGCTGATGATCCATAGTTACAATCAGTCGGGGGCCGCGGGGCGGTTTCAGATGGCATTGGGGGATTTTTCGGGGACGGCGTCGCTGCTGCCGCTGGCGGATGTGCGCAAGCTGTTTACCGGGGCCAATCATTGGGCGGGTTATGTGGCGGGGGCCTATTACATTCTGCGCAAGTACCGGCATTTGTCGCCCCAGGCACTGGGGGCGAATATCGCGATTTATTCCACCGTGCCGCTGGGAGGCGGGGTGTCGAGTTCGGCGGCGCTGGAAGTGGCGGCGCTGGCGGCGATTGTCGCGGCGTATCACATAGTGCTGGACCCGTTGGAACTGGCCGTGCTGGCCCAGCGGGTGGAAAATGAAGTGGTGGGGGCGCCGTGCGGGGTGATGGATCAGGTAACCTCCGCACTGGGCAAGGAAAACCAATTATTGCTTTTGCATTGCCAGCCGCACACCATTGAGGGGTATAGTGCCCTGCCGGTGGGGGTGACGATGCTGGGGATTAACTCGGGCGTGAAGCATTCTGTAGGCGGGTCGGCGTATCGCGATACGCGGGTGGCGGCGTTTATGGCCCATGGCATCCTGCTGCGCTTGCTGAAGGATTTGGGCGTGGACCATGATCCACTGCAGGGGTATCTGGCCAATGTGCCAGCGGAAGCGTACCGGCAGCGGATACGGGCGCTATTGCCGGCCGAAATGCGCGGACAGGATTATCTCGATCAGTATGGCCCGACGGTGGACAAGGTTACCAGTGTGGACCCGCAGCGGGTTTATCATGTGCGGGCCGCGGCGGACCATCATGTGTTGGAAGCGCAGCGGGTGCGGGATTTTGTGGCGCTGTTGCGCGATGGCAAAGCGGGCAGTGTGGAGAATCTGACGCGGGCGGGGGCGTTGATGCTGGCGGCGCATGAGTCGTATGGCAATAATGCCAAGTTGGGGTGTGCGGAAACCGATCTGCTGGTGCGTTTGGTGATGGCCCGTGGCCCCCAGCAGGGGTTCTATGGGGCCAAGATTACCGGCGGAGGTTCCGGTGGAACCGTGGCGGTGTTGTGTCAGGATACGCCGGCGTGTGCGACGGCAATTGCGGAGATCGTAAAAGAATATCAAAAGCAGACCGGGATTGTGCCGCAGGTGCTGCGCGGCTCGTCGCCGGGGGCAACAGAAGTTCAAGTGGCCAGGTATCCGAGCCAGGCATTGCCGGGCTGAGTGCGGGACTGAGATTATTTATTACAGATGGGATAAATGAATTATGGTAAAGACACGATTTGCTCCTTCGCCGACGGGGTTCCTGCATGTGGGGGGAGCGCGGACGGCGTTGTATAACTGGCTGTATGCGCGCAAGACCCAGGGCACGTTTGTGCTGCGGATCGAAGATACCGATCAGGTGCGGTCCACGGCGGAATCGGCGCGCGGGATATTGGAAGACATGTTGTGGCTGGGGCTGCAATGGGATGAAGGCCCGGTGGTGGGCGGCGCGAAGAATGAATATTTCCAGTCCATGCGGCTGGACCTGTATAACGGGTATCTGGAACAGTTGCGCGCCGGTGGGCATGTGTATGAGGCGTATGAATCGCCGGCCCAGTTGGCGGAATTGCGCAAGGCGGCGGAACGTGAGAAGCGGCCGTTCCGTTACCGCAAGGATATGCCCGGGCGTGTGCTGGAAGCGCAGGCGGGGGTGGCGTCGGTGTTGCGTTTTGCCATGCCGTACCGGGATATTACGCTGCACGATGAAATTCTCGGGGATGTTACCGTCAAGGCGGAAGAGCATGACGATATTGTGGTGCGCAAGTCGGACGGGTTCCCCACGTATCATTTCGCGGTGATTGTGGATGATCATCTGATGGGCGTGACGCATGTGCTGCGGGCGCAGGAACATCTGATGAACACGTTCAAACATATCGGGCTGTATGAGGCGCTGGGCTGGACGCCGCCGGCGCATGCGCATCTGCCGGTGGTGCAGAATATGGACGCCACCAAGATGTCCAAGCGTGACAAAGCCAAAGCGGCGCGGGCGGGTCTGCAGGCGCATGCCCAGAAGACCGGCGACAAGACGTATCAGGATGTGGCGGCGCTGGTGGGGATCACCACGCAGGAAATCGCCGACTTTATGGCGCGCAAGAATGAGGATGCCGCGCTGGCCACGCGGCTGGCTACGGCGATCGGGGTGAAAGTGCCGGAAATCGAAGTACAGGACTTCCGCAAGTCGGGGTATATGCCCGAAGCGCTGCTGAACTTTATCGCCTTGGTGGGCTGGGCCCCGGGGGAAAACCGCGAGATTGTCAGCCGGGACCAGATGGTGGAATTGTTCGGCTTTGACGGGGTGCAAAAGACCTCGGGCAAGTTCGACCGCAAGAAATTGGCGTGGATGAACGGCGAATATATCCGTCAGAGCAGTATCGAACGGCTGGAAGAAGTGCTGGCGCAGTTCAATGCGGTAACTGATTATCCGCTGAAAAACGCCGATGCCGCCACCCGGCGGGCGCTGCTGGCGATGTATCAGGAACGCATGGTATCGTTGGCCGAGATGGCGGAAAACAGCGATTTCTTCTTTATCGAAACTCCGGTCTACGATACCAAGGCTGTGGAAAAACATATCCGCAACAATCAGGGGCGGGAGTTCCTGGCGCAGACACTGGCGATGTTGGAACCGGTGACGGACTGGACGCTGGCGGGTCTGCATGAACCGATGGAGCGGGTGTTGTCGCTGGGCGAAAAGAAGGGCGCGGCAGCGCAGGCCGTGCGCGTGGCGCTGAGCGGACGGACGGTATCGCCTCCGCTGCTGGAAACCATTGCGTTGTTGGGCCGGGAGCGGACGCTGAACCGGCTGCGCGCGGGGATGAATCTTTGAGCGGAACGAAGTTTAGGGCCAATCGGCCTAGAATGAGAAAATAGGAGTTTGTGCCATGATGTTACGTCGTTCATTGGGTGGGCTGGTGGTGTTGGGTGGTATTTGGGCGGGGAGCGTGGGGGCGCAGGCCACTATGCCGACCACGGCCCCGGCGGCGTATGGCACGATTGCCGCGCGGCTGGTTGAGGAGCCGAACCGCAAAGTGTTCCAGTTGGCCAATGGGCTGACGGCGATTATTCAGGTGAACAAAACGTCGCCTTCGGTGGCCACGCGGGTGTATATCCGCGCGGGCTCTATGACCGAAGGCAAACTGATGGGCTCGGGCGTTAGCCATGTGCTGGAGCATCTGGTATCGGGGGGAACCACCGACAAACGTGATGAAAAGACCGGCGAGCAATTGCTGCTGAAGATCGGGCATGATTCCAATGCCTACACCACGGTGGATCATACGTGTTACTTCATCAATACCACCACAGAAAACTGGCCGGTGGCGCTGGATTTGCTGGCGGACTGGACGATGAACGCGAAATTCACCCAGGGCGAGTTTGACCGTGAGCACCAGGTGGTGCAGCGGGAAATTGAAATGGGCGAATCGGAAGCGGGGCGGGTCTTTGCCAAGCTGGCCAGCACCAATCGTTATCTGATTCATCCCGCGCGGCATCCGGTGATCGGCTACAAGCCGGTGTTTCAGGGGCTGACGGTTCAGGACTGCCGGGATTATTATGCCCAGATGTATATCCCCGAACGGATGATTGTCTCGCTGGCGGGGAATCTGGATCTGGCGCAGGCGGAGAAAATGATTCAGGAGCGGTTTGGGCACAGACCGCCTGCCCGTAGTCCGGTAATCAATCTACCGCCCGAGCCGGCGGCGGTGGCGCCGCGTACGGCCGTGGGCCATGCCGATGTGAAGCAGGCCCGCATACTGTGGCAATTCCCCACGGTGGATATGTTCCATCCGGATATGTATGCGCTGGATGTGTTGGCCACGGTGCTGGGCGATGGCGATTCATCCCCCTTGGCCATGGCACTGAAGGATAAAACGCAATTGGTGACCAGTGTGGATGCCGGTAGTGACACCCCCAATTATGTTGCTGGTTCGTTTTACGTGTCGGCACAATTGACCAAACCGGAAAATTATCTGCAGGTGCGGGAAGTGATGTTGGCGGAAATCGCCAAAATTATGGCACAGGGCGTGGAACCCAAGGCACTGGAAAAAGCGATCAATCTAACCCGCGCGGGCCTGGTGCTGGGCCGGCAAACGGCGGAACAGTTGGCCAGTTCGGCGGCTCGGGATTACATGAGCACCGGGGATATCGGTTATTCGCAACTCTATCTGGAACGGTTGAAAAAGGTTACCCCGGAACAGGTGCAGGCGGTGGCCCGCAAGTATTTGCGGACCGAGAGCTTGCTGACCACGGTACTGCTGCCCAAGGATGTCAATGAGTCGGTGCTGGGCAAAGACAATGCCGCCGCGGCCGGGTGGATTCAGGAGCCCGTGAACCGCGTGCGGATGGAAAACGGTATGACACTGTTGCAACAAAGGAATAACGCGGCCCCGCTGGTGTCGCTGTATATGATGATTCCCGGCGGGCTGTTGGCGGAGACGCCGGCCAATAATGGCATCGGCGTGGCGATGACGCAACTGATGCTGCGTGGCTCGGCGCAATATGACTATGCCCGGATTGCGGAGTTTATGGATACCACCGGCACCCGCATCAGCATCGGCTCGGGCAACAACTATTACACCATCAGTATGACCGTGCTGAAAGAACACGCCCAGCCGGCGCTGGCGCTGTTGGCGGATGTGCTGACCCAGCCGAAGTTCGATGCCGGCGAGTACACCAAGATTCAGCCCCGGCTGCAGGCCGCGGCGGGGCGCTTGACCGAGGATTGGGCAGGGGAAGCGATGAGCTTTCTGCGCAAGAAATATTATGCGGAATCCCCCTATCAGATGCATCCGGTCGGCACGCCGGAGGTGTATGGCAAGCTGACGGCCAAGGATTTGCAGACGCATTACGAGACCTACTTCCGGCAGAGCAAAGGTACGGTCGTGGCCATCATGGGCGATTATGAGCCCACGTGGGTGGAACAGTTCAATCAGAGTTTGAGCGGTTTCAAGGCGCTGCCCACGACACTGGCGACCAAGAGTGTGGCCGGGCCGGCGGGGGTGTTTGAGCAGACCACGCGCAAGAAAACCGGCGCGGTATTCATTGGATATGGCCCGGGGATGACGGCGACCAATGAGGACCGGTTTGCTATGACGGTGCTCAAGACCATGCTGGGCGGGTATAGTTCGCCGGGTGGTTCGATGTTGCATGAGTCGCTGCGTGGCCAGGGGTTGGTGTACACGGTGCAGGCGACGGGGCAGTTTGGAGTCTTGCCGGGGTTGTTCGGGATTATCGCGCTGGGCGAGCCGGCGAAAACCGACAAGATTCAGGCCGAGATCGCCCAGATTGTGGCGAATGTGCAGGCGGGCAAGTTTACCCAGGCCCAGTTTGATCTGGCCAAAGAGACCACCCTTGCCGGCCAGAAGCAGGGCGCTGAGACGATGGCGGAGCAGGCCCAGCAGCGGGCGTTTGCTGAGGCGCTGGGTCTTGGATATGAAGAGGAAGACCGTTTTGCCGACAACATACAGAAGGTTACGCTCACGCAAGTTGTGGCGGTAGCTAATAAATATTTAACCAATCCCGTGGTGACCGTGACCAAGCCGGCGGCAAAATAATATTTTCAGCTTTGCGGAGTCCCCGCAGGCGGATAAGATGAGAGACGTTTGAAGCCTGATTAGCGCCGTATGGCGTGATCGGTACTGGTCTGGGCTGGCGCGTTGGGTCATCACGAGTATGAATGAAACGCGCAGGCCGTCAGCTCTTTTGATGGAGTATCAGGACATCAGCTCCGGATAAGCCTTATGTTCAAACTGCCTGAGTTCATTCCGCAACGCCAAATCTGGATCAGCAGTGCGCTGGTGCTGATCACCAGTATGGTCTTGTTGTTTCTGGGGTGGATGTTGGCGCAGGGGAATGTGCAGCGCAATGAGATCAACCAGATTCTCAAAGCCAATACGGATATGGTGAAGGAGTTATCCAATACCATCCATCAGATTCAGGTGGAGCGGGCACTGGCGTGTCAGGCCGGCTTGGGCGGGGCGTCCGCCCAGGCGGAGTATAAGGCCCAATGGCAACATACCGACGAGGCCTATGTGAATTTGGCCACGGCGCTGAGTATGGCCCGGATCAATGACAATACCAAACAAGCCTGTTTGAATGAAGCGAAACGACTGCCGCAGATGCGCCAGCGGGTGGCCACCGGCAACGATGTTCTGGCCATTTTTGGCAGTTACCGGGATTTGCTCGACAACCATCTGGCCACGGTCGCGGCGGCGGCGCTGGTATTGTCGGACCGGGGGCATGGCCAGGTCCTGACCAAAGTTTATCTACTCATGCAACTGCAGGAGAATGTGGACGCGTTCCGCACGCTGGGCAGTGCCATCTTCACGCTTAAGGCCGTCCCCGGCGTGGAATGGCGGATGGAACTGATGCGTTATGCCATGGAGATGGATGCCTACGCGCGGTCCCCACTGATGCAGATGGGGGAAGATGCCACCCTGGCGCTGCGTGATCTACAGCGGTTGGCGGCCTGGCAGATTGCTTCTGACACCACCCGGGAACTGGCCGCGGGGCAGGTACCGCTGCTGGAAAATTCCAATATCACCAAATTCACGCAGCAGACGCTGATTCTGGACACCAATATCGTGCAGATCAGCAGTCAGGAATCGGCCAGTCTGTTACGCCGCGCGCAACGCATCAGCAAAGAAATCCGCGACGAGTTCGTACTGAGCGTGATTTTTCTGGCGGTGGGGCTGGTCTCGGCCTGGGCAACGGTGATGTTGACCTGGCGCGCGATTGTGCAAAATCGGCAGAATCTCAAGCATCTGGCCGACCTGCACAGCACGCGCAGCGCCATGGATCAGCATGCGCTGGTTTCCATTACGGACCGGCAGGGCGTGATTCTGGATATTAATGATGCGTTCTGCCGGGTGACCGGCTACGGGCGGGAAGAATTGCTCGGGCAGACGCATCGGATCATCAATTCCGGGATGCACGCGCCGGAATATTTCCGGCAGATGTATGAAACCCTGCAGGCGGGCCGGACGTGGCAGGGTGAACTATGCAACCGCACCAAGGGCGGGCAGATTTTCTGGCTGGATTTGACGATTGTGCCCGCTTATGACGCCTATGGCCAGATGCAGCGTTATATCGCCGTGGCCACCGATCGCACCGAAGCCAAACGTATGCAGCAGCAACGCGATGAGTTGCTGACCCGACTGACCAATATTTCCCAGCGCGTGCCGGGGGTGTTGTATCAGTTCCAGATGTTCCCCGACGGCCGGGCGGTATTCCCGTACCTGAGCGAAAAAGCGGAGGAACTGTTCGGCATCAAAGTGACGGGTGGGACGGTGGATGCCGAGGTGATGTTCCAGCGCGTTGTGCCCCAGGATGTGGGGCCGATGAAGCAGTCCATTGTGGAGTCCATGCACGCGCTGACCCCGTGGGAATGTAATTTCCGCACCAACCATCCGACGGCCGGGGTGCGCTGGATGTCGGCGACAAGTATGCCCCGGCAGCAAACCGATGGCAGCATTCTCTGGTATGGCTATTGTCAGGACGTGACCTCGGCGATGCAGTTGCAGCGGCAGCGGGATGAACTGCTGGCCCGCTTCACGCAGATTGCCCAGCGCGTGCCGGGGGTGTTCTATGAATTCCTGATGCACAGCGACGGGGTGATGCGGTTCCTGTACATCAGTGATGAAGCCCGCACGAAGGAAGCGCTGGGGCTGACGGCCAATGATCTCTATCAGGATGCGCGCCGGTTGTTCGCCCATGTCCATCCCGAAGATCGGGAGGCGCTGCTGGGTTCGATCCAGCGGTCCTACCAGCAACTCATTCCGCAACAGTGCGATTTCCGGATGGTCTATCCGGTCTCGGGCCAGACCTTGTGGTTCAGTTCCTACTCCACCCCGCGCAAACAGGCGGATGGCAGTGTGGTGTGGTACGGCTATGCCCAGGATATCACCGCACGCAAGGAAACGGACAATCAGTTGCGCGAAACCGAAGGGCGGTTCCGTCGCATGGCGGATGATGCCCCGGTCATGATCTGGATGGCCAACATACTTGGGGAATGTATTTACCTCAATCAGGGCTGGCTGAACTTCACCGGGCGTAGTCTGGATCAGGAATTGGGTTATGGCTGGGTGGAAGGGATTTATCCCGAGGATCAGGAACGGGTGATTATGGCCTTCCGGGAAGCGAATACGGCGCGGCGCAGTATCAGCGTGGAATATCGTTTGCACCAGCATGAGTTGGGCTTCCGCTGGGTGCTGGATACAGGCACGCCCCGGTTCAATCCCGATGGCACGTTTGCGGGTTTCATCGGGACCACGATCGATATTGACGAGCGCAAACGCGACGAGCAGATTCTGCAGGAAGCCCGGCAACGGGCGGATGAGGCCAATGAGTCCAAGAGCCAGTTCCTGGCCAATATGAGCCACGAAATCCGCACGCCAATGACCTCGATTCTGGGCTTTGCCGATTTGCTGCTGGATACCGATGTGCCACCGGCCTTGCAGCATGACTTTATCCAGACGATCCGGCGCAACGGCCAGCATCTGCTGGCCATCATCAACGATATTCTGGACTTCTCCAAGATCGAAGCCGGCCGGCTGGATATTGAGATTGTGCGCTTTGCACTGCAACCGGTGGTGGCGGATGTGCTGGCGATTATCCGGGACCGGGGTAATAACAAGCCGGTCAATATTGAGGTGGAAGGCGCGGCCGATTTGCCCGCCGAAATTGCCACAGACCCCACCCGGCTACGGCAGATTCTGATCAACCTGCTGGATAACGCGGTGAAATTTGCCCCTCAGGGCCGCGTGCTGCTCAAACTGCACTATGCGGGCCAGCAAGACCCGGCCCAGCTAATCATGGAAATCCAGGATACCGGGATTGGGATGAGTCCCGATTTGGTGCAACAGTTGGGCCGGCCCTTCACCCAGGCGGATGCCTCCAGCACACGGCGTTATGGCGGGACCGGTTTGGGGTTATCCATCGCCAAACGTCTGACCGAATTGTTACAGGGCAGTTTTGCCATTCAAAGTGAATTGGATCTGGGGACGACCATCGTTGTGACCTTGCCGGTGGGGCCGGGGCAAACGGTCCCGCCACCAACCGAGCCGGGGGCCGACACGGCTCCGACCCCGGTGGCCCCGCGGCGCCCTGCCCTGTTGGTGGGCAAGCATGTCCTGCTGGCCGAGGATGGGATGGATAATCAACGGCTGCTCCGCATCATGCTGGAGAAACAAGGCGCGAAGATTACCCTGGTGGAAGATGGGCTGAAGGCGGTGGAGACCGCGCAACAGTTGCCGGATTTGGACGCAGTATTGATGGATATCCAGATGCCCGAGCTGAATGGTATCACAGCTACCCGGCGGTTGCGGCAGATGGCGTTTCGCAAGCCAATTGTCGCGGTAACCGCGCATGCCCGGCCCGAGGACCGCGTGCAATGTCTGGAGGCGGGTTGTGATGAAGTGGTGACCAAACCGATTGATTTTGAGCGGTTGGTGAATCTGCTGACCCAGTTATGGAGCCAACCCATGCCAGAGCGGGAGAGGCCCGTAGCACCAACACCGAAAGCGAATGATGTAGATTTGCCGGAAGCCGCCCATGGTTTGGTGTATCAGCAGAATCGGATGCTGTTTCTGGAGTCCATACCGAAGAAGCTGGAGGCTATGCGGATGGCCTGGGATGCGCGGGAATACCGATTGTTAATGAAGTTGGGGCAGCAATTATCGAATGCGGCCGGTGGATTTGGTCTGGTCACCATTACGCTGGCGGCAGAACATCTGGAGGCGACCATCGCCAACGAGGCTTCGGATCACGATGTTAAAATCGCGTTGGAGACGTTATGCGAACAGGGCCGACAGCAGATGGCGGCGATGGAATAATCAGATCGGGTTGCCGGGGAGATATTTGGGGGGATTGTGGTCATGGCCGGTGGCCAGCGTGGTGATGGAGCCATCGGGGTTCAGAATATTAATTTGGCCATCAATGAGGGCTTGATCGTCCGCGAGCAGTTGCCGGGTGGCGATGGTGCCGGCAATTTTGCCGGTACGGGCGACTTCGACCCGTTGGGTGCCGATGACCGTGCCCATGACGCGCCCGGCGATAAGGATGGTGGCGGCCTGGAGGGTACCGGCAAAGCGGGCATTGGGTTCAACCATAATGGTACCGCAGGTAATGATTCGCGTTTGCGGTGAGTCGCCCCGGACGACAATATCTTCCAGGCGGAGGTGTTTGTGGCAGCGGGGGCAGCGGGTGTTGAGCGCCCGCATGGGGACGCGGGAAGCGTGGCCACAGAAGGGGCAATCAATGTCTCGGGTGGTGCCGGATTTACGATCTTCGGGGCGCCGGGCGATGTCATTCCAATCGGAAATAGGCAGTCGGAGCAGGGGTTTAGGCGAGAATGAAGACATCGGAGCATCCTCCTGAAAGCGTCGCGATGGGGTTGTGGGCGGGAATTTTAGGCCCACAGCCGGAACCTTCGGCAGACATCCTGTCTGATTACCGTTATATTACGCAACTTACGCAAAGACGGCAAGTTAGGCGATGAATTTGGCGTAAAAAGAAAAAATGTTGGATTGAGCAAAAGGGGCGAAAAGAGTGGGGGATTTCCAAGAAAAATAAATAATAATATTTTTTGCTAGGCAATCCCTAGTCCATCGGTTAGCATAATCCTTTGTTGGTATGGCTGCCGGAACGAATCGGTTGCGTGCACTGTTAGTGTCCCGCTCTTGTTCTTCAGAAGCCTTCCGCTTCTCGGGTCGGAATGTAGGGCCCCTTTCACATAGACCGTGAAAGTAAAAGAACAGGTCGTGCCCCGATTCATTAAGGAGTCAACCATGGGCAAGAAGTTGTATGTCGGAAATTTGAGCTATAACGTAAATAGCTCGCAGCTCGAGACGATGTTCTCCGAGCATGGCACCGTGGTCAGCGCGCAGGTCATCCAAGACCGCGACACTGGCCGTTCCAAGGGTTTTGGTTTTGTCGAGATGGGCACCGATTCGGAAGCCCAGAACGCCATTGCCGCCCTGCATGGCCAGCAGAATGACGGTCGTCCTCTGACCGTTAACGAAGCCAAGCCCCGCGAAGAACGCCCCCGTGGCGGTTTCGGTGGCGGCGGTGGTGGTGGTGGCCGCGGTGGCAGCAAGCGGTATTAATATCGCTTCGTCTACCATGACGTAAAAAAACAAGCGGGGCAGGTCTGCAAAGGCCTGCCCCGTTTTATTTTTGCGCTGGATTGGTTGGGGAGAGGCGGAGTTATAGGGACCAACAAGTTCAGGTGTGGGGCTTATGAATAGGGGCCTCTTGCGGGTGTGCTGGAAGGGGGCTTGCGCATGGTGCCAATGAATAAGGTCCACGAGTGTGACACTCGTGGACCTCAGATTCGACCGGGCCCGACGGGGCTCGAACCCGCAACCACCGGCGTGACAAGCCGGTGCTCTAACCAATTGAGCTACGGACCCTGCGAAGTCCAAGAGGATACTAAAAATCCCAAATATGTCAATCAAAACGCGGTGGTAAGGCGCAGAAAAATGCCCATCGCGAGGATGGGCATGGGTTAATTGGGCTAAAAGCGGCGAATCTTACTTTTTCTGATTCGGGAAAATTTCCGTGTCGCCCGGACGCATGGGGGTATGCGTGACGGGAGTCCCCGACTTGACCGCAGGTTTGGTCGTGGCGGACTTGGGGGTTTCCTTGCCCAGATTCGTCGGTGGTACAACCGGAGCCAGCACGGGTGTTTCGCTGAATTGGCCCGCCTTGAGGAACAGA
>JBIJDM010000080.1:0-10852 GCA_044344145.1 Phycisphaerae bacterium
ATCCAGCCCGGCTTGTTCGCCGATGCCCAGATAGATGTCGGCCCGGCCGGCTGCCCGGATGGCGCCGCCGGTGTCCTGATCCAGCAGGAAGCCACGATACGGGGTCACGGCACCCGTCTGATCGGGTTTCTCCGCCGTGATGAAGGTCATGGCCGCCCGCGGGAAAATACTCTTGTCCGTGGCCAGACTACGATGCGGGGTTACCTGCACGCCCAGCGATCCACTGGGCCATTCCTTGGGATCGTATTCCTTGAGGAACGCGAACGAGTCATTACGCATCACATAATCGTTGAGTTCGGCGGGATGCTGTTTGAAGTAGTTGATCACGGCGGGGAAAGAAAGTTTTTTCTTTTCGATCTTGCCGTCTTTGACCAACTCTGCGCCCAGACCGCGATACTCGCCGCCGTTCTTGCCGGCGTAGCCGATGAACATTTCTTTGCCATCGGGTTGGATCACTTTGGCAGAACCCTGGACCTGAATGATGTAGGGTTCCAGCGGATCTTTGAAGTAGGCTAGTTCAAGGCCGCGCAGCAGATTGCCGGCGACGATTTCTTTACGCGTGGGATAGGGCCGCATGCTGCCATCGGGCAGGCGCTGGCCTTTGATCTCACCGGTGACCGGGTCGCTGATCAGATCATTGGGACGGCTGTAAACCGGATAGCGATATTCCGGCGTGGGCACTTTGCTGCCGTAGTAGATGGGCGTGTAATACGCGGTGAACCAAACATCGCCCTTGCGGTTGTAGCCTTTGGATTCGTAGACATCATACCGCGTCAACAACTGCTGTTGGAAGGCGTCGCCGTTGGGCAGTGTGTTCAGCAGCTTCTTGATATCTTCCAACGAGGCGACCACCTGGCTGTGGGTGATGGGGCCGCTGGGGAAGAAGCGATGACTGGATGGTGCCCGCATATACTGCAGCGATTTATCCACCGCGCGTTCCAAACCTTCTTTGTCATTGAAGGCCGAGCGCATGTCGGGATAATCTTTGGGATCGAGTTTGACCAGACCCCATTCGCCGGGGGCTAGAGGACGATCCACATCTTCGTCCGTCAAACCATCAATGATGGTGGCCTGATCTGATTTGCAGCCCAGCATCTGCATCCCGGCGCAGGTCATAAGACCCAATGCCAACCACGTCAAAAATCCACGTCGCATGAGCATCCCTTTCGGAAAAGTCCCTTTTTACCGCAGGGTAGTGAGGGTGTCAGAATCCTGACACGTCAGATATTATCGGGCAAAAATGCACGTAAGCAAGAAGAAACACGCCGGGGTAAAAAATTTTATCCTGAACACGATCAGGGATTGGGCTGATTCAGACGGGTAAAGTACGCTTTCACGGCATCCGAAAACCCCTTGGGCATCGGGCCGCTGAGGGTGCTGTCCTGATCCCGGGTCTGCTTTTGCGGGCCCTGGGGTTGGGTGTCGAGCACCACGTGCATGTACCCCCCGGCGAGGACCTTGGCGGTATTGAGGCTTTCCACGGCTTCCTGCTGGTAACGCAGGGCATTCTGGTATTGGTTCTGCTTGAGCGAGCCTTCGGCTTTTTGCATATATACGGCGGATTCGATGAGTTTGAAGTTGTTAAAGCCCACGGCCCGGCTCTTGAGGGCCAGACGTTCGGCTTCATTACGCAGGGCGGCCTGTTTGCCGGCCATACGCTGGAGTTCCTGTTGCTGGCCTTCGGGGGCGGGGCCTTCCAGACCTTCTCCGCTGAAACCGCCGCGTTTACCCCCGCCGGTGGCCCCGCCGGCAGGTTCTTTGCTCTTGTCCTGAACGGTGCCGGGGGCAAAGGGTTCATTGGTCATCCGGGTGGGGGTGCGGCGTCCGCCTTTGCCCTCGGCTTCGGCACCGACCATTTCCCCACTGGCCCGGCCTTCACGGCCTTCCCCGCTGCGGCCTTGGATTTCGTTGTTATTGGGCAGTTGGTTGCCAGTGACACCCTGGGCGGACATATTGCTGATCGGGCCATCGGCGGCATCCCAGCCGGCACCTTTGTTGAGCGAATCGGCGAATTTGCTGCCCATGTCTTCCATGGCCTCGGTGACGTCTTCTTCATTGTCCATCAGATCGCTGACCATATCCTGTAACTGCTTGGGCAGTTCGGCCATATTCTGGTCGTTCTGGCCGACAGGTTCTTCCATCTGCCATTGGGTACGGTCGGGGGCATGTTGCAACCAGCGTTCGATATGCTCGGTCAGTTTTTCGGCGGATTCCAGCCCGTTGGCTTCCAAGGGGGTGGCGATTTCCTGGGCTTTTTTGGCCAGGGCATCTTTGGACATGGCCAGTTCCACTTTCATCTGGACGAGTTCTTCCAGCAGGGCGGCATTGGACTGGTCCTGTTCGGCGATTTTACTCATATCCACCATGGCCTGATTGAGGAACTTTTCCCATTTGTCTTCGATGGCCAGAATATTCTCGAGTTTTTTCGCGTCCTGATTGTCGTATTGATCTTTGGGCTTTTTGGCCAGATCGGCGGTGACCTCCATGACCATCTTTTGTTCTTTCTTGAACTCCTGCAACTGTTCGGCGAGTTTCTTCCAGGCTTCCTTGGCACTGTTGGGAATGTCATCGCCGGTGGTGGTGTCGGGTGTGGCGGTTTTGGCGGCGCTGGTGGTAATGGCAAGGAGGCTCTCGAGCACATCAATGATGCGGCGCTGGTGGGTGAACAGCCGATTGCCCACGGCCGGGAGGGTGCGGATATCGCCCACCTGCGTGAGATCCGTGGCAACCTCGTTGGCCTTGAGGGCATCCTCTTGTAAGAGAATCTGCAACGAGCGTTGCACCATTTTCATGGAGCCGTCAAACGTGGTGGTGGTGACGATTTTGTCGAGTTGTTTGTAGATGCCGCGCTGCTGGGCTAAGACGTCCAGCGCCAGCGGTTTCAGCGCGTCAATTTTGGTCACCTTCTGCATGGTTAAGGCTTGTTGGTGGGTGGCGACCTGACGCTGGAGCAGGGCCGTGAGTTGCTTGCGCAATTCGTCCCAGGCCTGCGTGGCGATTTGCTTTTGTTGCTGGGCATCGGCGATGGTGACGGTGAAAATCGTGCTGGTGCCTTCTTGCGCGCCCAAGGGGGGAATGGCCTGTGGGATATTGCGCTGATCCGCGACCACGATGCGGTAACGCAGCGTATCTCCGGCACGATAGGATTTGCTGGGCAGGTCGAGGGTGTAGCGCAGTGCCGCGGACTTGGGGGCTTTGGCTTGATCCGACGCCAGTGGCCAGTTATGAATCACACGAAATGGCGCGTCGGCACCTGTGGCAACTTCCAGCTGGCCACCGGAAAGACCAAAGTCATCCTGCGCATGGGCCAGTATCTCCAACCGGCTATCCGGGGGCACCGTGATATCACGGCCCGGCTGGGCAATCAGCACGCCGGGGGCCCGGTCGGGATTGGCGATGAACTGGTAGCCGGGACTGGTGGCGGGGTCGGGACTGCGTTTGAGCGGCCGGCCACTGGTATCCACCAGCAGCAGGGCCCCGACGGTGTCCTGCAAGATATTGAGCTGGCCCAGAAACGTGCGCTGGTCGGAACTTTGCATGGGCTGCGGGGTATCGTTTTGAATCCAGAGCATCTTGGCCACACGCTGATCCAGCGTGGCCGTGATGGCGATCTGGCTGCCCAGAGGGACCGCAATGGACTTGGGTGGGAGTGTGGCTTCGGCATCGGACCAAGTCAGAGTTTGGGACGGTAACTGGGTATATGCGGGGGGGGTGTATTGCCATACCAGTGAGTCGAATTTGATCTGCGTGAGTGCGGTGATGGAATACTTCGTGGTATAGCTGTCGCCCACGACCACATAATATTCGATATTCTCGGCCACGACGGGCAACTGGTAGCGGTATTCATTGGCCGCATCGCCATAAATGGCCATAGGTTCCGCCACTTCTTTGCCCGACGCATAACGCAAATGCAACGTGGCGGCAGGGAGTTCGTCGTCGGCGCGGCGCACCCGTACCGAGAAGTGAACACTTTGGCCGAGGTAGATGCTGTCATCGCCGGGGCGTACGGATTCGATCACGATATGACCGGTGCGGGGGATGAAGGACCAGGGTTGGAGCAGGACCAGCAGGCCATGGCGCAATGCGTATGGTGCCAGCCAGCCCAGTGCCAGCAATACGATGAGCAGGCCACCGCACCAGCGCCAGGGGCGCAGGTAATGGCCCCAGCGGATATTGGCAGCCAGATCCACCCGCCCGAGCAGCAGGGCGATCTGTTCCAATGAGGCGGTGATCCAGCGTTGCGCGGTGTCGTTGTCAGCGGGGGCGTCAGCGCGGGAGAGTAGGACGGTATTGATCATCACATTGTCGAGCGCGAAATTATTGCGGGTACATTCCAGTTCGATCCAGCGGGCAATTTCGGTGGTGGGTAGACTGCGGAACAGCGGACCGTGAAGATAGCGTAGATAACTTATGGCCCACAGACTAAGGACCACGACCAAGGCCGTGAGTCGCGCGGCGATCGGCAGGGGGAACAACCCACAGGCCAGAATCACCGGCAGACTTCCGCCGACGGCCAAAAGCAGGAACTGGGCTAATCCCCGGGTGATTAGAGCCCGGCGGTAAAGACCGCCGAGAATGTCCAATTGACGGTAGACGACCGTGGTGGCGGTGGGAAGATTCTCAAACTGGGTCGTCAAGCGAACTCCTAAGCATTGTTAGGTCTATAATGCTTAACGATCATACCAATTGTATGTTGCGATGATGTACTGATTTACGAAAAAGCCCCCGGCGACCGGGGGCTTTGCTAAAATCACAGTATGTCGCGTATGTGAATTAAATCTGTGTGGCTACGGGATGATCAAGTGGTTGGTTCTGTTTAATAATTCGGGCCGGGGTCCCGACTACGGTGGCGTAGGAGGGTACATCGCGGATGACGGTGGCACCGGCACCAACAATCGCCCCGATGCCCACGCAGACTTGCTGGACCAATATTGCCCCTGCACCGATGAAGACATCATCACCCACACAAACCCCGCCCGTGAGTATGGCGCCGGGGGCGATATGGACATAATCGCCCAGTTGGCAGTCATGGTCCACCGTGGCGCCGGTATTGATGATGGCCCCCATACCAGTGCGTACGCCGGGGCCCACGATGGCGCCAGCCATGACCACAGAGGCATCCCCAAGTTTGGCTTCCGGCGAGACGATCGCAGATGGGTGGATCAAAATGGGCAGGCGAAGGTTGGCCTGATGGGCGGATTCGGTGAATTCCCGGCGTTTGCGGTTGTCAGTGATGGCCACGATGGCGCGGTGGAGGTGATAGGTCTTGGCATAGGTCAGCGCTCGACTGGTGGGGCCCATAACCTGAAAACCGCCGACTTTTTTGCCTTGGAGATCGGGATTATCATCCACAAAGCCCGCAACCGGGCCCATTCCAGCCCGTTCGAGTAGTTCCAAGAGCACGCGCGCGTGCCCGCCAGCACAGTAGACAAGAATAGACATGGCCACCTCCGGAGGAATATGAAAATATAAAAACACCTCGTTGCCGACGTTCGAGGCAGAAAACGACTTAATATGTGCAATATAACTGCCCGGGTGGTGTGAACCAAGACAAATCAGCCTATTTTTTAGTCGGCAAGGCAGGTTAGGCTGATAAACCAGCGGGGTTAGGGTTGCATGTTGGGCATGATAGGGTTAAAACATGGCAGGTATCGAGGTGCCAGCAGGGGAGATTTATGGCTCATCTCCGCTGGACGTTGTGTTAACAGACGGTAGAATAGACAACTTATGGACGCAAGTTGATTCGTCCGCGTAATTCATCAGGGCCTATTTTGGAGCAACGTAATGGCGAAGCAGAATCATGACCAGACTCATACTCGGTCGCAAGGCATGGCCCGTCGGGTGTTGGTGGGATTAACGCTGGCCATCAGTATGGTCGGCTTGGCGGGTTGCGAGACCATTGGCGACTACCTGAATCTCCGTAATTCGCTATTGTCCCCCAATGAAGTGGGGCGTTTTGATAAAGACAATCCGTTCGGGGCCGGTGAGGTCAAGCCGGTGCGTTGGCCCATTTTGGATCAGATTGATGCGGTGGATGAACCCGTGGCGAAGTGGTCCATGGCGGCGGATCCCACGGCGGCAGATCTGGTGGTGGAATCCAAGGAATATCCCTTGGGTAGCGGGGATGTGATTCGCATTTCGGTTTATGAATTGCTGGCTCCGGGCATGGAATTTCTGGTGGAACGACAGATTAACGATCTGGGCTTTATCACCATGCAGAACATGGGTTCGGTAAAAGCTGCGGGTTTAACCCCGACGGAATTGGAACAGAAGTTGGCGCAGGATTTGGTGGATCGGCGGATTTTGCCCCCGGCTGGGAACGGTCAGATGGGGCCGCAGATCGCCGTGACGGTCACCAATAGCCGGCAGCGGGTCTATAGCATTATCGGTGCGGTGAATCGGCCCGGAACGTATTCCATCCCCGGCGGTGAATTCCGTCTGTTGGATGCGATTGCTTTGCCCGGCGATTTGAATGTGTTATCAAATTCTACTACCGAGTATGTATATATTATTCGCGCACCCAAGAGCGCGGCAGCGGTAACGGCACCGGCCAAGACGGGTGTGATTCCCACGGCCGATCCCACGGTGCCAACCAATCCGAAAAATTCGACCACGCCGGAAACGAGCCCATCGCTGAAGGCGTTGGAAGACCTCGAAAAGAGTCTGGAAGCACCCAAGCCCGCCACTGAGCCGGGCACCAAGCCCAGCACGAACCCGAGCACCACGCCCGGGGCATTGTTACCGAGTTCGGATAAGCAGGTTGTGCAGGCGACGAACATGAATACCGGTGCGGCGCTGGCTTTGGCCACGAGTCCGGATTTGGAACGCGAACTTAATGCCATTGCCGAACAGGGCAAAGGCACGGCCAAGCCGACAACTCCCGAAACCCCGGTCACCACCACGACTGTGGTGCCGGAGGCTGCCGCGACGCAGCCGGTGTTACCGGCCACGATGCCAACGATTGACGTCAAGGAATTGGAAGCCATTGCCGCGGGAACCCAACCCAACACCAACCATGTATTTGTGGATGGCAAGTGGACTGCGGTAAAAACCACTAATGGGCAGACACAGGTAGTCGTGGCGGCCCCCAGTGAAGAAAATGCCCGGGTAATCCGGGTTCCAATCGCGAAGCTGCGCGAAGGGCAGACCAAGTATAACATCGTGATCAAACCGGGCGACATCATTCACTATCCGAGCCTTGAAGCTGCGGAATTCTATATCATGGGCCATGTCACCCGTCCCGGCGTGTATACGCTGACCGGGCGCAAGGTTACCCTGCGGCAGGCGATTGCGGCGGCGGGTAATCTGGACGGCTTGGCGATTCCGCGGCGTTGCGAATTGGTCCGCCGGATCGGTAACGATCAGGAAGCCATTGTGCAGGTCAATTTGCAGAAGATATTCAACGGCGAACAGCCCGATATCTTCCTTAAGGCGAATGACACCATCAATGTGGGAACCGATATGTTGGCACCATTTCTGGCCGTTACACGGAACGCGTATCGGGCCACGTATGGCTGGGGTACTGTGTATGACCGCAACTATTCGGGTAATTAAGTTGCTTTGGTGCGTTTAAAATATAGTCCCGTCCGCATGCTTGGATAATGGGAGTAAGATCCCGGCATGTGTGGTTGGGGTGTTGAGTTGGCGGCTGATGTTGAGCTTTATCACTTACGAAAGCTGCATTGTCTATGTCCGAGGCTACACAAATCTCCCCCCCTGAGTTCAATCCGATACGAGCCGCGCGTGGCTATAAAGATTTGGCCTGGGTTGGTGTCGTTGCGGTCTTGTGGTTGCTGTTTTATCGCGTGGATATTCTGACGCTGATCGCGCAGTGGCAGGGGGACTCGGGGTGGAGCCATGGCTTTGCGATTCCTGTGGTCAGTTTGTGGATGGTGTGGCTGAAATGGGATGTGCTCAAGAAACTGCCGGTAAACGGCGCTTGGGTCGGGTTGCCGGTTCTGCTGCTGGGGGCCTTGGTTCATATTCTCTTTTTAACCTTTGCCCAGCATATGGGGTTGTTTCACGTTTCTCAGTTAAGCATGCCGGTGACGCTGTTGGGTCTGGTCTTGTTCCTGCTGGGCTGGGACTATTTGCGGATTTTGTGGTTACCGATTTGTTTTCTCCCGTTCATGATCGTCCCGCCCCATGTATTTTACGCGCAGATGACCACGCCACTGCAGAATCTGTCTGCAATTACCGCTTCGAATTTGTTGCCGCTGGTCGGGATTGGCTCGATGCATTCTTCAACCCAGATTTTGATCGAGACGGCCAACGGCAAGATGGAATCGCTGAATGTGGCCGAGGCCTGTTCGGGGATGCGGTTGTTGCTGGCCTTTGTGGCGCTGTCGGTGGCGATGGCGTATACCAGCGATCGGCCGATGTGGCAAAAAGTGATTGTGGTTTTAATGGCGGTGCCGGTGGCGATTGTATGCAATGTGCTGCGGGTGTTTATCATCGCGTTGCTGTTTGTGTGGGTGGATCCCAAATATGCCCGCGGCTCGACGCATGAGAATATTGGATTGTTGATGCTGCCGGTGGCGGCGTTGCTGCTCTGGGGGGTGAGTTGGATTTTGAATCAACTGTTTGTGGAAGTGCCCGTCACGGAGGTAAAACCCCGATGAGTAAAACCGCGACCGGCGCGTCCGTTACCACCCGCGTCATCATTGTACTGGCGATTTTGCTCATCGGAGCAGTACTCATTGAGCTCTCACCCCGGCTGTTCGGGATTGTGGTGGTGCGGGAACCGATTGCCCCGGCCCGGGCACTCAAGAGTATCCCGCGGACGTTGGGCCAACTGCCCGATTTGTATGTGGCCGACAGCGTGGATGAGATTCTACCCAAAGAAGTTCGGGCCCAATTGGGTACGGATGAATATCTGCTGCGCAACTACACTAACAGCCGCCTGCAGGCCCGGGAGCCCGGGGCCAGACTGGCGGTCAATATCAACTATTACGGTCAGGGGGATCGCAGTTCACCGCACGTGCCAGATATCTGCTGGGCCGGACAGGGATTGGAGCGGGTGGCGGACGATCCGATGCTGGTGAATGATGTGGAATTGGCCGATGGCAGCAAAGTTGACGTGCCCATGCGGATTCTGCAATTCAAATCAGGCAGTACCGGGGAGGTAATGCCCGGGGGGCGCCGGGAATCGGACAAACCCATCGTGGTGGCCTACACTTTTTTGGTCAATGGTGATTTCGTGGATCATCGCAACAAAGTGACCGGGAAAATCTGGCGTTCCGGGCGCTTTGCCTATCATACCAAGATTGAAGTCACGATGATGGAGCCGACCACGCGTGACGATGCGAAGCCGGTATTGGATGCTTTTGTACGTAAATTAATCAAAGAGGTCGTTTTGTGTATGCCCACGACCGCAGCGCTGAAGAGTTGAATCGAGGACCGGGCCCACAAACTGAGGACGCAATTGCACAAGGTGGAGTGAAAACATGCAGAAACGTTTGAATAAAAAATTTCTCATCGGGCTGGTGGCCACGGTCGCCGTGGTGGTGCTGGTGGTGGTGGTGAGTATTTTGACGCTGACCAACTGGAGTCAAAATCCCACCGCGCTGCGCGATCAGGCCCGGGTCATGGTCAAAGCCAATGACATTACTTCGGCGCTGGATGTGATGCGCCGGGCCGCGATGTTAGCCAAGCGGTCCGGCAAGCCGATCGCGGCAGATATTTGCCTCGAACTGGGGGATATGCTTATCGCCAATGCCGCCGGGGACATGCGCCGCTACGAAGAGGCCCAGAATTGTTGGCAGCAGGCCAGTGTACTCCGCCCCGATCAGCCCGAAGCTTTTGAGCGGATGCTGAATGAAACGTATAAAATCGCCTCCGAACGGCGCAGTAGCAAGGATTGGGAACGGGTGGAGGAATTGGCGGGGCAATTGATTCGGATCCGGCCCAACGATGTGCTCGGGTACCATAAACGGGCAGAATCCTTGATGGGGCGGGGCCGACTGGCCGATCTGCTCCCGGAACGGCGCACGATGTTGGAAAATGATCTCAAGCAGGCGCGGGAATTGGCCCCGGATGATGTGATGGTGCGGATCACATACAAGAATTATTGCATGTTGGCCGCCGAGGACGCCATCCGGCGCAATGCCGGGGAAGAGCGTACCAAATGGGAAACCAAAGCCCGCGATCTGCTGGAACAGTATATTGACCGCTATCCGGACAAGCCCAAAGCCAAAGTGGCGCTGGTGCGATATTTGTTGGAAACCCAACGGCTGTCCGAGGCGGAAAAAGTGCTGAAAGCCGCTCTGGAGGCCCATCCGAAAAATAATGATGTGCTGGAAATCGCGGTGGATGTGACCTCGGCCAAGCGCAATCCTGAAGGGATGCGCCAAGCTTTGGAAGCGTTGGTGGCCAATGATCCAGCGAAGCTTATCTATAAGTACCGGCTGGCGGAATTTTACCGCATCAGTCGTGAACCCGAGAAGGCGATTATTTCGTTGCGCGCGGTGGTGGATGACGAACAGAAGTTGGTGGGGGTCGAGTTTGTCCGGCGCGAAAATATTCAGCGTGAAGCCATGTTCTGGATCAGCCAGGCCTACATGGATTTGGCCGATTCCAAGGGACCGGATTCCCCGGCTGGTAAAGAAGCCATCAAGCAGGTCAAACGCTACATCGAGCGCTTCCGCGATATGCAGCCCACCGAAGCCGGGATGGCTTTTCTGGATGGACGTTACAAGTTTTTGACCGGCGATTATCAGGGCGCCGTCAGTAATTTGAAAAAGGCGGATTTGGTGTTCTCCGCCGGACCGGCCACCAATCCGCTCTGGGCGCAGAGCAAGGTCTTGCTGGCGGAATGTTATGCCCGGGTCGGTGAGACGGGGCTGACCATCAA
>JBIJDM010000269.1:0-3071 GCA_044344145.1 Phycisphaerae bacterium
TGTCGCGGTACCGATAGCTTGTCGCCATTCGGGCCGTCTGTGCTGAAATTCTGAATGTTCAATATTGAACAATAAGGGCAAAATAGGTTTGTTATTTTCATGAGCCCGCTCAACTTCTCTACCAACCTGATTAGATTTTAATGAATTTTCTGATAATATCACAGCGAACGCATGAGACTTTTCGATAGCATTACCAGTTTGCAGTAAATATGAGGGCCCCAGAACACTATCCCGCTCGTATAACCATGTTTGATGCCCAAGGGACTCAAGTATCGCGGATAATTCCAAAGCCAAATTTCGGTCTTCTTCTACATAGCTCACAAATACGCGTTTCATATACACCTCGGCAGTATGATTGAATCAGGCAAACCATTCCGCATCCAGCATCAAACGCAGCCATTCACGATGTTCCGCCTCTAGTACCTGCTCGGTATGCCAGGCCGTTCGTAGCGCCTGATCCAACGTGGTAGCCGCCATGAACTCTTTACGTAATAACACTAACGCCGCCGCCTTCGAAGAAAAACGCGCGGCATTACGGGATACCTGCACGGCTTCCCGATAGGTCCTGAGCCCCGCGGCCAGCACCGGCAGGCAGACGGCCAGCATGGCAAAGATGGCTGCGGTGTAGACGCCATGTTGCCCATGAAATACCGTGTGTAAACCCACGCACGCCACGCTGGCAAAGAACAATGCCGGAGGCAGATGCCGGGTGAAATGATCCAAGCGACTATGACGCGAACCAGCCCCCGCGAGATAGCGGGATTGTTCATTGAGGCGCAGTTCCATATACAGCGCACGGAACGGGTCCAGCAGCGCCGGGTGTGCCGAGAATGCACCACTGGCATCCGGCGGGAACGGCAATAAATCATCCTCCAGCCATTTCCGCAGGGCCGCACGATCCATGCGGGTAATGTTATCCACCTGAGCCGCGAGTGCGGTATCCCCCAAAGGCGAACCCAGCAGACTAATCAGAGCCTTAGCCTGTAACCCGCGCAGCCGTTCGGTTTGGTGCCGTTTTAGAATCCAACGATGGTGGATGGACCGAAATATTCCAAAGAGCACTACGGCGAACGTAATTGCCGCCGCCACGGCTTCGCTGATGAACAGGATGTGTTTCAATTCCGGGTTGGTAGCGACAAACTGTTGCACAATTGCCACGACTACGGCCAAGGTACCGGTTATGGCGGCAATCATAGCCACGGTGCAATATTGGCGGTGCAGACGAATCGCAGCGTCATCAACGGCCTGCAAAGGTAAAGCAATCCGTTTTTGAATTGCCGCAGCTTGCGCGGCCAAATCCGCAGGTGTAATAGCGGGATCGTTAGACCCACGGCGAAGTTCCCCGGCTGGCATTGCAGTGTCTGTCATAAATTAGCTCACGTTTTTGAAACCGTAAATCCCAGTTGGAGCAATAGCTTTAATGTTTCTTCCGCAATTACGCGGTCATAGGCTCGTTCCGCTGCGCTTAAACCGTCATAAGGAATCAGGCACGGGTGTGTGCGTTTCTGATCATCCCGCACCGGCCCCAAACGCCATCCTTCATGCACACGGCGCTGGGCCCACAATTCATGAATGTTTCGCGAAAGCGGTTCTAATGCCGCGAGTTGGTCGGCATCAAGCTTGATGTGTGTGGTATCAATCGGCTTGGGGGTATAAACCGGCACGGATTCTTGCGGCATCTGACCACCTCGATTTAGAAATGTCGCAGATTCGGATTTGCAGCGCAATCCACACCCCAGCGACAGTGTAATCATCGTCTTTTTCACCGACAGCGTCAAGATATTTTTCTGTTTAACGCCATCTACCCATACTGCCGTCCCCATGTTTGCCGACACTACGCGACATTTATTTTGGCTCCAGCAGCATTTGATAGTCATGCCAGCGCAGGACGGGTTGGAAGCCGGATTTCTGGTAGAAGTGCGAAACCTCGGCCCGGGTGCCGGTCCATAGATCGCACACCGTGGCGCCTTTGCGGGCGGCCTGAGCCAGCGATAGTTGCAGACTTACCGTTCCCAAGCCCAGATTGCGGGCCTGAGCCTGGGTCAACATCGGGCCCAAATAGGCCATCTGCCGCTGGGGGCTGTGGGTCTGGGCGCAAAAACTGAGCATCACACCGGCACGCATCACAACGCTGACATCGTCGGGGCCGGGGATATCGGCGGTAGCACAATCCATGAAGCAGGTTTCCATAAAGGGCCGGGTTTGGGTCCAGCGCCCGACTTTGGAGAGCATGTCCAGATGCCAATATGGCCAGGCATGCTCATCAAGCAATTGCAGCAGTGCGGGAAAATCAGCCTCCTGATAGGTGCGACATTCGTACCCCTGTGTATGGAGGGCGGCGATCTGCGCAGTCACCGCCGGGGTGGGGTTAAAGCCGACAATCGACCGGACCATATTTTGACTCATCCGGGTGAATTCAAACCCGCTGCGCAGTAAAAATTCCTGCGCGCCGCGCCAATCTTCCTGCACCCCCACGGCGAAAGCCAGCGGGGCACGAGGATTGGCCGCAATCACCAGCCGGTCACGTCCGTGGGCGCGGGCAAAATCCCCCGCCGCCCGGAGCAAGGCCCGGCCAATGCCGCGCATGCGCTGATCCGGTGCCACGGCCACCACCGAGACAAAGACCGGACTCCATTCGGGGGTTAGCTCATCCTGCGGGGTCAGGGGTTGGGCACGAAAGGCGGCGAGAATAAAGCCCACGATGCTACCACCCGAAACCGCCACCAGCAGTCCATCGGGGCGGAACTCCCAGTGCCCCAATACCCGGTCCTGAAAGCGGGCCACGGTCAACGGCCATGAGTAATACGGCCGCAGCGGAGCAAATGTGGTATTGTAAAGATTGACCACGGCCTCCAGATCATGGGCGGGGTCGAAGGGTCGGATGTCATAATTGGTCATCGCGGGGCGTCCTGAATATGGGTTTTGTCCAGCATACCACCAATGACCGCCGGGGCAGAAGTGAGAATAATAATTTTATCGCACCCGGCCCCAGCCACCCGAACTCCGCAAAAACCCCCATATTTTGCCATTTACCCCCCCACCAAAACCCGATTTGAACCGTAAGGGGGGCG
>JBIJDM010000020.1:0-20601 GCA_044344145.1 Phycisphaerae bacterium
GTTATACGGTTTTGCCAAGGAGTCCGCAGTTGTCCAGTCCTACCGCCCTGAAACGCACCGCGTTCTACGATTACCATATCAAGCACAATGCCCGCATGGTTGATTTCGCCGGCTGGGAGATGCCGCTGCTCTACAAGGACACCGGCATTATCGCCGAACATAACCATACGCGCACCGCCGCGAGTATCTTTGATGTCTCGCACATGGGGCGGTTGAAATTCAGCGGTAATGGCGCCCTGGCCTTCCTGCAAAAGATTGCCACCCGCAATCTCGAAAAGGCTTTCGTCGGCCAGTCACTGTATGCCCATATTTGTAACGAAGCCGGCGGCATCCTCGACGATGTCATCATCACCCGCTTCAACGGCTTTTGGATGATGGTCTGCAATGCCAGCAACCGGGAAAAGCTCTTGGCCTGGTTCCAGCCGCACCTGACCAAAGATATGCGCTTTGAAGATGAGACCGGCAGCAGTGCCATGGTCGCCATCCAAGGCCCCAAGGCCATGGCCGTGCTGGACGAACTGATGCCCGAACCGGTCTCGGAGATCAAACGCTATTACGGCCAAATCCAGAAATATATGTTCGTGATCTCGCTGACGGTCTTCCGCAGCGGTTATACCGGCGAAGACGGCGCGGAAATTATCGTCGGCCAGCAGGCTGCCGCGCTGGCCATGAATTATCTGGCCAAAGGCAGTCAGGAAACATCCATTCTGAAACCCGCCGGCCTCGGGGCGCGCGACACGCTGCGGATGGAAGCCGGGATGCCGCTGTATGGCCATGAACTCCTGGAAACGATTGACCCCATCAGCGCCGGTCAGGGCTGGGCGGTGGACCTGAAGAAAGAATTTATCGGCGCGGGGGCGCTGCGGAAAATTTCCGCCGAGGGCTGCAAGCGTAAATTGGTCGGGCTGATTCTGGATGGCCCGCGCAGTGCCCGTCAGGGCATGGTGGTCGTATCGGGCGGCGCCCCGGTGGGCGAAGTGACCAGTGCGTGTGCGAGTCCGACCCTGAAGAAAAATATCGCAATGGCGTATGTGGATGCGGGCTTAACTGCCATCGGCACCAAGCTGGAAATTGATCTGCGCGGTAGTCTGGTGTCCGCCGATGTGGTACCCTTGCCGTTTTATAAGCGCGCCAAGTAAATTGGGATAGGTGATGTATGGCTGATGTGAATGTGTTATTACTGCGTACCGCTGGTACGAACTGCGATTTGGAACTGGCCCGGGCGTTTGAACTCTGCGGGGCCAAGGTGGAGCGGATCCACATCAACCGCATTCTGGCGGATACCAGCATCCTGCAGAAATTCCAGATTCTGGGCTTCCCCGGCGGGTTTTCCTATGGCGACGATATCGCCTCGGGCAAGATTCTGGCCAACCAGATTATTCACCATCTGAAGGCCCCGCTGACCGAGTTTATCGCGGCGGGTAAGCTGGTCATTGGCATCTGCAATGGCTTTCAAGTTTTGGTCAAGTGCGGCCTGCTGCCGGGACCGATCCCGCAATTGGCCGCAGACGACACCCACCCCACCACGCTGACGTACAATTTGTCGGGGCGGTTTGAGGACCGCTGGGTGGAACTGGCGACCTATTCCAAACTGTGCAAGTGGATTCCTGCCGGCCAGCGGGTGCGTTTCCCCGTGGCTCATGGCGAAGGCCGCTTTGCGGTGCGCAATGAAGCAGTTTTGGCCGCGCTGCAGGGCAATGATCAGGTGGTCCTGCGGTATGTGGATGCCGCGGGTCAGCCCACACAGACCTTCCCGGCCAACCCCAATGGCTCGGTGGATGCCATCGCGGGTATTTGCGACATCACCGGCCAGATTCTGGGTCTGATGCCCCATCCCGAACGCATTATTGATACCCACACCGCTCCGGATTGGACGCGCAACGCCGCCGCCGGCCCGGATGGGTTGCTGATGTTCCAGACTGCCGTGAAGTATGTGCAGGAGCACCTGCTGACCGCCGCGGTGTAAGCCCGATTTTAGGATTTTGACGTATGAAATTTGCGCTCGTTGACCAGTTACTCGCCATCACCCCCGGCAAGTCCATCACCATGGCGAAGAATGTCTCCATGGCGGAAGAATATTTGCAGGACCACTTCCCCGGCTTTCCGGTTTTGCCCGGCGTGATGATGCTGGAAGCAGCCATCCAAACCTCGGCGTGGCTGGTGCGGGCAACCTTGGGCTATGACTACAGCCTGATTGTGCTTAAAGAAGCCCGGGGCGTGCGTTACGGCAATTTTGTCGCCCCCGGCAATACGCTGGTGATGCAGGCGGATGCGGTGAAGATCGAAGCCACCCGCAGCGATTTCAAGATCAAAGGAACGCTGGGCACGGTGGATGGCCCCACGGCCATTCAAGCCCGGATTGAGCTGGTGCACCTGAAACTGGTGGATACCGACCCGGCCATGGCCAGTGCCGATGAACGCCTGCGGACCAGCCTGAAGGAACAATGGGAAGTTTTAACCCGTAAATAACGGGCGAAAACGTATTTTTCGCATATCTGGATACCACTGGGCCTGGCGGCGCTTGTAGGAATGCCGCATTTGGGCGATAATTCGTCATTCTTTTGATGGAGCTGATTGCTATGCCGATGACACAAGATGAAGTATTCGCGAAGGTCAAGAAAGTTCTTACCGACGCCCTGGCGGTGGATGATGACGAAGTAACCCTCGAAGCCCGTCTGAGCGGGGACTTGGGTGCGGAATCCATTGACTATCTGGATATCACCTTCCAGCTCGAAAAGACCTTCGGCATCAAGATTCCCAAGGGTGAATTGATCCCCGAGAATCTGTTCAGCAACCCCGAATTTGTCAGCAATGGCAAGGTTACCGCGGCCGGTTTGCAGGAACTCAAGAGCCGCATGGCTTTTGCCGACCTGTCCAAGTTTGAAGCGGACCCCGATGTGAACAAGTTCCGTGATATCTTCACCGTGGAAACACTGGTGAAGTACGTCATGACCAAGGTCTAATACGAAACCCGGCTTGGCGGAGCCACAAATCCGGAGTCAATCCGTCGTAGTAACGGCAGATTGGCTCCGGATTTTTCTTGCCCGAGTATCCCAGTTGGAGTGCCCTAACGATGCGCTGGATGTGGATTGATCGTTTCGAACGTTTCGAAGTCAACGTCGCGGCCGTGGCGGTCAAAAACGTAGCGCTGTCGGAAGATCACCTGCATGATCACTTCCCGGGCTTCCCGGTAATGCCGGCGAGTCTGATGATTGAAGGCATGGCCCAGACGGCGGGTATTCTGGTGGGAGCGGCGCGGGACTTCAAGGAAAAAGTGATTCTGGCCAAAATCGGCAAGGCCTCATTCGCCCGGCTGGTCCGCCCCGGCGACCAGATCGTCTACAGTGCGGTCATCGCCAACCTGAACGAAACCGGCGCCAGCATTCAGGGGACCATTACCGTGCGGACCTTCACGCAGGGCGCCCGCGTGGAATTACCGGTGGGCGAAGTGGAGATGATGTTCTCGCACATTGACAACAATCTGTCCGGGCAGAAGTTCCCCGATTTCAATTTTGTGTTCAACAGTCAGTTTATGGCCACGCTGGACAGCTACCGGCGTGATTTGAACATCGCCCTTTAAACCCGTCGGCCCGGCCAGCGCTCGGGGTGATCCCAGAATCCATCCGTCCGGGTGCCGTAGTAGGCTTCCACGACCTGATCCATCCAGCGTGCGGTCCGCAGCGCTGATACGCCGGTACTGGGACAAGTGCCCCAGCCCAATTGCTCATCCACGATGGTTTGTACCAAGCCCAGATGCACCGGCTTGCAATACGGCGCGGGGATTTCTGCGCTGCCCGTGCGGGTTTGCCGGCGGATGGGCTCTTCGCCAAAGGCACTTAGCGCCACGCGGGCTTCGGTGCCGGTGATTTCGATAATGTCTTCACTGACAGCACTGGCGAAGTTCCAGTTGCCGGTGAATAATGCGCCCTGAGCAAATTGGCCATGCAGGGCGACATTGTCTTCGACGGCATAATTCGAGGCCAGATTCGCGGCCTGACCACTGAGGTTCGCCAGCGGGCCCATGATGAAATCAATAATATCGAGGGCGTGTGAACCCAAGTCCATGAACAGGCCCCCACCGCTTTCTTTGACCTGCAAACGCCATTCGAGGTTGTTGGGATCAATGCCCACATGCCGGGAGCCGCTGAAGCGATAACCTACATGGGTAATGCGCCCCAGTTGGCCGGACTCCACCCACTGCTTCACCTGACCGAAGCGTTCCATACCACGCCGGTAATAGGCCACGTAAAGCCCCAGCTTGGCGGCCGCGAAGCTGTCCACCATACGCTGACATTCCGCGGCACAACGGGCAAAGGGCTTTTCGACGTAACAGGGTTTGCCAGCGGCCAGTGCCTGCCGGGCATAAAACTCGTGCGTGCCCGGCGGGGTGGCGACATAGACAATATCCACTTCGGGATCGGCAATGAGTTTGGCGGCGTCATCATACCAGCGTGGTACGTTGTGGCGCCGGGCGAAGTCTTCGGCCAGTGCCCCATTGCGGCGCATCACGGCCACGAGTTGGGAATCCTTGGCCAATTGGAGCGCCGGCCCGCTCTTGCGTTCGCACACATCACCACAACCAACGATGCCCCAGCGTAGTGCCATGTTATGCTCCCTGATTAAATGCCAAATTCCGGAGGAAAGATTACCTGCCCGGCGCAATCATCCAAACCACCGGCCTGCAACGGCATGGCCATGAAGTTTTCATCGGGTACGGGGAAGGCCACGGTAAGCCCCCAAGTGCTGGCGCGGCGGAAACCGAAACGCGGGTAGTAGTCCGCATGCCCCACCACAATCACCGCCCGTTCCTGTCGCGCCCGGGCCAAATCCAACACTGCATCAATCAATTGACTGCCGATACCGCGGCGCTGCCACGCGGGCAACACTGCCACGGGCGCCAAAATCAATACCCGATGCGTCTCGCGTGCGGTGGTTAGCGTAATGGGCGCCAGCAGGACATAGCCCACCAGATCATTCCCCGCGGTAGCAACCAACGCATACTCCGGCACATGCTCGGGGCGCTGGCGCAGCCGTTCCACCAAACCCGCCTCGGTACCACTGCTCTCCGCTACCGTCTTAAAGGCGGTGGTAACCAGGTCCGCGATCAGCGGATGATCCCCAGGGATTTCAGGACGAATCAACACAGGTGCTGGCTTCATAAGCTATTACTCACCGCGTATGAGATCGGTGTAGGTCTCGCGCTGCCGGATGACGCGGAAGGTCCCACCAGACACGAGGACTTCCGCCGCCCGCGGCCGGGCGTTGTAATTGCTGGCCATGGCAAAGCCGTAGGCGCCCGCCGAGAAGATGGCCAGCAAATCACCGCGCTGCAGCGCGGGCAGATAACGATCCTTGGCCAGATAATCGCCCGATTCGCACACCGGCCCGACCACATCATACTTGTCATCCCCCGCCACCCGCAGGGCGCTGGTACGGTTGGGCGGCATCAGGGCCACCCCCGGCTGCACCGGCCACATGAAGTGATAGGCTTCGTAGAGCGTGGGACGGATGAGATCATTCATGGCCGTGTCGAGAATCAGGAACTTCTTGGTCCCACCAATCTTATTATATTGCACCTGCCCCACAAGTATGGCGGCATTACAGGCAATCGACCGGCCCGGCTCGATAATAATCTGCAGGCCCGAATCTTTGAGCAGCGGGACGATGGCATCGGCGTAGACCTGCGCGGCCGGCGCTTCGTTGCCTTCATAAAATGCGGCGAAGCCTCCGCCGATATCCAATGTCGTGACTTTGATCCCTTCGCTGGCGAGTTGTTTCAGCAAGGCCAGCGATTTGGTAATGGCGTCCACATAGGGCTGCGTGCTCTTGATGGGCGAACCAATATGCAGGTGCATCCCGGAGAGTTTCGCATGTTGGGCCTTGGAAGCCAGCCGGTAAAACGCCCCGGCCCGGTCAATATCCACGCCGAATTTGGTTTCTTTTTTCCCCGTCAGGGTTTTGGTATGGGTGCCTTTGGATTCCACATCGGGGTTCACGCGCAGGGCGCCATGGGCCACCACGCCGCGCTGGCCGGCGATGCGGTCCAGATTCCAAAACTCTTCTTCCGATTCGATGTTGAACAGCAGAATGCCCGCGTCGAGGGCTTCGTTAATTTCCCGGTCGGTTTTGCCCACTCCGGCGAATACGATTTGCTTGGGATCGGCCCCGGCCTGCAGGGCACGGTACAGTTCCCCGCCGCTGACCACATCAAAGCCGCTACCCAAAGATTTCAGATGCTGCAGAATGCTGAGGTTGCCGCAGGACTTGATCGAGTAGCAGATAATCGGATTGAGCGGCGCGAACGCCCGAGCCATTTTCTGGTAGTGGTCCGTCAGCGTGGCCGAAGAGTAAATATAGACCGGCGTGCCCACCTGCCGGGCAATTTCGGCCACGGGAACATCCTCGACGAACAGCGCGCCATCACGATAGACAAAGTTATCCATACCGTACATCCTTAAAGGTCAAAAACGTGATTATAACGGCATTTTAGCCCCTGTGCACGGGTGGGGCAGGCGGGGGTCAGGGTTCCATCTGACAGGTTCGCGCCCAGAATACCGGCCCCAAATCCCCCTCGGAACGGTCCAGCCGCGGCCAGGACCGGACTTCGGCGGGTTCGTCAGGCGTGAGTTCCAGCCGGTACTGCCGCCGGGGCTGATAGGTGGCCACGGGCAATAATTGCCGGTCACGCATCAGGGGCATACTGACGAGGATTTCGGCGTCACTAAAACTGCCGGTTTGTACCTGGGTCACACGGAATTTGAGGATGGTAACGGCGTTTTTGTAGGGTGTGGCCGACACATCCAACGCGGGCGGGGCGGTGAGGAGTTCCGCAGTGAGGGTCAGATTCTTCGCCACTTGGGTTGCGGGTTGGGTCGTCGGCCCGGCGGCTATCGGCACCACCTGCCAGTTGCCTACGGCCAGTTCGCGCGCGGCGAATTGCCAGATGATGACCTTCTTGCCGGCGAACGGTTGGGGCCGCCGGGCCAGTTCTGCGCGTGTGGCCGAGGCACCAGCGCCATTACGGGCCACTACATCAAGCTCGCGCCCCATGGCCCGGGCCAGTTGTGGACCAAAGCCTGCGGCCGTGCCCCAGCCCATGGCACCATCGGTGTAGATATTGGTAAAGCTGTCACCCAAAAGTAGAATGTCGGCATGAGGCGTGGGTTGCCAGTCGGCGCCGTCGGCGGTACGGACCCGCTGAATGGTAACCGTTTGCGGGGGATATTGGGTCTGGGTGGCAGGGAGCCCCAGCATCTCCACCAGATCGCCCGTGTGGGTGATGACTTGATCCGCTGAGCCGAAGCGGCGTTCTCCGGGCAGCGCGAGATAGCGTGCCAGATCGGTGGCGACCTGCGTCATATATTCCGGCGTCCAGTGCGTATCTTGACGCAGATAACGCATTTCCTTGGCATCGGTGGTCTTGGGGGTGGGATCGAAAACCTCCACCCCTTGCTGACGCAATTCGGTCAATAAAGACTGGTAGGCATGATTGGTCAGCGGTGATCCCGCATAAGCCGCCAGCCGGGGGCTCAGTTGTGCGGGTTGCATACCGGCTTTATCAGGTATGGGCACCAAAACCAAGCGCACACCGGCGGTCAGGCAATCCTGATGGAAACGCAGAATGGCCGGCCGGGGATCGGCTTGCCAGTCCCACTCGCCCGCGTCGCGCATCTTCTTTTGCCGCGCCCGCAGACGCCCGGGATCGGTCAGGTCGTAGCCACTCACGAAATCCAGACCGGGCTGATAAAACAGCCAGCCGTCCCGCCCCACCACCACTTGATCATTGCCAAAACCACCCCATGACGTCAGGCCATACTGCACCCACGGTTGCACGAGGGTGCGGGGGTAGGATTGCCGGGCCAGCTCGGTCTCAAAGCGATGCGCATCGGTCGCCTGAAAACGGGCCAGAAGCTGCCCTGCCCCCAACGGACGTTGCTGCGACCATTCCCAAGCTGTTTGCAGCATAGGCAGACCAAAGATCAACAGCAAGAACACCCCCACCAGCAGCCGCGCGGCCCGGGGCGTGATGCGGGTGGGCAGCGTGCCGGTGCGCATGTCCATCTCCGCCCCGGCGGGGAGCGTGGAATCATGCGAAATTGGTTTTACCACGGGCATAGGACTTTCCACTAAAACTGAAAATACAAAAACGGATTGGTGGTCTGGGTCCACATCATGAGCAGCGCCAACACCAACAGCAACAGCAGCCAGACAATCCGGCCCGACCCAAGTTCACGCGTGAAGTTCCAGGTTTTGGGGGCATACCACACCACCAGGGCCGCGAGTGCAAACATTACCATGTGATACGGCGTATAAAGATTCGCCGTGGCCAATTCAGCCGACACGGTGACCACGCTACCACCAAACATAGTTTGGAGATACGCCAGCGCGTGCCCCAGTGTGTCGGCCCGAAAGAATACCCAGCCAATACACACGATGACAAACGTCATGGCGATGCGCAGCGCCATCGGCAGACGACGATACACGGAGGCTTTGCCCCCAGCGCGTTCCAGCGCCAACATCCCGCCGTGCAACCCGCCCCAGATCAGGAAATTCCAACTGGCCCCATGCCAGAACCCACCCAACAGCATGACAATCATCAGATTGCAGTAGGTACGCACATGCCCCAGTCGATTGCCCCCCAGCGGGATATACAAATAATCGCGCAGCCACGTGGACAGCGAGATATGCCAGCGCCGCCAGAAATCGGTAATCGAATGGGCATGATACGGCTGATCAAAGTTTTCAATCAGCAGAAATCCGAACATCAGCGCCAAGCCCACGGCCATGTCCGAGTAGCCCGAAAAATCAAAGTATATCTGGAACGCATACGCAATCACCCCATACCAGGCGTCATACCAATGCAGACCCGGCGTGGCGAAAGCGGTATCGGCGATATGCCCCATGGGATTGGCCAGCAGGACTTTCTTGGCCATACCACAGGCCAGAAAGGCGATGCCGCGGGCGAATTTTTCGTACGTGTGCGTCCGGTGGCGCATCTGGTCGGCAATGGCCCCATAACGAATGATCGGGCCGGCCACCAGATCGGGAAACAGGGCTTCAAACGCATTGAAGTCAATAAAATTGGACATGGGCGGCGCGTGGCCACGATACACGTCAATGCAATAACTCATGGATTTGAACGTGTAAAAACTGATTCCCACCGGCAGGACCACATTCAGAATCGGCACCCAGGCAGGCCCACCGAAGGCCTGGGCAACTGCGTTAAGATTCTGCTCGGTAAAATTGTAATACTTGAAAAACCCCAGCAAGAGCAGATTGGCCCCCACCGACGCAATCACCACGGCCAGCATCGCCCCCGTACGCCGCACCTGCGGAGCGATGGCCGGCCAATGACCATCCTCCGCGCGTTTCAGCTTCGTCATCCGCATCAGCAGCAGGCCGCAAATATAGTCAATGACCGTGCTGGCCATCATAATCAACGCCCAGGGCGGATGGGCCCAGGCATAAAATGCATAACTGGCCAGCGCCAACCAGCCCATACGCCACCGGGCCGCAGGCAGCGCATAATAGCCCAGCAGCACCAGGGTCAGGAAGTAGAACAGAAATAGGTGCGTGGTGAAGACCATGGTTCAAACCGGGTTCCGTTTAGATCAGACTAACCGCCTGGCCAGTTTCGGCACTGGTATAAATCGCATCCAAAATGCGCTGATAACGGTACGCTTCCGCGGGGGCAATCTCTGGGGCCACTTCGCCCCGGATGGCGCGGGCAAAATGCTCCAGTTGACGCCGCAGATGCAGACCACAGGTATTATCGTCCGGGATGCCAACCACTTCACGCAGCGCCGGCTGGGCCCAATCCCGCTGCTGGCGGAAGATTTCTCCGCTTTCGTTGTAGCGGCCTTCGGTGCCGTACACCTCGCCCCACAGCGCCCGCTCGCGGTGCATGCGCCGGCTGGCTTCCACTGTGATGGTGGCCCCATTGGTACAGACCAGCAGCACAGCCATATAGTCATCGCCGGGGTCCTCGGCCACGATGGTACGCGACAGTTCCTTGTGGGCATTGGCCACCACGAGCTTCACATCGGGACTGCCCATCAGCCACCAGACGAAGTCCAGATAATGCCCGCCCAAGCTGCCCATGGCCGCGCCGCGCGTGTGCCACTGGAAACATTGTTTGGGCTGCTGATAGTTGAAATGGCTGTTGATCCAGCCCGCCCGGGCGGCGTAGATGGTGCCCAAGGCCCCCTGGGCGATCAGCGCCTTGGCCTGCCGGTGCACGGGATCATGGCGACGCTGGTAACAGAAACACAATATCTTGCCGGTGGCTTGTTGAATGGCGATCATCTCCGCCACTTCCGCGGCACTGGCGGCAGGCGGTTTTTCAACCAGCACATGCTTGCCCGCGCGCAGGGCCTGCTGGGCCACGGCGCTATGGGCAAAGGTCGGCACGGTCAAAACCACCGCTTCGATACTCGTATCCGCCAGCATCTCCGCCGTACTGGCATACCCTTTCACGCCCAAGGTCTGCGTCGCCGTGGCCAAACGCCCGGCATCCACATCCACCATCCCCGCCAATTCCACACCCGCGGCCTGCTGGGCCTGCCGGGCATGATCCATGCCAATACCACCACAACCTACCACACCGATGCGAACCATGAACATCTCCGCAACAAAGCAACCTTAGAAACCATAAATCGCGCCGTACTTTTCCTGCAAATACCGCACATACGGCCCACTGGTCAGCGCCGTGCCGGTGGCGCGCTGCACCAGTTCTGCCGGCGGGTATTTGCTGCCATACTGATGCACGTTGGTCCGTAACCATTCGCGCAGAGGCGTAAATTCCGCACGCTCGATCTGCCCGGCCAAATCCGGCAGCGCCCGCGCTGCGGTCTGATACAACTGACTGGCGAGAATATTGCCCAGCGTATACGTGGGGAAGTATCCGATGCCTCCGCCGGACCAGTGCACGTCCTGCAAAATCCCTTCCGCATCCCGGCTGGGGGTGATGCCCAGCATTTTTTGCATCTTGTCGTTCCACACCGCCGGGGCATCGGCCACGGCCAAATGCTGGTCCAGTAGCGCGACTTCCATTTCATAACGGAGAATAATGTGCAGGTTGTAGGTCACCTCATCGGCTTCCACGCGGATCAGACTGGGCCGGACCTGATTGATGGCCGCATAAAAAGTGGCGAGCGGAACGGTGGCGAACTGCTGCGGGAAGGCCTGCTGCAACTGCGGATAATAATGCCGCCAAAACGCCTGCGAACGCCCGACCAGATTTTCCCACAGGCGCGACTGCGACTCATGCACCCCCAGCGATACGCCCCCGCCTAGTGGAATGCCTTCATACGCGGGGTTCACCTGCGCTTCGTAGAAACCATGGCCCATTTCGTGCAGACAGCCAAACAGTGCGCCAGGCAACCATTCTTCTTCATACCGGGTGGTCAAACGCACATCGCGCTGGGAAAAATTGGTGCAGAACGGATGCACCGAACGGTCCAGCCGGCCACGGGTAAAATCAAAACCACAATCCGCCAGCACCTGCCGGGAAAAAATTTCCTGCGCCGCCACCGGGCACGACTGCGTCAAACAGCGCCCATCCACCCGGTCGGCCCGCGCGGCAATCGCCGCCACCAGCGGCACCGTCTGGGCCTTGAGTTCCGCCAGCAGCGGATCCAGCCGGGCCACGGTCATGCCCTCTTCGTAATCATCCAGCAGCGCATCATACCGGTAGGCCTGATAGCCGATGCAATCGGCATAGTGCCGTTTCAGGGCATAGATTTTTTCCAGCCACGGGGCAAACAGGGCATAGTCACTCTTCCGCCGGGCGTCGGCCCATGCCTCTTCGCCCAGTGAACAGGTCTGCGTGAGTTCCGTCACCAGCGTGATGGGCAGCTTGGTAGCTTTGTCCATGTTTTTACGCACGATGCGGAGCAGCGCCCGTTCGTCGCTGTCGGTGGCCACCCCGGCCATTTCGCCCTCCGCCCCGGCCAGCAGGTCCTGCGTGTCCCGCGCCACCATCTGGGCATGAGCCAATTCCGCCAGCGTTGACAATTGCCGGGCCCGTGCATCCGCCCCCTGCGCAGGCATATAGGTCCGCTGGTCCCAATTGAGCACCGCCGAAGCCTGATGTAAATCGTGAATTTGTCGCAAACGCGTTAATAGTTGCTCGTAAGCACTCATTGACAAGCTCCCAGATAATATCGCGATTCTAAGGCCATAACCTTTTCCACGCCAATCATTAACGATTTGGCTTCCCATGGTTACAATATATGAATGAATCCTACGGACCTCATAGATACCTCAGGTGATTTCTGCATCCCAGCTTTTCCTCCGGCGGCGCGATGGTATTTGGATGCCCGGCGTCCCCAGACCCATTGCGTGATCACCCATGGGCACACCGACCATATCGGGCGCCATGGCCGGATATTGTGTACCGCCCCCACAGCCGAAATGCTGAAGATGCGGCTGTATAGTTCCAAGACCGCAGCCGAGAAGTTACCCAAGTTTACCATTCTGCCCTTTCAGGAATCCTGGTCGGATGGCCCACTGAAGTTTGAGTTGTTCCCCGCCGGGCATGTATTGGGCAGTGCCATGGTCCGCGTCACGACCCCGCGCGGGCGTTTTTTATATACCGGCGATTTCCGTCTGCGCCCCGACTCGCTGACCGTCACACCAGCCCAGATCCCCGAAGCGGATGTGGTGCTGATGGAATGCACCTACGGTAAACCACACTATCGCTTCCCGCCCCGGTCGGAGGTAAGTAGCCAACTCTGCGAATTGGCCCATAATGCCATCAAGGCCGGGCAGTTGCCCATCTGCCTGTGTTATCCGCTGGGCAAGGCGCAGGAAGTCACCGCCATTCTGACCCGTGGCGGGCTGCCGGTGAGTCTGCCGGGGCCCACGCACAAGATCACCGAAATGTATGTCCGTTATGGCGTGGCACTGGACAATTTTCGGGTGTATGACCCCGAGACGGTGGAGGGCACCGTGCTCATAGCCCCGCCGGGCTTCAAGCTGCAACGCGGCAAAACCCCGCACCGTCCGCCCTATATCATCGCCATCACCGGCTGGGCGCTGGATTCCAGTTGCATCCACCGTTATGGCGCCCATGCGGCAGTGGCGCTGAGTGATCACGCGGACTTTGACGAGTTAACCGAATTTGCCCGTCTTAGTGGCGCTAAACATATCCTGCTGACCCATGGCTTCGAAAAAGAATTCGCCAGCCATCTGCGCGGGCTGGGCCTGCCCGCCGGTCCCGCCCGCCCCCCGGCTCAGGGTGCGTTGTTTGAGGTGTGACCGACACTTTCTGCAAGGTCCATAAAACATGCGAAAACTTATTCTGGCCAGTCTCATACTCGTTGTAATGGGGCTATTGTCCCCACTACTCAGCGCCGCCACGTGGCAATACCAGATACCTTGGGATCGCGGATTGGACAAGGCGGGCAAACCCTTACCCCCCGGCGTGGCGTATCTGTGGCTACCGCCCGCGTCCCGGCAACTGCGCGGCGTGCTGCTGATGGGCAAATTGGGGATCGAACTGGAAATTGCCCTCAGTCCCGAGGTGCGGCAGGCCTGTACCGATAGCGATGTGGGCATTCTCTACATCACGCCGCATCCCGATGGGGTCTTTCATTTCTGGCAAAGGCCGGAAAGCGGGCAGCGGCTCTTGGCCATACTCGATGCCGTCGCCCAGCAATCAGGCCGACCCGAAATTAAACGCGTGCCGTGGATTACCGCGGGCCATTCCACCGCCGGCATTTATTGTCGCAACGTCGCCTACTGGATGCCCCAGCGCGTCGCCGGGGTGCTGCATATCAAAAGCGGTAATTTTCATCAGGCCGACCACATCCCACCCACCGGCAGTCTGGTTGGCGTGCCCCTGCTGGCCATCAATGGCCAGTTGGAATCATTCGGCCCGGGCAAGATCGAACAACCCGACGAAGTGAACAAAGGCTGGGACCAACGTTTTGGCCGCGAGACGCAATGGAACTATTGCCTGTGGGATTTGCAGAAGTTCCGCAAACAGGACGCCAATTATCTTCTGGGTCTGGCCGTGCATCCCGGCGAGGATCATTTTCATGGCGGGCCGGAGCTGTCGAACTTGGCCGCGATCTTCATCCGGCAGACCGCCCTGCATCGTCTACCCAAGCAACTCCCCGCCGGGGATGCGCCTGTGGCAGTGCTGCCGCTCAAGGCGGAAGATGGTTGGTTGAGTGATCCGAGATTGGCGAACCCCCAAATCCCCTTCGCCCCATACGCGCAATATGCCGGCGACCGCACCGAGGCGCTCTGGTATTACGACCAGACCATGGCCACTGCCGTAGCCACGTTTCAACGGAATCTGGGGCATCATCAAGTCCTCGCCGGGCCGGAAATTACCTGGCTGGATGATGGCGACGGGTGGACCTTCAAGGCCAGCAGTGCGTTCCTCGACATCTGGCCGGAGAAATTCCGTGGCCCACTGGTGGGCCAGCGTGTGGAACATGCCACCACCCCATTCGTATATCGCTGCAAGATTGAACAACCCGTGGTGCCAATCGGCCCGGATACTTTTCGCCTGCTGCGGCCCATTAAATCGGTGAACATCGCGGCCTATCATCCCGGCGATCTCCAATTCCGCGCCACCTGTCGCTGGGGCGATAGCGTGGTCCCCCTCGCCACCAAAGGCCAGACGCAAACCATTGATTTTCCCCCCGTGGCCGAGTTGAAATCCGACAGCGCCGGCCTGCTGCTGACGGCCAAAGCCTCCTCCGGCCTGCCGGTCTATTACGAAGTGGACTACGGCCCGGTCACGGTATCGGACGGCAAGCTAATTCCCAGCGAAGTACCCGCCGTGGGCCAGTTCCCCATGGCGTGCAAAGTCACGGCCTATCAGCTAGGCCGCCGCACGGGCGAACCGATTCTGCCCGCCGCGCCGGTCAGCCAAACCTTTAACATAGTGTGGTAAACTACGGAATGTAAGATCAAGCCATCATTCAGCCAGCGAGATAAGCCTTGAAATCAATTGCTTTGCGGCATCTTTCCTATTGCGCCAGTAATTTGCGTCACATACAAGCACGAGACGTTTTTTCGCGCGACTGACTGCGGTATTCATTACTTTCGCTCCTTGGGACTTAATAATTTTCGAGTCAGTAAACCAAGGTCTCGCACTTGAACGAGGGCCATCAACCACACTAATAATCACAGTATCCCACTCTCGTCCCTGAGATTTGTGAATTGTTAGAACACGATCCTCTCTGTGCATTTTTCGAAGTTTGGCATTCAGCAGTTTGATTTGTTTTTTATACGGCGTGATGACCGCAACATCTTGCTCTGTCTTAGCAGATAAATACGCGACAATGGCATCCACTTCTTCTTGTGATTCTCTGCCAGAATTGTGATTCGGGCTGGTAGAAACATTTACGAGTTCTATTTTCAGGTCTTCTAAGTCTGCGGATTCAAATCCGTACGAATAGAATAATTCGTCAAGCACTTTACACAAATTAGGGCCAAATCGGCGCGACTGCGATAGGTTATTCTGCTGTGTGACCGCATAGCTCGGGGGATCATCATTTTTGATATTTTCAAGCGTGTTAAACCATCTGGCTGCGGACCAGCCGTCATGAAATGCAGTCTCTGCATAAATTGCTGGCGCACCCCAAAGGTGACTAGCACATATCTCGTCTGCTTCCAGCAGTTCTTCGTCATCAATTTCGACAATTGGAGGCAATTGTTTATGATCACCCAAGAAGGTCACGGGACAACCGCATCGGAAGAGAGTTAACGCTTTTATTAGCGGTGCGTATCCCGCCTCATCAAGAAATATATGTCTGAATAATGGGCAGTCTTTTTGAAAACGTCCGATGTATCGGTCGAGTGTCATACCCACAACACTACAACGTGCCATTCTTTCTTCAATTGAGCTTTTCTTGAGTCTATCCAACTCGTTTTTTTCGGTCACCAAACGTAACGCAATTTCAGCCTTAGTCTCATGCTGATAGGGTGAATATTTTGGCTCTCGCTGATCAATCCACTGGCGGGTTTTCTCGATGATTTCAACAAGTTTAATCCTTACATATTCCACGCCATGCTGCGGAAAAAGCTCGATAATTCGGGCTATTTTTTCACTTTCTGGGACGATGCTTTGGAGCTTTGCGAAATGATCACGCATTACATTATCGTGTTGCTTGAGTTTTTCCTCTTCGAGCTGCAGTTTTGTGGCGATAGATTCGGTTTCGTTTTGCGCCTGATCTTGTAGATGTTTTACATCCACGCGTATTCTATTCTCTAGATTTTCGAGTACTGATTTTTCAACTGTCATCTGTGTAACTTGGCGCGTACGCTCGGTTACCCGCTCAGACGCGTCGCCATTCAAAAATACTCGGATTTTATACATGACAGATTCAATTTCAGAATCCAGTGCCGTTATTTTGCGTTCCAATTGCCCTATGCGTTCCAGAATTGCCTCACGTGCATAATATTGTTCTGTAACGTTTTTTAATAGTATTTCTAGGCGTAATTCGCGGAGTAATTTTTGCCATTGAATTATGTTTGGCAAATGATCTACTGGTAAACGATCAGATAGGCTGGCAACGTTCTGAGATACTATTAGGCTGTTGCGACAGCGTTCATGGAGTTCGGCTACTTTTGATAAAGTTAGCTTTTTGTTTTTTTCTTCCTCTGACAAAAGCATCAACTCCGTATCTAGCTTTGGGTAGACCAATAATACATTTTTGCCCAGCCTGTAGCTCTCGATGTCATCGTACAATTCTTGGTATATTTTTACCTGTTTTTCCGCTTCCATAATACGCTTATTCAAGCCTTCTATCTCGCACACTTCGGGATGTTCTAGGGCAAATTTTCGCGATGGCACGCCCAGTCGCAAGAATTTATTTTTATCAATGCCTAATCGCATCGCGCCCTTAAGAATTGCATCCATAGCCTGTTCCAAAGCAATGTGCGTTGGTGCGAACACACCAATCTGCATGCCCTCAAGTTGTGCAAGCGACAACACGGCATGTGTTAAAACCAGACGTGTCTTTCCCGTACCGGGTGGCCCCCAGACATAAGACAACGGCGTCATGATCGCCATCGCGATTGCTTCCGCTTGTTCATGGGATGGTGTATCAAGCAAATGGACATCACCGAGCACCCATTGTGCACGATCAATATCTATAGGGAGACCTATGTATGCTCCATTTTTCGTATACCAGTTTTCGACATTTTTCACCAAAAACAACAAGTCGTTTACAATAATTACGTCACTAGCTTTCACATCGTTGAATTGGTGAATTGGCTCGAGAAATTTCACAATCAGAACACGTGCATTCTCGTCATAGTCCTGAATATCGTACATCCCCAAGGTGAAATTTGTTCCCGTAGGCAGATGACGGATGACCACTGAATCTTGGTCATACAACCGCATTGCCAATTCCAACCGCCACACAAGTTTTTCACTATCTACGGATCGAATACCTGTTACAACGATTTCAGATTTCCCATTACCGTTGCGTTTTAGGTATTCATAATATACGGCACTAGCCCCAGTACAGGATTCCGAGACCGTGGATAGATTCTTGAGGCCAGACACTTAACACACTCCACCAATACATCCAAACGCACTTGCTACCAGTTCAGAGTATCCGTCATCTTTACCCAAAAATCAATAACGCGTTTTTGCGTGCATAATTTGTCGCCAAGCCACTACACATGGGCTGCCATGGCATGGTCGCAGGTGAAATTCCCCGGTTTCAGTCAATTTTAGCCTGCGCTTAGCGCCCGGGGGATTATCGCTTAAAATACCGCTTTTACTTTTAGGAGCAAACCTACTCATGGCCATGAAACTGCGTCCCGCGAAAGATTGTGCGTTTGATCTGGTCTCTTTGGGCGAAACGATGATTCGCCTGTCGCCGCCGGGCTATGGCCGGGTGGAGTTCACCCCCACGCTGGAAGTCTGGGTGGGTGGTGGCGAATATAACGTGTCGTATGCCTTGTCGCGGCTGGGGTTACGCACCGGCTGGATCGGCGGGGTGAACACCAGCCCCATGGGCAGCATTGTAATGAACCATGCCCGCGCGGTGGGTGTGGATGTCAGTCATGTGGTGGTGCGGAAATATGATGGCGTGGGTAAGAAGGACCGCATCGGCCTGAACTTCACCGAAGTGGGCACCGGCCGCCGGGCCAGCACCACGCTGTATGACCGCGGCCACTCGGCCACAGCGGGCATCCAGCCGGGCGAGATCAACTGGAAAAAACTGTTCAACGAACAGGGCGTGCGCTGGCTGCACACCGGCGGCATCTTCGCCGCGCTGAGCGAAAGCACCCGCGCGGTCGTGGCCGAAGCCGTCAAGGCCGCCCACGAAGCGGGCACGATCGTCAGTTATGATCTGAACTTCCGCAGCAAGCTCTGGAGCAGCAAGGAAGCCATCGCCACCACCAAGCCGCTGGTGCCGTACATTGACTGTTTGATCGGCAACGAAGAAGACTTCCAGAAAGTTCTGGGCTACGAAGTCGAAGGCGTGGATGTGGAAAAGGGCGAGATGGATACCGTCGCGTTCAAAGCCATGGTCACGCGCGTGGTCAAGGATTATCCCAATATCAAAGTGGTCGGCACTACCCTGCGGAACGTCAAGACCGCACTGGTGAACGACTGGTCGGCGATCATGTGGCATGATGGCACGTTCTTTGACGGTCTGAAGTTCGACAACCTCGAAATCGAAGACCGCGTGGGCGGCGGCGACGGCTTTGCCAGCGGATTTATCTATGGCTTCCTGACCGGCCAGGAACCGCAGCAATGCGTCAACACCGGCGTGGCCCACGGCGCCATGCTGATGAGCACCCGCGGCGACAGCAGTATGATTACGCTGGAAGAGCTGATGCACGTAGCCGGGGGCGGCAGCGCCCGCATCAAGCGGTAAGGCCGCGTAGATAATCCATAAACACCAAAACCCCGTCAGATTATCTGGCGGGGTTTTTTATGCGCTTGAATTAGGTGGACGACTCACTTGGCCGGGGCCGTGGTGGCGGCAGGTTTGACCGTGCGTAATTCCAAGGTGTCGAGCATCTGTTTGAGCAGGGCTTCACCCGCTTCATAATGGCCGGGGGAACTGACCATCTGAATGGAAAGCACATACCCCGGGGTGGTATGCGGTACGATCATGCAGATAATCCGCTGGGCCTGATCTCCATCCTGATAGATGCCGGCAAACTTCCGCGCGGTGAGGTTTTGTTCGCCCGCTTGCCATTTCACCGACGATTTCGGTTCGACCCGTCCTTTTAATTCATCCCGGATTTGAAATACGCAATCATCCAGCGCATGTTCGGCGTTGCGATATTTGCCCCCCACCGCGCGCAAGCCGATGCTATAAATCCGCAGCATCCCATCGGGGTGATCGAACTGCACAAATCCCGGACCCGGTTGGGCTTTAAGGCCCGCGGGGTAACGGATCGCAAAGTAACTATCGGCCGGGGCATACAGCCCGGTCAGCGCTGGCAACGGCTGCGTGGCGGCCGGCCGGGTCTGGGCGGTGGTTTCCGGCCCGGTGGTCTGGGCATAGCCCAGACCTAAATACAATCCACCGGCCGCTCCAAGTAATATCCCGAGCCAACCACACCACTTCCGCATCATATACCTCATAAATAGACCTTTACCACGCGGTCTGCATTTCCAGACGCCGTTTTTTCCACTGTTGTAATTCTTCGGCGGACTTACAATTCAACACCTGCGCGGGCAGCAAACCCGCCCGACGGGCATAACGCACGCCAAAACGCATCATATCAAAATCTTCCACACTGTGGGCATCGGTATTGATACATACCGGCACCCCCGCCGTCGCGGCCATCTGCAAATGCCGGTCGCACAGATCCAGCCGGTGCCAGTTGGCATTCAGTTCCAGCGCGGCGCCGCTGCGCCGCGCAGCTTTGATAACCTCGGCCATATCCGGCTCCAGCCCTTTGCGGTCGGGCACCAGCCGTCCGGTGGGATGGCCGACCACATCCACCAGCGGATGACTGGCCGCACGCACCAGCCGGCGCGTGGCCGCGGCGGAATCCTGGGTCAGTGCCGCATGGGGGCTGGCGACCACCCAATCCAGCTTTTTAAGCACTTCATCTTCATAATCCAGACTGCCATCGGCGAGGATATCCACTTCCGCCCCCATCCAGATCAGCATATCCGGTACTTTATACGCCACCGCCCGCACTGCGGCAATATGTTCCATGAGTCGGGCCACACTCAGCCCGTGGGCCTGCACCTGCGACTTGCTGTGATCGGTAATCGCCACGTATTGGTAACCGCGACGCTTGGCTTCGACCACCATATCCGCGATGGAATTGCGTCCGTCGCTGGCCAGCGTGTGCATATGCAAATCACCGCAGATATCCAGCACCTCCAGCACATGGGGAAAGGCGGTGCCGTGGGTGAACAGGTCGGCGGCTTTTTCGATTTCGCCGCGATCCTCGCGCAGCTCCGGGGGCGGACAGGCCAGCCCCAACGCGGCATAGACACTGGCCTCGGTAGCCCCGGCGATAAATTCCGCCCCGCAGAAGACCCCGTATTCATTCAGCTTGAGATGCTGTTTGGCGGCCAGTTCGCGCAAATGGACATTGTGTTCCTTGGACCCGGTGAAATATTGCAGCGCCGCGCCCCAACTGGCCGCG
>JBIJDM010000015.1:0-23586 GCA_044344145.1 Phycisphaerae bacterium
CTCCGGCGGTAATGCGGTCAATTGATTACCGGTGAGGTTCAGCGCCATCAGAGCGGTCAAGCGGCCGATCTCCGGCGGTAACACGGTCAACTGGTTACCGCGGAGGTCCAGCGCCGTGAGAGCGGTCAAGCGGCCGATCTCCGGCGGTAGCTTTTGAAGCGCAAGACCTGACAAATCCAGTTCTCTGACCGCCTTTGGTTTAGCCAGGGATTCGTTGATCCGGCGAAGGGCGAGATAGTAACCTTCCGCAGAATTCGGCTCCAACGTTGCCATCGCATCTCCTAGCTGTACGTAACATAAAATAAGGGCCACCGGTCAGTATTTGGTATACTGAGCCTATACTATCGCATTAGCGAGGTTAGCCCTATGAGCAACCGATATTTGATCAGCGTACTTATAGGCCCATTCCCTTTACCCGCGAAACCCGACACTCATCCGTGTCACCTTTTGCCAGCGTATTAGGAACACCCAAAACTCATTGGTAGCAATATACAACCAGTCTTGGCGAAAACAAGGTGTAAACTAGCAAATATCCCGAAATATGAAGAACTTCGCCGTCTTACTCCACCCGCAACCACAGCACCTTCAAATACGACGATTCGGGACACGCCATGTCTACCGGATGATCCATGCCAGGGCCGGAGGAGCGCAGGACCTGCACCCGGCGGCCGGCCGCGCGGCCGGCGCCGCGGACGGCGTTGGCCAGTTCTTCGGCGGTCAATAGACCCGAGCACGAACAGGTGACCATGATCCCGCCGGGGGCGGTGACCAGCAGGCCCAGTTTGTTCAAATCAAAATACTTCTTGCGGCCTTCATCGTAATCATCCTGCGAAGGAATGAATTTCGGCGGGTCGAGCACCACGGCGGAGAATTGCTGTTTGTTCTGGTACATCTGCCGCAGATAGGCAAAGCTGTCGGAATGCACCGTGGTATACCGCGCGGGGGCGATTTTGTTCAGATTGGCATTACGCCGGGCCAGCGCTTCGGCCCGCTCGTCAAGGTCCACCGCAGTGACATGCGTGGCCGCACCCTTCACCAAGCCGTAAATCCCAAACCCGCCCGAGTAACAGCAGGCATCCAACACGCGCCCCGGGCCGCAAAGCTGGGCAAACAGCGCGCGATTTTCGCGCTGGTCACAGAAAAAGCCCGTCTTGTGGCCGGTGACCAGATCCACTTGGAACTTCACGCCGTTTTCCAGCACCACGGTAGACTTACGCTCGGGGGCCAGCTTGCCGGTATCCCCCGCCGGGCCGGAAACCCCCATGGAAAAGCCTTCCAGTTCCTGCACCTGTTCGTCAGCGCGGAAAATCACCTCTTCCACCCCCAGCAGCCGCTTAAGCTCGCGGGTCAGCCAGCCCTGACGGTGAAAATAGCCCAGACTGAAAATTTCGCACACGGCATATTCGCCGTAACGGTCCACCACCAGCCCCGACAGCCCATCGCCTTCGCTATTCACCACGCGATAGGCCTTGGTCGTGTCATTGGGCAGGCCAATGCGCAGGCGCAGGGCCACGGCCTCTTCCAGCCGGCGCTGCAGCAGCGATTCATCCGCCTCGCCGGGGCCGAATTGGAGCATGCGCAGGGAAATCAGGCTGCGGCGGTTCAGCATGGCCACGCCAAAGCAGGTGCCATCGCGGTCATAGACCGTGACCAGATCGCCCTCGTGGGCATCGGGGCTGCTGCGGGCGATCATTTTGCGAAAAATCCACGAATGGTACGTGGCATTGCGCAATTGCACCCACGGGCCCGGCCCGGTATGGGGCACATCGGCCCAGCGGGTCTGGGGGGCTTCATCGCGATCACGATACGGGCGCTGCGGGGGTGGCATAGATAATAATCTCCAAGTACGGTTGCCAAGCTGGCCTAGCGCGGCGATTATACACGCTACGTCCGATACTGCTGATTATACTGTGGAGACTTTAGCCATGATTCATGCCGTCCGTATCATCTTTTTATTCCTCGTGGCGCTGGTCGCCTCCACTTACCTCTACAAAACCATCGCCGCCGCCGAGGGCAATATGCTGCCCTACATCATTATGAGTCTGGGCGTGGTGCTGGCCTTTGGGGTGTTGGCGTTTGATGCCCTCACCAACCGTAAGAATCTCGCGCTGCTCTCGGGTTTGTTCCTGGGGGTGATTGTGGGCATGATCGTGGCCGCAGGGCTGGGGTTCCTCGTGGATCAGGCCTTGAACGTATTTGTGGATAAAGAAAGCATTACCCACAATCAGACCCTGATTGACGGCGGCAAGCTGCTGCTGATGCTGATCAGCGTGTATCTGTCGGTCAGTTTCGTCCTGCAAACCAAGGATGACTTCCGCTTCATCATTCCCTATGTCGAGTTCCAACGCGCCACCAAGGGTCCCCGGCCCATCGCGGTGGACACCAGTGTGATTATTGACGGCCGGATCGTGGAATTGGCCACGACGGGCATTTTTGAGAGCCGGCTGCTGGTGCCGCGCTTTGTGTTGAACGAATTGCAGACCATCGCCGACAGCCAGGATAAGCTCAAGCGCGCCCGCGGCCGGCGCGGGCTGGATATGCTGCAAAAGTTGCAGGGCATGCCCAATATCGAACTGCACATCTGGGACGGGACGCTGAAACAGGGCGATGCCGAAGGTGTGGACCAGAAGCTGGTCGCGCTGGCCCAGCAGGAACATGCCCGGCTGCTGACCACGGATTTCAATCTCAATAAAATCGCGCAACTGCGCGGCGTGGATGTGATCAACCTCAACGCCATCTCCGACGCGGTCAAACCCGTGGTCCTCCCCGGCGAAAACATGCGCGTCCGCATCATCAAGCCCGGCGAGGGCATGCACCAAGGCATCGGCTATCTGGAAGATGGCACTATGGTCGTGGTGGAATCCGGCCGCGACCGCATCGGCCAGGAACTCGATGTCATCATCACCAACGCCCTGCAAACCGCCTCCGGCAAGATGATCTTCGCCCGCGTGCGTACTGATGGGCCGGTGGGCAATGGCAATGGGCCGGCGCGATAAACGCGGCAAAATCCGCTACCTCCGCCCGGAGTTTCAGGCCAGCACCAAATAATTGGGTGCATCCGGTATGTCCGGGAAACGGGCCTTGGTCTTCACCCCAAGGGGGCCGAAAACCATGCCAATCCCACCCCCAACCACCCCCGCACGATGCACGAATAATCCCCCACCCGATATCACTTTGGACGCGACCAGCTTGCATGTCGGCAAACAAGTTTTCCCATTTGACGGGCAGAATATTACCGTATCCAAACCGGGGAAATGATGGTAACCCCCCGGCGAACCCGCCCGCATGGGTACAACACGGCCCACTTGATTGAAACAGGGCCCGCAGTTCCTGCACTCCCTTTGATCCTCCCCCACGTTCCGGGCCAGTGCCACTACTCGACTTTGAACCGGACGTACGGGCACCAGATAACAACGGTACCTGTCTAGAAGCCAGCTCAAACCCTGATGAGGCTCTTAATATATTGTCTCGGTGAGCAGCCTTGGGCTTTTTTAAAGGCCTTGGAAAGATGAAAGGCATCGGCAAAACCAAGCTGATCAGCAATGGTTTTCAATGGCAGGCCTTTCATCAGCAGCATTCTGACACAATCGATTCGTTGCCGCCGGTGGCGCGCTATGGGGCTGTCACCGGTCTGCTTGTGATACTGATGGGAGAGCTGAGATATGCTGACCTTCAATGCCGCGGCAAGGTCCGTCAGCGTCAGGTTCTCGGACAGATGCTCTCGGATCAATTCATCAACACGATCGATAAAACCTTTGGTGACTGCAACAGGACCCGGAGCAACAAGGCGATAATTCTCCGCTCCGACAGGACTGGCTCCCAGAAAAAGTCGGATCATCCGGGCCAGCAGTTCCTGGGCCTCCCAGAACCCGGCTTCGCCCTTAATCTGGCCGATCAGGGCCACTTCATGAAAGATCCGGCCAAACTCACCGGTTTCATCCCAAAGACAGGCCCGTTGCAGTTGTGGGTGAATAAGCCGACCCAGACCAGCCGCTTCTCCCCCGGAAAAAAACACCCAGGCACTGTGGCGGAACCCCTTCATCCGTCGGGTGTCTTCCTGAAAAGTTGCGCCCTGTGGATACAGATGAACTGTGCCCGCCGGCCGGAGTCTGTTGGAACCAGCTGAAGCTCCGGAGCGCAGTTGACCATGCGGGGTGTATTCATAATCAAGGATCCAGTGGGTGGCATGGACGCGGATCAACCGACCGGGATATTTTCCCTGTACTTCAGTAGCTGAAATGATAGCCGGATAAACCCGCGTATTCGGTATCCAGTTATGACCAACAGTGTGTTCACGCATAGTTTTGCCTCCGCCTCAATGTTCCGGTTAGTCGGGTTGTGCGTGATTATACATGTTTTGTGCGCAATCAGCCATTCCTTCAACGATCTTTGGGGGCTATATTGTGGCTATGGATTATCTTTGCTGGCCGCATGGTCTCGTATCAGGAGTATACCAATGTATGAAATTGGACAAGCCGAAGTTGATGCCGTGGCAGAAGTTATCAAGAACCGTAAATTGTTCCGTTATCGGGGCGGTGAAGGGGGATTTTGCGATAAGTTTGAGGCCGCCTGGGGTCAGAAAATCGGTGTATCCCGCGCTTTACTGACCAGCAGCGGTACGGCCGCGCTGGTCTGCGGTCTGGTGGGCTTGGGCGTGGGGCCTGGCGATGAAGTGATTGTGCCTGCTTATACATTTATGGCATCGGCTCTGGCCGTGACCGCAGCGGGCGGGATTCCTGTAATCGCCGAGGTGGACCAGACCCTGTCACTGGACCCGGCGGATGTAAAGCAGAAAATCACCCCCCGGACCAAAGCCATCATGCCGGTCCATATGCTGGGCAGGCCGTGCGATATGAAGGCGTTTGAGACAATTGCGCAAGAGCATTCCATCGCCATTATCGAGGATGCGTGCCAGGCGGCTGGGGGAACATATCGGGGCCGACGGCTTGGGGCTATCGGAAAGGTCGGAGCCTTCAGCTTCAATCATTTCAAAATTCTTTCCGGCGGCGAAGGCGGAGCCATGACCACCAGCGATCCGACGGTGGTGGACCGGGCGCTGATCTATCATGATGGGGGCTGCATTTTCCGCGACCATTCGGCAGCCATGAAAACGCCATTTTTCGCCGGAACCAATTTCCGGGCCTCTGAAATCCTCGGAGCCATCATGCTGGCCCAGCAGAATCGGTTGGATGGTATTCTTGCCCGGCTTCGCCAACGGCAGACCGCCATGACCGAGATATTTGAAACCTCCGGCTTGCTTGTGCCCAGTCCGGCCAACGAAAAAACTGGCGACTGCGGATGCGTGGTTGGACTGTTGTTTGATTCGATTGACCGCGCCCGTGCGCTGGCGACAAAAACCGCAGAATTGAAATTGTCCTGCCACCGGCCCATCGATAGCGACCGGCATGTGTATCTGAATTGGGAACCAATCATGAAACAACAGGGCAGCCACCACCCCGACCTCAATCCCTTTGCCATGGCCCGGCGGAATATTGAATACTCCCGGGATATGTGCCCCCGGACACTGGATATTCTGGCCCGGACACTGATCGTCGATGTTCCCTATGATGTCACTGTACCGGAAGCTCAGGCACTGGCCCAGCGCGTGGTGGCATGTGCACGGACAATCTGATGGTCATGCAATAGCGCAGGTTACGGAAGATCACCCAAAGTTCTTCCCTGTGTTCAACCGGGGCGCAATCCATACACGGCAGGACGGCTTGCGCCTCCGCCGGACGCTGCCGTGAAAATCCTTGGCGCTATGGGCGAGCAACCCAGACGGCTCGCCGTGACATGGCGCGGATAGTATGAACCCCCGCGTACGTGGCCCGTATCGGCATCAATCTGACCGGCCACGGATCGTGTGTGTCGTTCGCAGTAAGCGGTACTATAATTACGCATCGCAATACTGACCAACTTTTCAGAAGGTGAAAAATGAACGCGCGTGAACGATTTATTGCCACCTTAAGCTTTCAGAAGCCCGACCGGGTGCCCTTTATGCCGGGTTACGGACGCAAGTCTACACTGGAAGCCTGGCATCGGCAGGGATTGCCGTCGGACGTCACCGACTACCACGGATACCTCCGCAACCTGCTCGGTATCACGGACCCAACAGCTGGTTCCGAAACGCTATGGCCTGCGGTGGATTTCCGTATGATACCGCAGTACGAGGAGAAAGTTCTTGCGCACCGTCCGGGCGATCCCGCCCGGAAAGTGCCGGGCGTACTGGTGGTGCAGGACTGGAAGGGCAACATCTGCGAGATTTCCGACGAGTATGACGTGACCTACTTGCGGCATGCGTCCGACTTTGTCACCCGTTCATGGCTCAAGTGCCCGGTCGAGTCCCGGGCCGACTGGCCCGAAATGGCCCGCCGTTACCACAGCGACGACCCGGCCCGCTTTCCCGCCGACTTCGCCCGTTGGGGAGCAGAAAATCGCGCCCGTTTGTGCGTGAGTGCCATGAGCATTTCCGGCCCCTTTTGGCAACTTCGCGAGTGGTGCGGTTTCGAAGGCCTGTGCATGCTCATGCTCGACGATCCGGACTTCGTCCAGGATATGATCAACTTCTGGGAAGCGTTCGTTACCGAGATGCTCCAGCGCATGCTGGCACATCACGTGCCCGACATCATCACGATCAATGAAGACATGGCCTACAAGGAAAAGCCCATGATTGGTCCGGACATGGCGCGGCGTTTCCTGCTGCCGTGCTGGCGGCGTTGGGGTGAACTCATCCGTGGTGCGGGCGTGCCGATTTACGATATGGATTCCGACGGCCACGTGGGCTTGCTGGTGCCGTTGTGGATCGAGGCGGGGTTCAACTCCAACTCACCCCAGGAGGTGGCCGCCGGTAACGATCTGCCGGCTCTGGCCCGGCAGTACGGTCGGCAGATGAGCTGGCGCGGCGGTGTGGATAAACGCATCATGGCCGCTGGGGGCCAGGCTATCCGGGACGAGATGGCACGCCTCCAACCGGTCATCGAAGCCGGCGGTTTCATTCCCTCGTGCGACCATGGCGTGCCATCCGATGTGTCTTGGCCCAATTTTGTGGAGTATTCGCGGCTGCTGGCCAATGCCACCGGTTGGCTTAAAGCCTAGCGCAGTTCTCAAAAGTAACCCCGTATGTTACCGTCGAAAAGTGGTACCCGTGCCCGATCCACACTCGGCGCGACGGGCGGGTTGCAATTCCTGCGCCGGGCGCTGCTGCGGAAGTCAATGGCGCACTACGGCCGACCGACCCAGACGGCCGCCGTGACATGGCGCGGATAGTATGAACCCCCACGCACGTGGCCCGTATCGGCATCAATCTGATCGGCCACGGTGCGTTCCGCAGCCGACACCTGCATCCACTGACGCAGGCCCTGCAGCACCGCCGGGTGTTCGCGGGTCAATTGTCCCTCCAGCAGCCAGTCCGCGACGAAGTGACAGAGAATCACCTTGGACGGCCACGTGTTACTGCTGCCACTGGATAGGCGCAGGTGTCCGGAAACAGCATCCAGACATACCCCGGTGTGCAAACAGGTCTGCGTGTGTTGGCGGAGCATGTCCCAGATCCGGGAATCGCGGGCCAGAACTTCACCCAAACCGCAGACCAGCGGAACCGCCAGCGGTTCAAGCGCCGCGATCACCACCGCTGCGGATTGCTCCAGCAGATTGGCGGGCAGGCAGCGCCGTTCTGTGTCGAAGCTTGCCGTCAGCGCGCGGGCACTGCGCTCTGCTCCGTCTGCCGCCACCTTCGCCCACTCCCCGGCACCAGCCCGGCGGAAGAAGGCCTCAAGCAGGCGATAGGCACACCAGGTCTTGACGACAATGTATACATTACCACGGGCCGATTTGAGGGCCTCATCCAAAGCATCGTAGGTCGTAATCTCCGCGCCCTCGGCCCCGACCATGCTACTCTGCGCCTGGAGCACACCAGCGCGGCGCTGGGCCTCGTGATGCTCGCGCGCCGCCAAGCTGTCGAGTAACTGTCCCGCCACCTCGGTGCGGCGGCCGAGCCAATCGGCATCGGCGGCGTTCAGGCCATAAGCCGTCAGGCAGTAGATGCCGTTGAGCAATTGCTCGGTAGTCATGTAGGAGTAACACCCCTTCATGTCCGGCAGCTCGTAACCGCTCTGGCCGGCGGGGGAGTATGCCGTGTAGTTACCTTGGTCATGGGTGAAAGATAGCCCGCCGGGCTGCAGCACATCCGGCTGCTGCGGGAACGTCACCTGATCGCGGTAGCTGTAGCGCTCGATGAATAGATCAATGACGGCCCGTGCGACCCACGGATGGCGCCACAGTTCGAAGGGCAGATGATCCGCCGCCAGATCAAGCGTGTTGCGCCAGGCAAATTGGCCTTCGCAGACACTCCACAAGGCCCGGCCCTCGTCGGTTTCCAGAAGGCTGGAGTTGGCGTAGTAGCCCTGCGCCGCCTGCGCAAGTAACTGGCGCCGGACCGGGTCGGCACAAGCGCGGCGTATGGCGGTATCCACCTGCTGGGCGTGGGCTTTGATCGCTTCGCTTTGGGCCAGCACCTGTGTGACTACGGCCTCCACCCGGTCAAAGTAGCGGGTATAGAAGTAGTGGCTGTCCAGGCCGGTGGTAACCTGGCCCGCGTGGTGAAATCCCACCGCCGCAATCAGGGTTTTTTGTTGCCGGGGCGGTACGACGAAACAGATTCCGCCCTCGTTCCCGCCGGGGTGTATGATGGGCCGGCCCGCCTCAAAGTGGCGCGCGATGGTATTATCACGGAGGGTGAACACCCGCCCCGAAAGTGCCTTGGCGCCCAGCGCCCAGCGGCCGCCCATAGCAACGCCGCAGAGCGCTCCAGCGCTGGACCAATCCAATGGCCGGATGCGACCAGGGCCACGCCAGTTAACCCCCAACAGCCCACGCGCAGTCTGCTCGGAGTCACGGTTGTCGATGGTAAATTCCAACAGGAGCCCTGGACAGACTTCGTCAGCCAGCGCAGCGCCGGTCTGAGGATCGGGCAGGTCCGGCCGGGGCGACCAGATGCGCAGCGTCATGCCCCCGCCGGAGTACTCGTCGCAACAGAACGACAGACGCCGTTGCAGCGCATGGGCAGGGAGAAAACGCCATCGTGCCCGGAAGCTGCCTGAGCTTTGCGCTGGGACCGCCACCGAAGCTTCGTAGTTCTCGGACGCCAAGCCGGCCACAAAAGGTAGCGCCGTCGTCTGCCCCGGTCCACGGTTGACCGCAACCAGCAGGTCGGCCAGCAGCTCTGTGGCGAGGGCTTCGTGCTCAAACCCCACACCATGTCCCGGCAGCCCCAGAGTCAGGCTCGACCACGCGCCGATCGGGGCGTGATGAGTCATGAAATGGGGACATTCCAGTTCGTTATCAATCATGATGCAGCTCCATCCTTCAGCGGTTTGGGGCACAATAATTACGGCCCGCCGCGAAGGCTTCGGGGCTGATGAGGCCAATTACCGAGGGCACCGGCCGTGATTATACCATTCTGCAATCCGTGGGAACAAACGCGATGATGACGCAACGTAAGGGCTTGGCTGGCCAAGGAATTGGACTTAACGATACAGCGACTACCTGGGGCGAAGACCAGACCAATTCCCCCGAAAATCCGATGATTCTAAATCCAGCCCACAGCCATCCCCGGCGCATGGAAAAACCCTGCCGGGGTTACCGACAGGGTTTGATTTCAGGTTTTCTATTGACCCTAGCGCCGCAGTTGCTTACTTGGTTTCGGCGGGGGCTTCGGTGGTCGCGCCCTTGGCTTCGAAACCGAGCATCTGGACGACGGCGATATCGCCGGCATCGCCGATGCGCCACTTGGCGGTCTTGACGATGCGGGTGTAACCACCGTTGCGGTCCTTGAAGGCCGGGCCAACGGTGTTGAACAGCTTCTGCACCAGCGTGTCATCCAGCAACAGGTCCTGATCCTTGGGATCGGCCATCAGACGGTCATGCAAACGGGAGATGACCAGACGACGGGCGTGCAGGGTGTTCTTCTTGGCCAGCGTGATCAAGGGCTCGACGAAACGGACCAGTTCCTTGGCTTTGGGCAGGGTGGTGCGGATTTCGCCATGCTCAATCAGCGATTGGGCCAGATGACGCATGAGGGCTTTACGGTGGGAGGGGCTACGCGATAAGCGACGGCCGGCTACTTTATGACGCATGATACATTACCTCTTCAAATCGTTTCGTAAAATTTAAGCCTTGGCCGCTTCGGCCGGGGCATCCGTCACCGCGGGATTAACCGCGACATCGGCTTCGGCAATCTTGAGACCGAGGGACAAACCAATTTCCTGTAACTTCGTTTTGACTTCCCGCAGCGAGGTCTTGCCAAAGCTGCGAACCTTGAGCAGGTCGGCTTCGGTCTGCCGGGCGAGATCGCCCACGGTGTGCAGCTTGGCGGATTCCAGACAGTTGCTGGCCCGGACCGACAGTTGCAGCGTGCCCAACGGCTGGCTGAGGACCGACTTCTGTTCGTCGTTCATCTGCGAAGCAATCAGGGTGACCGGGGTGGTCTCTTCGATCTGGGCATTGACCACGGCGCCGGGTTCGAAATGCTGCACGAACGCGTTGATGTGCTTGCGCAGAATCTTGGCGGCTTCGATCAGGGTTTCTTCCGGGCTCTTGGTGCCATTGGTCCAGATTTCCAACACGAGCTTGTCGTAGTTGGTACGCTGGCCCACGCGGGTGTCTTCGGTCTTGTACCGCACGCGGGTCACGGGCGAGAAGATCGAATCCACGGCGATCTGGCCGATGATCTGTTCTTCCTGCGAGTGCTCGGAGGCGATGACGAAACCACGACCCTTGCGGATTTCCAGTTCCATCGAGAAAGTCGCGTTTTCGGTGGTCAGGTTGGCCAGAACCAGGTCTTTGTTGATGACCTCGACCGAGGCATCACCCTTGAGATCGGCGCCGGTCACGGGACCGAGGCCTTTCTTTTCCACCACGAGCTTTTTGGGCTCGTCGGAATCCAAACGGACAATCAGACCTTTGACATTCAGAATGATGTCGGTGACATCTTCCTGCACGCCTTCGATCTGGGCAAATTCATGTTCCACACCGGCGATCTTCACGCTGACGGCGGCGGCGCCTTCCAGCGAACTGAGCAGAATCCGGCGCAACGAGTTGCCGATGGTGGTACCGAAACCACGTTCAAACGGCTCGACAATAAACTTGCCGTAGGTCGCGCTCTTGACCGAGGCATCCTGCTCGAACTTGCTGGGTAATTCCAGCCCACGCCATAGTACTCGCATCATAACACTTACCTCCAAGGGAAAGTCCCGGGATTATCGGCGGGCCAATCGTGGCACCGTCATCTGTCACCGAGAACAATTGAAGAACTCTGGTAAATAAAACGCCGGGCTTAAACGCGCCGACGCTTGGGCGGACGACAACCATTGTGCGGCAAAGCCGTGTTGTCTTCGATCCCGCTGACCCGCAGGCCACTGCTCTGCAGACCGGTGATGGCGGCTTCGCGGCCGGGGCCGGGGCCCTTGACGCGGACTTCCACTTCCATCAGGCCATATTTCTTGGCCTTGGCGGCACAGTTTTCCGCGGCCCGGGTGGCCGCGAACGGGGTGCTCTTGCGGGCGCCCTTGAAGCCTACGGTCCCAGCGGAGTCCCAGCACAGGGTCTCGCCGGCCATATCGGTGATCGTCACCTGGGTGTTGTTGAAGCTCGCCTTGATGTGGACGATCCCCTTGGTGATGTTCTTGCGGATTTTCTTTTTGACTACCTTGGCCATAACAAACCTTTCCTGAGGGCTACGGATTAGCAACGCGCGAACGCACGGCTTAGTCCTGACCCGAATCCTACGCGCCCCGACGCTGCGTCAACCCATCGTTGACCCATGGTGCCGGGCGCGGCGCACGCTAACGATTAGCCGTGCATTTCCTTCACGCCCTTCTTACCGGCGACCGTCTTGCGCGGACCCTTGCGGGTGCGGGCATTGGTGCGGGTGCGTTGGCCGCGCGTCGGCAGGCTGCGGCGATGCCGCGACCCACGGTAGCTGCCAATTTCTTTCAGACGCTGGATATTCTGCTGCAGTTGCCGACGCAGACCACCCTCGACCACGATCCCGCGGTCAATGATGCCGGTGATACGGCTCACTTCTTCTTCGGTCAGCTCGCGGGCCTTCTTCTGCGGATCAATGCTGGCTTCCTTGAGGATGGCCAGCGCGTTCACGGGGCCGACCCCGTAAATGTAACGCAGACTGATGCGGACGGGCTTGTCAATCGGGATATCAACACCGGCAATACGTGGCATAATTAACTCCTGAAATCTAACTCGTGAACCTGAATCACCGGCTCTTAGCCTTGACGCTGGTTATGACGGGGATCCACTTTGCAGACCACCCGCAGCACGCCACGACGGCGCACAACAATGCAATGCTCGCAAATACGCTTGACGCTGGAACGAACTTTCATGACACTACTCCGCTGGTTAAAACCAACTTGATCCTGACCATACTATTCGTGACCGCCGGCAACACTGCCGAACACGCCTGCCCGACCCATAGCCATACTCAGCTACGCGTCACTATCCGACCGCGCTTCAGATCATACGGCGACATTTCCACCGCGACCTTGTCGCCCGGCAGAATCCGGATGAAGTTCATCCGCATCTTGCCTGACACATGCGCTATCAACTCATGCCCATTGTCCAGCTTGACCCGGAACATCGCGTTGGGTAGTGCTTCCACTACCACGGCTTCGACACGGATTGGCTCTTCCTTGGGCATAGAAACCTCGTAGTATAACAAAACCGACCACATCTTCGCCAGTGGTCAAACCAAAATATTCACGCCACCAGCGAAAAGCTGGTGTTAAAGTTCCGTCCCACGGGCCGTTAACGCCCGTCCGTCAGGACATCCGCACCCGTGGCGGTCACCGCCACCGTGTGCTCGTAATGGGCCGCCGGGGTCCCGTCACGGGATACCACCGTCCAGCCATCGGTCAAAATCTGCACCTCGGCCGCGCCCACGATCACCATGGGCTCAATGGCCAGCGTCATACCCGCCTGCAGGTAAAAATCGCCCCGGCGGAGAAAATCCTTGGTTACGCAATTCGGAACTTTCGGATCTTCGTGCATATGCTGGCCGATGCCGTGGCCGACAAAGTCCTGCACCACCGCAAAGCCCTGGCTTTCGACAAAGTCCTGCATCAGCCGCGCGATGTCACTCCAGCGCCGGCCGGGCCGAATTTCGCGAATCGCCAAATCCAGCGTACCCTGGGTCACCGCGCACATCTTGCGGGTCTTTTCCGCGACATTGCCCAGCAGTATGGTCACCGCAGAGTCGCCGCAGTAATTGCCCAGACTCACGCCGCAATCCACACTGACAATATCGCCATCCTTGAGCACCCGCTTCGACGGGATGCCGTGGACCACTTCTTCATTGACCGAGATACAGGTATTGCCGGGAAAACCGGTGCCGGGCTGATAACTGGGGTAGTTCTTGAACAACCCCCGGGCCCCCGCGGAGGTATAGCAGTCATAGACGATCTGGTCGAGTTCCAGCGTGGTCATGCCCACGCGGATCTGTTCCTGGGCACGTTGCAACGCACGGTGGACGACGCGGCCCGAAGCCCGCATCTGTTCCAGTTCGCGTTGTGATTTCAGCGTAATCCGCATAATGCCTGCCCATACTCAGCCTTCAAAGTGCCGATGCATCTTTTCCAGCACGACTTTGGTCACCTCCGGGATCGCCCCGGACGCATCCACCGTCTTAAAATTCCCCATCTGGGCGTAAAACGCCACCAACGGGGCCATCGTTTCCTGATACGTCTGAATCCGCTTCTGCACCACATCGTGGCGGTCGTCTTCGCGGATAATCAACGGTTCCTGATCATTGTCACAAATGCCGGGCGTCTGGGGCGGATTGGAATCCACATGGTAGACACTCAAGCAGGCCGGACAAATCCGCCGGCCTTCAAAACGCCGCTGTAACACCGCGGGGTCCACGACAAAATTCAACACCAGCATCAGCGGGCGCTGCAGTTCAAACAGCATCCGGTTCAGCGCTTCGGCCTGCACAATCGTGCGCGGGAAGCCGTCCAACACAAAGCCACAATCACCCAATTTGATAATGCGTTCCCGCATGATGTTCATCATCAATTCGTCGGGCACCAGCATCCCATTGGCCATGAAGTCGCGAATTTTACGGCCGTTGGCACTGCCGGAGATCTTTTCCGCCCGCAGGATGTCCCCACTGGACATATGGACGAGTTTGAACTCTTCGCAAATCCTCGCCGCCTGGGTTCCCTTCCCCGATCCCGGAGGCCCCAGTAGCGCGATTCTCATGCGGCGGCGTCCTTTCCAGCGGCACTCTGCACTCCGGCAGCGCCGCCCTTGCCGCTGTATTTATTGCGGCCGGGACGCGAAGATTCCATGAATCCACCATAATTACGCATCACCAGATTGGCTTCGATCCGGTTGACCAGATCCAGCAGTACGCTGATCACAATCAGCAAACCGGTGCCGCCCAGGAACTGGGTGACGTTGTGCTTGATATCCATCGCCGTACCGAGTACCTGCGGGACTACTGCGATGATGCAGAGGAAGCCGGCGCCGACAAAGGTCACGCGATTCATGACGTCCTGCAAATATTCCGCCGTGCGCGGCCCGGGCCGGATGCCCTTGATGAAGGTACCGTAATCCCGGAGCTGCGTGCTCATTTCCTTGGGATTGAACTGCACGGTGTTCCAGAAGTACGAGAAGAAGAAAATCATCGCACAGTAGATCAGTTCAAACCAGAGCTTGCCCTGCTCAATATGGGACACCAGATAGGTGGTTACCACGTTGGGATAACTGGTCGCCAGCCACCGCAGCAGCATGGAGGGGAACAGCATCAACGAACTGGCAAAGATAATCGGCATCACGCCGGCATGGTTGACCCGCAGGGGCAGATAATTGGACTGCCCGCCGTAAACCTTGCGGCCCCGGACATGCTTGGCCTGCTCGATCGGAATGCGGCGCTGCGCCTGGGTCAGGAAGATCGAACCCGCGACGATGAAGACAAAGGTGGCCATGAGGAACACAATCTTGACCGGGCCGAACTTGGCACCGTCAAATTCACCCGTGAGGGTAAAGTTGCGGTAAATTTCGCCCACGGCATCGGGCATGCGAGCCACAATACCGGCGGTGATAATCAGCGACACGCCGTTGCCGATCCCATAATGGTCAATCTGTTCACCGAGCCACATCAGGAACACCGAGCCGGCCGTGAGCATCATCAGGCCCAGGAACCAGAACATGCTGAGTTGGAACGGGTCATTACGGACACTCAGATGCAGCAGGCTGTTGGCTCCCGAGGCCGAACTCGACAGGTAACCAATCCACATCGCCGATTGTACGAAGCACACCGCGACCGTGAGGTAGCGGGTCCATTCGTTCATCTTGCGGATGCCCGGTTCGCCCTCTTTTTTCAGTTTTTCCAGCGCCGGCACCACGGTGCCCATGAGCTGGATAATGATCGAGGCGCTGATATAAGGCATGATCCCCAGACCGAAGATCGTGGACTGGCCCAGATCACCGCCCGAAAACAGCGAAAGATAATTGGTAACGGCTTCCAGCGGGGAGTTGTTCTCGGCCGCGGTTTTCGCCGCCTGAGTGAGCTTCGCCGCATTCACCCCGGGGAGGGGGACGTAGTAGCCAATGCGGTAGGCACACAGCAAGCCGATGGTAAACAGCAGCTTGGTACGCAGTTCCACAATCCGGAAGATATTCAGCAGCGTTTGCAGCACGCGGGCCTCGCTGGCTAAGAGTTCAAAAGCAAACGGCGTCAACCGTTCGCATAGGTCACCACTCAACAGGCAACCGCAAGCAGATTACCGTTCCCGGCTTTAACACCGGACTGGCATCCACCCGCGGTTGTCAAAAACTGCATATCCATGGCCGTTAGGCCTTGGCGGCTTTGGCCAATTTCTTGAACTTACCGGTCTTCGGATTGACCTTGTCCTTGTTCCGATCCAGCTCGAGCAGCTTGATGGTACCACCGGCTTTGGTGATCTTCTCAGCGGCCTGCTTGGTGACCTTGCCGGCCACGATCGCGAACGACTTGGTCAGGGTGCCATCGCCCAGAATCTTGACGGGCAGCTTGTTGACCCGCACCAATTTCTTGGCGACCAGCGCGGCCCGGTCAATCTTGGCGCCGGCGTCAAAGAACTTTTCCAGATCGCTGACATTGACGATCTCGAAGTCCTGACGGAAAACATTATTGTTGAAGCCACGCTTGGCAATGCGGCGGAACAGGGGCAGATTGCCACCTTCGGAACCGAGCTTGATCGTGCCACCCGCACGGGCGCCACTACCTTTGGTCCCGCGTCCGCAGGTCTTGCCATGACCGGAGCTTTCGCCGCGTCCCAAACGGATACGACGCTTGTGCTTGCCGGCCTGAGCGGTAATTTCGTGAATCATCATGAGCAAATCTCCAAATCGTTGGCTAACCCGACCGCCGGAGCGGAAGGTTAGAGCGTCACGCCGCGATCAATCGCCACCTGCTCCTTAACCCGGAGCTGCTTGAGGGCGGCGAGCGTCGCCTTGCATAAATTCTTCTTGTTCGTGGAGCCGTAAGCCTTGCTGAGGACATCCTTGATGCCCACCAACTCCAGCAACGGACGCACATAACGGCCGGCCTTGACGCCGGTACCCGGACGGGCCGGAACCAGACGGATCGAGCTGGCGCCGTAGGTGCCCATCACTTCGTGGGGAATGGTGCCGCGTTCGAGCGCTACCGAGATCATGTGCTTGCGGGCATCCTTGGTGGCCTTCTCGACAGCATTGGGAACTTCCTTGGCCTTGGCATAGCCCAGACCCAGGTTGCCCTGCCGATCGCCGGTGGCGACCAGTGCTTCGAAGGAGAAATTCTTACCACCCTTGACGACCTTGGCGCTGCGGAAGACACCCACGGTTGCGGAGTCATTCGGGCCCTTATCGGAGTTGTAATTACGTTCAGCCATAACCATTCCTTAGCTATACGAAAGTTGCCTGTGTGTTTAAAACTTCAGACCCGCTTCACGCGCGGCATCGGCCAACGCCTTGACCCGACCATGGTACCGATAGCCATTGCGATCGAACGCAATCTCGGTGATCCCCTTGGCCAGCGCCTTGGCGGCCAGCGCCTTGCCCACCACAATGGCGGCATTCTTGTTGCCACCCTGGGGGGCGGCCGGCTTGAGGTCTTTTTCCGCGGTGCTCGCGGCCACCAGCGTGTGGCCACTGACATCGTCAATCAACTCGGCATACATGTTCTTGAGGCTGCGGAACACCGTCAGACGCGGACGTTCGGCCGTGCCCGACAAAGAGCCACGGACCCGCAGTTTACGCCGTTGCCACCGCTTATTCTTGATTTTGAGTGTCGTCTTACTCATGTTTTCTATCCAATCCGAATCTAGTTTCCATGCGAATCACGCTACACGCGACACGGGATACGCCAAATTACTTGGCACCCGCACCGGCAAACTGCTTACCAGCCTTACGCTTGACGGTTTCACCGACATAACGCACACCCTTGCCCTTGTAAGGTTCAGGCTTACGAATCCGGCGAATCTGGGCGGCCAAATCGCCGACCATCTGTTTGTCCGCACCCGAGATATTGATCTTGGTGCCCTGGGCCTCAATCTTGAGGACCAGCCCGACGGGGATTTCAATCTTGATCTGGTTGGCAAAGCCCAGCGACAGGGTCAGCACATTACCGGCCTGTTCGGCCTTGTAACCGACACCCTGAATTTCCAGATCCTTGGCATAACCCGTGCTCACGCCGGTCAGCATGTTGCTGATCAGGGCCCGGGTCAAACCGTGGACCGCCCGCGAGAGCTTCTCGTCATCCTTGCGGGTGACGGTGACCACATCGCCGGCCACTGCGACCGAAACGTTGGCATGATGCTTGAGGGAGAGCTTGCCCTTGGGGCCTTCCACATTGACCACGTCATTGTTGACGGCGATCTTGACGCCTTTGGGTACCGCGATAGGTTTCTTACCAATTCGACTCATAACTTGTCCTTTCCGTCCGGTAACATCACTGTTGCCAGTGGCCTTCCGGAACATACCCCGCACAGCGGCGGGCTGTTCAGTAAATTGTTACTTCACGGTGGCGAGCACTTCGCCACCCATGTTCAGTTCGCGGGCCTTGCGGTCCGAGAGCACACCCTTGGACGTGCTCAGGAGCACAATCCCCATGCCGTTCTGCACGGCCGGCAGGCGGTCCACTTCGCGGTACACGCGGCAGCCGGGCTTGCTGAGCCGCTTGATCTCGTGGATCACGCGTTCGCCGGTGGGCGTATACTTGACCTGAATGCGGATCAGGCCTTGGCCGGTCCCGTCATCAAGGGCGGTGAAATCTTCGATGAAGCCTTCTTCCTTCAGTACCTGGGCAATGCCCAGACATACCTTGGATTGTTTGACGTCAACGGTTTTGTGCTTGGCGGAGACCGCATTACCGATCCGGCAGAGCATATCCGAAATAGTGTCGTTCATAAACCAACCTCTCAGGGCTTTAGGGCTTACCAGCTGCTCTTACGCATGCCGGGGATCAGACCCTTGTGGGCCAACTCACGCAGCATAATACGCGAAATCTTGAATTTACGATAATGGGAACGCCGCCGGCCGGTCAATTCGCAGCGCCGTGCCAAACGGGTGGGGCTGCTGTTGCGCGGCAGCTTCCGCAAGGCTTCCATATTGCCTTCTTCCTTGTACTTCTTACGCAAATCTGCGTATTGCGCAATCAATTTCAGATTGCGGGCATAACGGGCTTTCCAAGCAGTCGTGGCCATATTCGTTCCTTTGTGCTACTACCTGATACGTTAAGAAGCCTTCTTGGCGGCGTCCGCAGTCGCGAACGGCATTCCAAAAGCCTTCAAAAGCTCAAACGCCGCTTTCTCTTCACCGGCCGTGGTGACGATCGTGATGTTCATTCCCTGATGGAAGGTCACGTTGTCGCCGCGGATTTCCGGGAAGACGGTCTGTTCGGTCAGACCCATGTTATAGTTGCCACGCTTGTCGAAGGCCTTGGGGTTCAAGCCCCGGAAGTCCTTCACCCGCGGGATGGCCAGGTTGATCAGGCGGTCCAGGAATTCCCACATGCGGTTGCCCCGCAGCGTGACCCGGCAGCCGATTTCCATACCCTGACGCAATTTGAAGTTCGACACGCTGATGCGCGCCTTACACACCTGGGCCTTCTGGCCGGCGATCAGCGTCAATTCCTTGACGGCCGCTTCCAGACGGGGCTTTTCGGTGATGGCTTTGCCCAGACCCATGTTGATGACCACCTTGGTGATCCGGGGCACGGCCATGACATTCTTGATCCCCAGCTTGGCTTTCAGCGCGGGGGCGATTTCGTCCTTGTAACGCAGCCGCAGGCGCGGTACGTAACCAGCGGGGAAAGCCACGCCTTCGCCGGTGGCCACTTCGGGACCCTTGCTGGCCTTGGGCTCGCCCTTGGCTTTCTTGGACTGCTTGCCCGCACCTTCGGGTCCACCTTGCGGGGCCTTCTTGGGGGCTTTTTCTTGTTTGTTGGCGTCCTTCTTGTCGGCCATTTTCAGCTACCTCATCCTACGGGGTCCGCAGACCACCTTGCATATCATACTTCATCGGGTGCCCGGGCTTACGCAGCCCTGATACCCACAAACTTACTTGACCTTCGCCACCACACCCAGATCGCTGCCGGTCTTGACGGCGATGCGGCGCTTCACGCCGTCCGTGGTGACATAACGCACCCGGGTGCCCTTGCCGGTCTTGGGATCCACCGGCTGCACTTTGCAGGCCTGGATCGGGGCGGGTTTGCTGATCTTGCCACCCTTGGGACTCTGTTGGGTGGGCTTCAGGTGCTTGATCTTGACGTTGACGCCTTCGATCAGAACCATGTCCTTGTCCGGAAATACCTTGAGCACCTTGCCGGTCTGGCCCTTGGAGGCTCCCGAACGGATATAAACGGTGTCACCTGCTTTAATACGCGCCGCCATGTTTAACCTCATTCTATGGGCCGGTTGGGCCTATCCTGTTAGACGACTTCACTGGCCAAAGAAACAATCTTCATGTAATTCTTTTCACGCAACTCACGGGCCACCGCACCAAAGATGCGCGTGCCCTTGGGATTGCCTTCATCATCCACGATCACGGCGGCGTTGCGGTCGAACCGCACGATGCTGCCATCGGAACGACGGGTGATCTGGCGGGTCCGCACAATCACGGCCTTGGCCACTTCGCCCTTCTTGATGTCCCCGTTGGGCATCGCCTTCTTGACGGCGACGACAATCAGGTCACCGATGGTGGCGATACGACGCTTGAACTTGCCGCGGGGGGTCGAGCCGCCGAGTACTTTGATGCACATCGCGGACTTGGCGCCGGTGTTATCGGCAATGTCAATTCGGGTCTGCTGCTGAATCATGACTCACCTGCTTTAGTAGAGCGTCGGCCTTAGGCGGACGCGGTCTTATCCTGGTTCTTGGCAAACAGCTTCGAGGCATCCGACTCAATGGCGCTGGTGTCAATGGCACCGGGGCCCTTGGTCACGATCCGTACAAAGCGGTACGTCTTGGTTTTGCTGATCGGCCGGCAGCTCATCACTTCCACCGTGTCGCCCGTCTGCGAGACATTGGCTTCATCGTGGACATGCAGAACCGTCTGCCGCTTGACATACTTACCGTACTTCGCATGCGGGGCCAGGTAATCAACCACGACCCGACGGGTCTTGTTGACCTTGTCCGAGACGACCTTGCCGATCATCCGCGTGCGTAATTTACGTTTGGTGCTGACTGTTTCAGTGCTCATCGAATATTCCTGCCTGCTCTAAGACCTTACGCCTGGGCCTTGCCGGCGGCGAGCTGACGCTGCCGTAGCACGGTTTCAACACGGGCAATATCACGACGGATCTTGCCCACTTGCGACACATCTTTGATCTTGTCCGACGCGGATTGGATCCGGAGGTCGAACAACTGCTTGCGCAGTTCGGCTTCCTTTTCCAGCAACTGGGCGTCTTCCAATTTTACAAACTCTTTGCTGCTCATGACTCAACCTCGTTAAGCGCCGGAGCAACCGCCCCGGCGTGGAATCACATCGTGTGCCGACGGGCGATAAAGCGCGTCCGAATCGGCATCTTGTAGGCCACCCGGGCAAACGCCTTGCGGGCCACGGCTTCTTCAACCCCGGTCATTTCGAACATGATCGTGCCGGGCTTCACTTCTGCGGCCCAGAACTCCGGTTCGCCCTTACCGGTACCCTGCCGGGTTTCCAGCGGCTTCTTGGAGAAGCTCTTGTGTGGGAAAATCCGGATGAAGATTTTACCTTCCCGGGCGACAAACCGCGAGGCCGCCATACGACCGGCTTCAATCTGCCGACCGTTGATGCGTCCGGGTTCCAACGCTTGCAAACCAAATTCGCCGTAGCCGATCTTGTTGCCACGAGTCGCGTTGCCGCGCATCACACCGCGCTGCTGCTTACGCCACTTTACTCGTGAAGGCATTAACTTTGCCATGTGTCATACTCCTAGTCGTAGGCCGGGCCGTCAAAGGACCCGCAACCCATGCTTAAATTCGTTTAACGACGCCGCGGACGACGCGGACCGCTCTTGCGGGTGTTGTCCAGATTTTCCGTCTCGGAATACAAACCGCGATACACCCAGACCTTGATGCCCAGCACGCCATAGGGCGTCCGGCAGTGATTCAGGCCGTAGTTCACATCCGCCTGCAGGGTCTGCAGCGGGATCGAACCGAGCAGGAACTTTTCGGTCCGGGCGATTTCCGCCCCGCCTATACGTCCGGCCAGTTGGATCTTCACACCCTTGGCGCCCGCCGACATCGCGGCATCCAGTTTCTGCCGCACGGCGCGACGGAAGCTGACCCGCTTCTTGAGCTGTTCGCCGATGTTCTCGGCAATCAACTGGGCGTTGAGGTCGGGGTTGGCGACCTCGCTGACTTCGATCTTCACCTTGCGGCCGGTGAGGGTCTCCAGGGCATCGCGGAGCTTGTCGGCATCCGCCCCCTTGGGCCCGATCACCGTACCGGGACGCGACGAGTGCAGGACCACCCGCAACTCTTCCCGGGTACGTTCGATCTCAACCTTGGCAATCCCGGCGAAGGGGGCCTGACGGTTGAGCTTTTCATCAATAAAGGCGCGAATCTTTTGGTCTTCGACCAGCAGATCGCCGAAAATCTTCTTGGGGGCAAACCAACGGCTGGTCCAGCCTTCAGTAATACCTACCCGGAAGCCCAGTGGATGAATTTTCTGACCCATTGCTACCTCGAATCAGTCCGCGAAATCTGTTTCGTTACGCTTTCACTACCGCTTTTTTACCCGCACCCTTGGTCTTCTTCTTCTTGCTGGGGGCGGTGCCTTCTTCCACTTCCACACAGATGTGGCAAGAACGCTTCAAAATCGAATAAGCCTTGCCGCGATCCTTGGGCTGGAAGCGCTTCATGACGATACCTTCGTCACAGAAGCTCTTGGCCACAAAGAGATTGTCAACATCCGCTTCCCGGACGTCGGCATTCGCGATGGCGCTGCGGAGCACCTTGGCCACCATGACAGCGGCCCGCTTCTTGTTGAACTTCAGCAAGTCCAGCGCCTCGTCCACGGGCTTGTTGCGGATCAGGTCCGTCAACAACCGCGCCTTACGGGCGGAGATCCTTGCGTTACGCCATTTTGCCATGTATCCCATAGTACAAACCTCATCTTCCGAAGCCGGTCGGTATCACCCGACCGCTCGTGCCACTGTTGTTACTCGGCCTTTGCCTTGACCATGGTGTGACCCTTGAACGTCCGCGTCGGCGAGAACTCACCGAGCTTGTGGCCCACCATATCTTCCGTGACAAACACTTTCACGTGCATCCGGCCGTTGTGCACCATAAACGTATGGCCCACAAAATCCGGAATAATCGTGCTCGAACGCGACCAGGTCTTGATCGGATCTTTGGAATTCTTGTCGTTCAGCTTGGCCACTTTGGCCAGGAGATGCTCAGCGACAAACGGACCTTTTTTCGAACTGCGGCTCATGTGCTATCCTCGTGAGCTTGAATCTTATTTCCGACGCAACACTGATTCACCATAACGCACCGTCATACGCCGACGGATAATCATGTCTGAACTATTCTTCCGGGGACTGCGGGTCTTGCCGCCCTTGGCGGGCACGCCCCACTTGCTGACGGGGTGACGACCGCCGCCCGAACGACCTTCACCACCACCCAGCGGGTGGGCAACCGGGTTCATGGCCACGCCACGAACCGTGGGACGAATCCCGCGATGACGGGTCCGGCCGGCCTTGCCCCAACGGATGTTGATCCAGTCAATATTGCTGAGCTGACCCAGGGTCGCCCGGCACTTCCAGTTAAGCTGACGGACTTCGCCGCTGGGCAGTTGGATGGTGGCGGTGCCGCCATCTTTACCGATCAGACGGGCCACGCCGCCGGCGGAACGAACCAGCTTGCCGCCCTGGCCGGGGATGGATTCCAGATTGTGGACTTCCGCACCGACGGGGCAGATTTCCAACGGCATCGCGTTGCCGAGGGTCTTTTCAATGTCGTTATGGGTACCGCTTTCGATTTCCGCGCCCACCTTCAGGCCCAGGGGGGCGAGGATGTAGCTGAGGGTACCATCAGTATATTTGATCAGGGCGATAAACGTCGAACG